>JAKBCE010000179.1 GCA_021808195.1 Pseudomonadota bacterium
CATCCGGTGCGCACTCTCACCGTCGAGGTCTTCCCCGCCCGTCGCGCCACGCACTTTGACTACTACGACGACAACGGCGAGACCTATGCCTACCAGCACGGGCAGTACTTCCTGCAGCGCATCCAGATCGAGCGCCGCGCCGCCACCGTGCAGCTGACGCTCGGCGCCGTACGCGGCCACTACACACCCGCGCTGCGTCGCTATCTGTTCGTGCTGCACCGGGTGAAGGGTCGCTCGGTCGAGATCGACGGCCACGCCTTGCAGCGGGCGGCCAGTCTCGCCGCGCTCAACGGCTGCAGTTCGGCCTGCTGGGCGAGTGGCCGCAACGCTGCGGCTGCGCTCACCTACATCGCGCTGCCGGCCGGCAAATCATACCGTGTGCGCGTCGATACCTCAGCCCGCTAGCGGGAGGCGGTAATTGACCATATGAATCGTCCCGCGCGGCCGAATCGGGGGTCCGGTCAGGCGCGGGGGCAGGGAAATCCGGATTCACCGGTAGTGAGTCGCCGCAGAGCGGCACGTGCCCGACCATGACGACCGGGAGGGAGAGCCGACGGATGGCCAACGTCGGGGGGGGGGATCGCAGCAGCATCTTCAACACGACCCTCGGGAGCCCCGCGTATCACGCCGCATTTTCGCTGCGTGAATGAGCGGCTGACACGGCATGAAAGGCAGACAGATGACAGAGCGAAGATCGGCCTGGCGACGGCATGTTGCAGCATGGGTGGCTGTGGGAATGAGTTGCGCACTCGCGGCGTGCGGCGGCGCTTCGGCACCCGTCGCGACGGGATCGAGCACTGCAACCGCCGACCTCGGCGGCGCGACGGCGCCGATCGACACCGCGGCGCTGTTTTCAGACCAGGGTCCGATGTTCGACAGTGACGCGGAGCCGAGCGCCACGGACCCAGTTACCGTCACGCTGCGAACGGCGCACGCGAACGTCACTAGCGCGAATCTCGAGTACTACGATACGGCAGACGGTGCGTTCCACTACGTTGCGATGCAGGTCACGTCCGAGGATCCGACCGGCCGCTTCGATGACTGGCAGGGGACGATCCCGGCAAGCGGATCGGAGAAATACTATCGATTCGAGGTCGGCAATGGTCTTCAGACCGTCTGGTACAACGCCGAGGGTCCGAGTGTGACCCAGCCCGTAGTAGGGGACTTCTTCGTCATTCCGGGGTTCAAGACGCCGGATTGGATGAAAAACGGCGTGATGTACGAAATATTCGTCGACCGGTTCTTCGACGGTAATCCGTCCAACGATGTCACCAGTGGCCAGTACACATTCGCCGGATGCACCACGGAGCAGCACGCCTGGGGCACGAGCGTCTATGCGACGGTGCCGGGGTGCAACGGTGAAGTGTTCTTCGGCGGCGACCTTGCCGGCATTGAACAGAAGCTCAGTTACATCAAGCAGACCCTGGGCGCAGACATCATCTACCTGACGCCGATTTTCGAGTCGCCGACCAACCACAAATACGATACGGCCGACTATTACAAGGTCGATCCGGCGTTCGGCAGCAATGCGCAACTCCAGCAGCTCATCCAGGATGTGCACTCCAGCACGAACGGTCCGGCCGGTTACCTCATCCTCGACGGGGTGTTCAACCACACCGGGGACTCCAATTGCTGGTTCGGCAAGGAGACCTACGGCACCTTGACCTGTTCGGTGACCGGTGCCTACCAGTCACAATCGAGCCCGTATTATTCGTGGTACACGTTCCAGTCGTGGCCGAATCAGTACTCGAGCTTCCTGGACATGGTTCCCACCATGCCGAAGCTCAATTACGGAGCTACCGGGTCGCCGGTGCGCGCGCAGATCTATGCCAGCCCCACCTCGGTCGTGCAGACCTACCTCAAACCACCCTATGGTATCGACGGCTGGCGGCTCGATACGGCACAGATGCTCGATGCCGACGGCAATAGCGGCTCCGATGCCACCAATCATCAAATCATGCGCGAATTGCGCACGGCGGTGCTGTCGGCCAATCCGAACGCCGAAATCCTCGGAGAGTTCTGGGGCGATCCGGCGCCGTGGCTCGACGGCGGTCACGAATGGGATGGTGCGATGAACTACAACGGGTTCACCGATCCGCTCTCGCAGTGGCTGTGCGGCGTGGATGAGAGCGGCAAACCGGCGACGCTAGATGTGACCGAGTTCGATGCAGCACTTCGCAACGCGCGCGCGGATCTGCCGGTGAACGTCCAGGAGACGATGACCAACGAGCTCGGGACGCACGATACTCCGCGCTTCACGACCCGCTGCGGCGACAATCTGGCGAAGACGGAACTCGCGATGATTTTCCAGTTCACGTACGTCGGAACGCCGACCATTTACTATGGCGACGAGTACGGCATGCAAGGTGCCAATGACCCGGACAATCGGCGCACCTTCGACTGGTCGAAGGCCACGCTCTCGGATCCGCCCGTGGCGCTCGCGCATCAGCTGATCTCGATTCGCGACACGTATCCGGCGCTGCGGACCGGTTCGTTCATGACGCTGATCGCAGATGACGCCGATGACGTCTATGCCTATGGCCGCTTCGATGCGAATCACCGCATTGCCGTGGTGCTGAATGCGAGCGCCGGCCCGCAGAGCGTCACGGTGCCGGTCGGCGAGCTCAGCATGACCAATGGGTCGACGGTGCGCGACCTGCTCGCCGGCGGGGTTTACACTGTCGAGCAGGGCGCCGTGAGGGTGAGCGTCCCGGCCGACTCCGGAGTGATACTCGAACAATGAACCCGAACGTGAGTGTGCGGAACCGCAATGCAGGGGGGCGTCGTGCGCTGATCGCGCTGACGGCGGCGATGGCCATGGCGGCAGGCGGGTCGGCCGTCGCAGGCAATTGGCACCGCTCGCTCACCTGGCAGGGCCGCGAGGCCCGGGTCGATCGGCTTCCAGGCGGGGTCTTCGTGCTGCATGCCGCGCCGGGCACCCGCAGGATTCTCCCGCAGCGGTTCCGCACGCACACGGCGAGCCCGCTGTTCGATGCGCTGTTCGCCATGGCGCAGGCGGATCTGCGCAAGGACTCGGTGCGCGCCATCGAGGATCCGGCCTTCAATCACGGCAAACCCATTCCCTGCCGCTGCTTCATCGCCGGGAAGGACTGGCCGTTCGCGTGGACGCGCGACCTGTCGTATTCGACGGATCTGGCCTTGTGGCGATTCGATCCGCGACGCGCCAGGACCTCACTGTTGTTCAAGCTCTCGGCGGTGCGCACCCCTGGCGTGCGGCCCGGCCAGTATGTGATGCAGGACACCGGGTCGGGCGGCAGCTGGCCGATCAGCACCGATCGGATCGTCTGGTTCCTCGGTGCTCAGCACCTGCTCGGGAACCGGCGGTTTGCCGCGACGGTCTACCGGGCGGTGCGCGACACCCTCGCTCAGGACCGCCGCTACACGTTCGATCGTCGCGTCGGGCTGTATCGCGGCGAGACCTCGTTTCTCGACTGGCGTCAGCAGACCTACCCGGAATGGACCGCGCACAACGTCGTATTCATCGCGCAGTCATTTTCGCTGTCCACCAACGTGCTGCATTACGATGCATTGCGCCTCGCGGCGTCCATGGCGCGTCAGCATGCCCAAAGTGCGCTCGCGCAGCGTTATGCCGCACAGGCCGAGCGGTTGAAGCGTGCGATCAACCGGTGGTTCTGGCAGCCCAAGGCCGGTCTCTACATGAGCTACATCGGCGGGCGCGTCCGGCCCGCTCCGTACGACGCCTATGATCTGCTCGGGCTCGATCTGGCGATCACCAGCGGCGTCGCGCCGCCGGCGCGGGCACGCCGTGTGCTCGAGCGCTACCCGATCTGGCCGGCCGGCAGTCCCGTCATCTGGCCCGAGCGGCGCGATCAGCCGATCTATCACAATCGGGCGATCTGGCCGTTCGTGAGCGATTTCACGCTGCGTGCAGCGCGACGTGTCGAGGACGGCGCGCTCATCACGCGCGAAGTGCGCTCGCTGATGCGCGGCGCGGCTCTCTCGGGTTCGAACATGGAGAACTTCTCGCTGCTCGAGCAGTCGACCCATGTGCCCGGCAAGCTCGGCGGGCCCGTGGTCGACTCGCGCCGCCAGCTCTGGTCAGTCGCCGGCTACCTCGATATGGTCATCCGCGGCGTGTTCGGCGTCCGTGACGATGGCGTCGTGCATCCGGAGGTGCCGGTTGCGCTGGTCCCGATGCTGTTCGGTGCCCGGCGCAGCATCGAGCTCGATCTCGGTGCGCGGCACATCGAGCTCGAGCGTCCGGCGCAGATCACCGGGACGCTGCTGGTCGCGGGCTCGATGCGCACCCGCGGCGCCGTGACCCGGGTACACCTCGTCGGTCGCAGTGCCGCACCGGTACCGCTCAGGCTGAAGGCGCCGATGTATCTTCCGGCGACGCCGCCAGCCCCGCGCGTCACGGCGGTGGGCACGCATTGGCGCATCCGCTCATCCGTCGCGGGCATCCTCTACCGCAACGGACGGCGTGTCGGGTCGATTTCCGGACCTCTCCTGCTGACCCAGCGCGCGGGACTGGAGTGCTTCAGCGTCACCGCACTGGCCGGTGGATTGCAGTCGCTGCACAGCCGCTCGCGCTGCGTCGGTCCGGTGAGCGCGGTCGGAACGGCCTGGCCGCGGCATTGGACCGCCCCGGCCCGCGGCGCGTATCTCGCCTGGGTGGATTACGATAATGCCCATGGCCCCATCAGCACCGGCATCACCGCCGCCGTGCGCCAACTGCTCGTGCAGTGCGGCACCGCCGCAACGCAGCGCGGTACGCTGGTCATGCCCCAGAGCCACGGCGTGCAGGCCTCGACCGTGGTGCGCTTCGAGGCGCACGGTGGCGAGCGCTGCACGTTCCAACTCGCCGGCGGGTTCAACATGAGCGATCTGGCGCACTTCGCGTACTACACGGGCGGGGCGGGCGGGGCATCGGGGCCGCTCAATGCGGCGGACATCTTCACGCTGCGGATTGCGCCGCTGCCGCCGAGGCCGTCGCGGTGAGCAGCAAGCCGGAGTTGTCGGTCCGGCAGATTCTCAACATGTCGGTCGGCTTTCTGGGCATCCAGTTCGCCTTCGGACTGCAGAATGCGAACGTCAGCCGCATCTTCCAGACGCTCGGGGCGCATCTGTCGC
>JAKBCE010000180.1 GCA_021808195.1 Pseudomonadota bacterium
CTCGATCGACATCAACCGCGGCGATGCCCGCAACGGCTGGGACACCGACCAGTTCCCGAACAATGCGCAGGAGCTCGTCCCGGCGTTCGTGCCGCTGCTCGAGAGCGGCGGCTTCACCACCGGCGGATTCAACTTCGACGCCAAGCTGCGCCGCCAGTCGGTCGATCCGGCCGATCTGTTCCTCGCACACATCGGCGGCATCGACACGCTGGCACGCGCACTGCTCGGTGCTGCCGGCGTCGTTGCCGAGCGCAAGCTCGCCGATCTGAAGAAGACCCGCTACCAGGGGTGGGAAGGGCCGCTCGGTCAGCGCATCGAGAGCGGCTCGCTCGATCTGGCGGCGCTCGCGGACCTGGCGATCACCTCGGACTTCCAGCCCACGGTGCGCTCGGGCAAGCAGGAGCTCGCCGAGAGCCTTATCGCGCGGCACTGCAAGTACTAAACTACATGAGTGAGCAATCAACCCATTCGCAGCGTGGCCATCGTCGGCGGGGGAACCGCCGGCTGGATGGCCGCGGCGACACTCTCGCAGTCCTTTCCGCATCTCAACGGTAGTATCCGGGTCATCGAGTCCGAGGAGATCGGCACGGTGGGCGTCGGTGAGGCGACTATCCCGCCGATCATTGAATACCTCCGTACGCACGGAATCGACGAGAACGAGCTGATCCGCAAGACGCAGGCGACCTTCAAACTCGGCATCGAGTTCAAGGACTGGCGGCGGGCCGGTCACAGTTACATCCACCCATTCGGGCCCACGGGCGCCCCGCTTCGCGGGGTGCCCTTCTACACGTACTGGCACCGGTGTGCGCATGCCGGGACGGCGGCGCCGCTCGACGTCTACTCGCTGCAGGCGATGGCGGCGCGGCAAGCACGCTTCGCGCGGCCCATACCCCGGCAGCATTCGCCGCTCGCGAGCATCGTGTACGCGCTGCACCTGGATGCGAAGCGCTTCGCCGCGTACCTGCGCGGCTATGCCGAGACGCGTGGCGTGCGCCGGACCGAAGGCAAAGTGCGCAGCGTCGAGCTGCGTGGCGAGGACGGGTTCATCGAGTCACTCACGCTCGAGAGCGGCGAGCGCATCAGTGCCGATCTGTACATCGACTGCACTGGGTTTCGTGGCCTGCTGATCGAAGGGGCGTTGAAGACCGGATACGAGGATTGGACGCACTGGCTGCCGTGCGATCGGGCCATTGCCGTGGCGTGCGAGCGCAGCGGACCGCTGTCCTCGCACACGCTCGCCACGGCGCGCGAGGTCGGCTGGCAATGGCGCATTCCTCTGCAGAACCGGGTGGGCAACGGCTACGTCTACAGCAGTCAGTTCATGGACGACGATGCGGCCGAAGCGGCCCTGCTCGGCAGCCTCGAGGGCCGACCGCTGCGCGAGCCGCTGCGGCTGCGCTTCACGACCGGCCGGCGCCGCAAGAGCTGGAACCGCAACTGCGTGGCCATCGGGCTTTCGGCCGGATTTCTCGAGCCGCTCGAGTCCACCGGCATCCACCTCATCCAGCGCGGCCTGTTCGTGCTGCTGAAGCTCTTTCCCGACCGGAACTTCCACCCCCGGGACATCGAGGAGTACAACCGCCAGCTCGCCTTCGACTACGAGCGGGCGCGCGACTTCCTGGTCGCGCACTATCACTTCACCGAGCGGGAGGGGCCGTTTTGGGCACACTGTCGGGCCACGGATCTGCCCGACAGCTTGCGCGAGCGGCTCGAGCTGTTTGCCAATTACGGCCGGTTGATGCGCGACGAGAACGAGCTGTTCTCGGTGCAGAGCTGGTTTCACATGCTCATCGGGCAAGGCGCCCAGAGCGCCGGCTACGATCCGTTCGCCGACAGCGTCGGCCCGAACCCGCAGGCGGCGCTCGATGACGTCCGCGCCGTCATGGCCAGCTGCACCGCGACGCTTCCGACGCACGAAGAATTCATCCGCGAGCATTGCCGCGCAGCGGCGGAATGAGCCGCGCAGCGGCGGCACGCCACTGCGCGTCCGGCACGCTCAGACCGTGCCGCTGCGCGAACCGACCACATCGAGCGGACGGCCCGGATGCTGACGGCGCACCAGGGTGCTCTTGCCAAACAGCGACTCGAGCAGATCGACGGCGATCTTCGCAGTGCGGTTGTGTTCATCGAGCGCCGGATTGAGCTCCACCACGTCGAGTGAGCCGACGCGGCGGGTATCGGCAATCATTTCCATGCACAGCTGCGCTTCGCGGTACGTCGGACCGCCCGGCACGGTCGTCCCGACGCCCGGGGCGATGTCCGGATCGAGAAAATCCACATCGAAGCTCACGTGCAGATGGGTGTCGGCGTCGATGCCGCTCAACGCCTGCTCCATGGTGGCGCGCATGCCCATCTCATCGATGTAGCGCATGTCGAACACCTCCACGGCGAGCTCGTGCACGAGGCGGCGCTCGCCCTCATCGACGCTGCGGATGCCGATCTGCCGGATCCACTGCGGATGGATGGCCGGGCTCTGCCCGCCGAGGCCGGTGAGCACCCGCGGGCCCAGACCGCACAGGCAGGCGAGCGGCATGCCATGCAGATTGCCGCTCGGGGAGAGCTCCCCGGTGTTGAAATCCGCGTGCGCATCCAGCCACAGCACGCGCAGCTTCTGATGGGTGTCGCGGCAATGCCGCGCCACTGCGCTGATCGAGCCGACCGCGAGCGAGTGATCGCCGCCGAGCATGATCGGCAGGTGCCCCTCGCCGAGCGCGCCGTATACCGCGTGGTGCACCAGCTCGTTCCAAGCCACCACTGCGGGCAGATTGCGGAAACCGTCGCGCGCCGCCTCGCCGCGGTTGCCCGGTCCGGCGAGATTGCCGCGGTCGAGCACGTCCAGCCCGCGTGCCTCGAGCGCGGCACGCACGCCGGCGACCCGCATTGCCTCCGGGCCCATCGAGGCGCCGAGCTCCGCGGCACCCACGTCGGTCGGTGCGCCGATCAGCGCGACGGTGCGCCGCGGCGCACTCATGCGCTCACCGCCTCAGCGAGCTCGCCAACCGTCTCACGCGCGATGCGCGGCGGGGCGATCATGGCGTAGAGGTCCTTCGGGTCAGCAAGGTCGGGGATCAGATCGATGGTGGCGTGCGTGCCCCGCCGTTCGCGGTGCAGCTGATGCACGTAGCGCAGCGCCGCAAAGTCCTCGAGCGCAAAGCCGACCGAGTCGAAGATCGTCACGTCGCGCTCGCCGGTACGCCCGCCGCGGCCCTCGCTCAGCACGGCAGCGAGTTCCGTCACCGGAAAATCCGCCGGCATCTGCTGGATTTCGCCCTCGATACGCGATTGCGGCTCGAACTCGACCACGACCCGCGCATCGGCGCGCCGCAGAATGTCGGCATGCAGCTCAGTCTTGCCCGGGCAATCCCCGCCCACCGCATTCAGGTGCATGCCCGGCGCGATCATATCGGGGGTGAGGATCGTCGCGTTGCGCTTGTCGGCGGTGATCGTGGTGACGATGTCCGCCCCGACGCACGCCTCGGCCGCCGAGCGGCAGCGCACCACGCGCAGTCCGGGCAGACGGGTGCGGCTGAGGTTTGCGACCAGCTTGTCAGTGGCCTGCGGATCGACGTCATAGAGCCGCAGTTCGCGCACGCCCAGCTGGTCGTGGAATGCAATGGCCTGGAATTCCGACTGCGAGCCGTTGCCGATCAGCGCCATGACCCGGCTGTCGCTGCGCGCAAGCGCGCGCGCCGCCACGACCGAAGTCGCCGCCGTGCGCAGCGCCGTCGTCAGCGTCATTTCCGCGAGCGCCAGCGGGTATCCGGTTTCGACGTCGGCGAGCATACCGAACGCCATCACGGTCAGCAGGCCTTTGGCCGTGTTCTTGGGGTGGCCGTTGACGTACTTGAATGCGTACTGACGGCCGTCGGATGCGGGCATCAGCTCGATGACCCCGACGTCCGAATGGATCGCGTGCCGCGGGGACTTTTCGAACACGCTCCAGCGACGGTAATCCGCCTCGATTTCGCGCGCCATCCCGGCGATGAACGCCGCTGTACCGAGGTCCCGCACGAGCTCTTGGACTCGACGAGTGCCGATGAAATCGACCATGGTCTCTCTCCTGTCAGTGCCCGGCGCGCCAGGGATGCGCCAGCCGGGAGACCATGATCCACGCCCGCGCAGCTAAAGAATAGCCAGAAAACTACCAAAACTGCGGCCTCCATTGATCAAAATGACACTCTGATGATTCATTTTGATAGACTCAGAGGCCAGTCTCGCCGCCGGGAGCCTCCAATGGACGATCTCGATCACCGCCTCGTCTCGCTGCTGCGCGCCCATGCACGCACCTCAATTGCTTCGCTCGCCCAGCAGCTCGGCGTCGCGCGCGGCACGGTGCAGAACCGCATGAACAAGCTGGAAGCCGACGGCACGATCATCGGCTATACGGTGCGGCTGAAGCCGGATGTGCAGGAAGAGCAGATCCGCGCCTTCATGACCATCGCCGCGGAGGGCAACCAGGTCGACGCGGTGGTCAAGACGCTGCGCGGCGATCCAGCCGTCGCCAGCCTCTACAGCACGAACGGGCGCTGGGATCTGGTGGCAGAGCTGCGTGCCGACTCGCTCGCCTCCTTCGACCGCGTCCTGGCACGCGTCAGCCGCACCCCGGGAGTCTCCAGCACCGAGACCAGCCTGCTGCTCTCGACGTTCAAGCTCTGAGCCGCACCACACGCCGCCGACGCGCGCTTCGGCTATTCTTGGCGTGCAACCTGCGCGCCGCGACCCCGCGCCGCGGCCGCATCCCTATCACACCCATATCCGTCACGATCCACGCATGACCCACCCAGCGAAGCTTCGCGTCGCACTTCTGTTCGGCGGCCAATCCGCCGAACATGAGATCTCCATTCTGTCGGCCCGCAACGTGCTCGCGGCGCTCGATCCGCAGCACTTCGAGCCGGTGCTGATCGGCATCGACCGGCAGGGCCGGTGGCTGCGCCAGGATGCCGCGCGGCTGCTCGAGAGCGCGCGCGATCCGCGCCTGGTGCGTATCGAGAACGGCCCGCTGGTCAGCAAAGAGACGGTCTTCGCCCACGAAACCGCCGCTGCCATCGACGTCATCTTTCCGGTGCTGCACGGCACCATGGGCGAAGACGGCAC
>JAKBCE010000181.1 GCA_021808195.1 Pseudomonadota bacterium
GAGCCCCAGGCATCATCGCTCCAATAGCGCCAATCCTGCACGATGTTATCGAGCGGAATGCCGATCGCGCGGTACTTCTGCACCACGCCGAGCAGTTGCCGCTCCGATTTATAATGATCCCGGCTCTGCCAGAATCCGTATGCCCAGCGAGGCAGCAGCACGGCCCGGCCAGTGACGTAACGGTATCCGGCAATGACCTGATCCAGGTTCGCTCCATGGATGAAGTAGTAATCGATGGCCCGTCCGGCTTGCGAGTACAGCGAGAGCCGGCGGCGCACCGCCGCCGGGCGCGGCGGACGGTGCAGCAGCGTGATGTACCCGCCCTCGCGGCGCCACACCAGCCGGATCGGAACCCGTTGACCCGCTTGCAGGCGCAAGCGGAAATTTCGGTACCAGGGGTTCCAGTTCTGCCGCCAGGCATCGATGACCTCATGCCCATCGATCCACAGCTGTTGATAATCACTGCCGTAGAGGCTGAAGGTGTGCAGCCCGCTGCTGCGCGCCTCGATCTGCCCCGTCCACACGACTTTCACGTGCGGCAGCTTGACGAGCGCCTTTGGAAATGAATGCGGATAGTGCGCGTGCCAGGTCAAATATTGATAGTCGATATTGCGCTCGGTGCGCTCGAGCATCAGCTTGCCGTGCACGTAGTAGCGGGCCGTGAGCCCGCCACGCCGGCCGTGATCATTGTAGAGAATCAGACTCTTGGAGAGCTGTTGCCATGGGCGTGGGTTGCCGAACCGCGTGATTGAGGTATTGTCCCAGAGTATGCCGTAATCGCGGCTGGACACGACGAACGGCACGACCACATTCATGTTGTGCTGAGCGAGCGTGAGACTTCGGCCTTTGTAATCGATGAGGCCAGTCTGATGCTGCCCGAGTCCATAGAAGGCCTCACCGGGAGTCGATTCGAACTGCTGACGGATCTCAAAATATGAATCGCCGTCGATCGTCACAGGTTTGAAGCGGCTGCCACCCGGCAGCTCGCGTGAGATCACCCGGCCGTGCGCGTTGCGAAAGATGACCTGACCGTCACCGAGGCGAACCTGCGCAGTCAGGTCCGCAGTGCTGAGGGCTACGGTGTTGCCGCTCTGGCGAACGGTGAACGGCGCGCCCGGGCCGAGAGTACGAACCGCCATGAGGCTCCTCGGCAGCGACAGGTCTGCGCTCGGGAACGCCGTCACCCGGATGATCTTCGGCCCGACAACCACCAGCCGCACACGCCGCGCCGCCCCGGCAATCGGCGTGACGATGATTCCACCCGCAATGCGCTCGACTGCCCCGCCCGCACGCGCAGCACCCGGCAGGAGCAGTGCAGCGAACATCATCCACCCCAGAACGCCGCGGCTCGCCATCCGGCGAAACGCAGTGAAGTAGTCATGTGCCATCGGTCGCTCCTCGGGTTCAGTAAGTTGCCAGGTGCACGTGCAGCACCTGTTGGAGAGCGGTGAAATTCAGGCCCCAATCGGTCTGATCGCCATTCCAGATACGTATGAAATTCCACACGCCGTCGTGATAGCGACCTTGGACGACTCGGACGTATTGCACGCGCTCCCCGCGACGCGGGCGTGCCAGGGAAAAGCTGACGCGAGCGTGGATACCGGTGACCAGAAACTCATCCGGCCCCAGCTGGGCGATCAATGCACCGCCGACGGGCTTCATTCGGCGTACAAAGGGGGTCGTGCCGAACATCGGCATGTTGTAGGTCACTTTGACCTGCCAGCGTCCTAGCTCTAAGGTCTGTGGCCGCTCATCGTCGAGTTCCGCAACCCCATGCAGCCGGCCGGCGAAACTCAGCCTCGCCAGCAGCGACTGCATCGGCCGCACCAGTCGGTATTCCAGCGCAAACGGCGCGAGGGTCGCGGCGTCGACCACGCGCGCACCCAGCGGATAGTTGACATACCCGGTGAAATCAATGCCGAACGGATCGAAGCCGATCGCCTGATGCCCAAGGGCGGCGAAGAGGTAACGGGCATACGGCGCAGCATTGCCGGTCTCGGCCACGAACAAGGCGTTGTCGGAACGGTGATACAGCTGCAGAACCCTCAAGTAACGCGCCGAGTCGGGCATGTAAATGTCTGGTCCGATCAGCGCGATGTCCGGCGCTGCTGCCTTCCACACCCCGAGCGCGTCATCGGTCGGACCACCGCTCTCGTAAGTGATCGGCGGGCCAGGGTGGAGCGGGTCGCGCAACGCGGCATTGACATACATCGGAAGCGGATCGACCGCCTGGCCTGCGGCGGCGACCTTCTCGACGAAGCGACCGATGTTCCAGGCATGAAAGAACTCCCCTGCTTTCGATCCGAACAGCGCGCGCCAAGTGCCCGGTCCGAGGTGCAGCGCTCGCCTCAGGCGCCGCGGCACCGGCCCGTCGAACAGCCGATCGGCGCGCGCCGAATAGTCCCGTACGCACCCGTACGTTCCGGTCTCGTTCTCGACCTGTACCATGATCACGGTGTGCTGCGGATCGATCGCCTTCAGGTGACGCATCAACGCCACGAATGCGCGCCGGTCCGCAGCAAGCGTCGCATGGGCGAGCGGGGACAACGAGGGCATCGGATCACCGTCGCGATTCACGACCCGGGGAAAGCGGCTGTTATCGAGTTTTACCCACGCCGGGGTGTATCCCGGGCCGCCGTTTTTCCACGTCCCGAACCAGAGCAGGATCGCATGCAGGTGATGCCGGCGCGCCGCGCGCAGGAAATGGTCGAGAAACGAGAAATCGAACTGCCCCTCGCGCGGCTCGAGCTGCTCCCAGGCGATGGGCATGAAGATGGTATTGGCGTCAATCGCACGCATCGCCGGCCATACCTGCGGCAGCATCGAGCGGTAATTGCTGGAATTGTTCACCTGCGCGCCGAGCACCAGGTACGGCTTGCCGTCGACCTTGAGTTCGTAGCGGCCGTGCGCGCTGATCAGTCGCGGAAGCGGCTCGGCTCGCGCGCCCGGCGCAACCAGCACACCGAGGGCCAGCGCCACCCATACAGCCCATTGACGTACCTGTTTCATCCGCCCCCCTGTCATCATCTTGATTCGTCGGGCATGGTACCGATCGCCCACCGTCCGGGTCGCGCGCGAAGGCCCGTTAGGCGCGCGCCTCGGGGAGCGTCAACTGCCGCTGCCGAGGCATCGGTGCAGGCTGCGACCCTGCTCGCGACCCGGCGGCCCTCTATGTGCGCGCCTATTCCGGCAGTGAACCGTTGGCGCCCAGCCCGCGGTACGCAGCCACGACTGCGGTCGTGAATGCCACCGCCCCCGCTAGGGCCGGCGGGAAAATGTCCTCCAGTCCGAGGAAACGGGCGACGTCCTGCTGCGGCTGATCGGTACAAGCCCGGCCGATGGCGAGCAATCGCTCGGCATGCGGATCGGTGAGTGCTCCGCCGGCACGTGCCCGCCCGATCACGAAGCGCATCCACGCCGCGAGCGCCAGGGCGAGTCGTTCCCAGGAGCGCCCGGCAGTCATGGCATCGGTGACGCTCGGCAGCAGACGCACCGGAAGTTTCTTCGAGCCGTCCCAGGCAATCTGCGCGAGCTGATGTCTGACGCTTGGGGCTCGAAAACGCTCGAGCGTCGCCTCGATGTAGGACCCGATGTCGAGCGACTCACTTGCGGGCAGGCCAGGCGCAACTTCTTCGCGCAACAGCTGCTCCACATAGCGCGCAACCTGCGGATCGCGCATCGCCTCGGCCACCGTGGCGTGGCCGCGCAAGAGTCCGAGGTAGGCCAGCGCCGAATGCGCGCCGTTGACTACTCTGAGCTTGGCACGATCATAGAGCGTGACGTCCCGAGTCAGCGTCACGCCGACCGCAGCCCAGTCCGCGACCCGCACCGCCGGGACATCCTCGATCACCCACTGCGTGAACTGCTCGCGCTGCACCGGCCAGGCGTCGTACAAGCCGCTCTCGGCGGCGACGCGCGCGATCAGGTCCGCATCGGTAGCCGGCGTGATGCTGTCGACCATGGTCCGCGGAAACGATACTTCCTGCTCGATCCAGCGCGCGAGCTCAGGATCATGCTCGGCAGCGAAGGCCGTGACCGCCGCACGCAGCGTCGGTCCGTTGTCGGGCAGATTGTCGCAGCTGACCACAGCAAACGGAGCCGTACCGCGCGTACGCCGTCGCCGCAGCCCTTCGGCAAGAAAGCCGATGACGCTGCGCACCGCATCACCGGCCCGCAGATCATGCGCAATGTCCGGGTGCTCGAGGTCAAGTCGCCCGTCGCCGTCGAGACAGTAGCCTTTTTCTGTGACGGTGAGCGTCACGAGACGCGTCTCTGGCGATTCCAGGCGCGCATACACGGCGGGCCGCTCCTGCGGAGCGACGAGGATCTCGCGCAGCGCACCGATCACGCGCAGTCGCGCCGTTTCGGCCAGCTCGACCAGACAGTACAGGTCATTCTGAGGCGCGAGGACATCGCGAACTGCACTGCTGTGCAACGCGACGGCGCTGATCGCCCACCGCGGATCCTGCTCGAGCAGCCGATCGGCGTAGTACGACTGATGCGCGCGATGAAACGCGCCGGGGCCAAAGTGCAGCCAACCCACTCGACAGGCTTCGCGCGCGTAGCGCGGGCGAGCGACCGCCGCTCTCACCTGCGCCAGCGTCGCCTCGCTCAGCTGCTTCGGTTTCATTGCCCGGAGCGTACTGATAGCGGTATCATTTTGCAACGCAATCACACGTTTATCGCCGGGGAGACGCATGTCGCAGTTCATTCAGGCAGCACGACGCTGCGCAACAGTCCTCGGAGCCACGGCCCTCCTCACCCTGCCCGCCCTGTCAGCCACGGCGCACGCCAACGACGGCTACCGAATCTGGCTGCGCTACGTATCGGTGCACGGTGCGTGGCTGCATCGGTACCGCCGCTCGGCGAGTGAGCTGGTGCCGGGTAGAGCGCGTTCCCCGACGCTGAGTGCGGCGACTGAGGAACTGGAGCGTGGGCTCTCCGGCATGCTGGGGCGTCCGGTGCCGAGCGAGCCGGCCATCACCCGCAACGGCGCGATCGTGCTCGGCACACCGCACGGCACACCGCTGCTGCGCTCGCTGCACCTGGGGCTGCGCACGCTCGG
>JAKBCE010000182.1 GCA_021808195.1 Pseudomonadota bacterium
CGCAGTTTCAGCCCGACATCGTCAAGATCGACATGGCGTTGACGCGCGAGATCCACACTGACCGGGTGCGCAGGACCATCACCCGTTCCATCGCGCAGATGTGCGCACAGCTCGGCATCACGGTGATCGCCGAGGGCATCGAATCGTTCGATGAGGCGTTGTGTCTGCGCGACCTCGGCATTCATCTGCTGCAGGGCTACTACTTTGCCCGCCCGCAGCTGGAGGCGCTGCCGCCGATTGCCCACGAAGCATTCGATGCACTGCGCGGCGCGTTCGACGCGCACGCCTACAAGGCCGTGCCATTCGTCGCGCGCTAGAGGCGCGCTGCGCACGCACAGCACACAGGCAGCCGCACCTCTCCTGACCTGCTGCCCGGACTCCCCGGTGACAGCAAATTGCATGCCGCATCACCGAATCGCAACGTAAACAAGCGGTTGTGGCCCACACCGTTCGGGGCCGGGCCGCAAGCGTAAAATCCTTCGACGCCGCCTGCAGTGCGAAGATCTTGATGCCGGCACCTCCGAGGACCGCACAATCGCGCGCACTGTCTAAGACATCGCGCCATCGACTGCGTCACATTTCTTGCCGTTACCCCGACGCCTCTGCTATATATTGGCCACAACTCCAAAGACAAAAATTTAAACCAAGGCGTGGAGGACTCTCCCGGCGGAGCGCCTTCCAACACGGTGAAATGGTTCAGGGGATCGGCTACGTTATGTCAAGGGGGATCCGGTAAGGGATCCATCATGCGACGCCCGCTTGCCGCGCCGGAGGACCGTGCGAGCGTCGCCGTCACCCATTTTGGGGAGCATCCAGATGCTTGCTAAGCAAACTCTTCCGCGATTGGCTCTATCAACGCTGTGCGCGATTGCCGCCGCAGCACCGGCAACGGCGCTTGCACGGCCCGGCCGCGATTTCAGCCGCAAAGCCGAAGACGCCGGACCTGCGGCCTCTTCGACCCAGATCACGAGCCAGATCATCCTCAACGTGACAAATCTGCACGCGCTGAGGAATTACGTGCTCTCCACAGCGACCCCGGGTGATCCAAATTTCCATCACTTCCTGACGGTCGAGCAGTTTCGCGACCAGTTTGCTCCGTCGGACAAGAGCATTCACCAGCTCGTACACTATCTGCATTCCTATGGAATCACGGTCGACAAGATCTATCGCGATCACCTCGACATCACGATCAGTGGCACGGCGGCGCAACTGAACGCAGCGTTCTCCACGCAAGAGCGCATGTATCGTCGCGACGGTAAGACGTTCTACCGACCGGCGTGGAAATACTCCCTCCCGGGAAATCTCGGCCAGATGGTGCTTTCGGTGCCGGGATTGAGCAATGAGCCGGCGAGCTTCCGACCGATGATTGCGCACCTCGGCCACGGCATTTACCAGAAAATGGTCGCGCCGACGATCCAGTGGCCCCACAACGGCACTGCGAGCGGCGTACCGGGCGATTACACCGTGGGCGATGTTGCCAATTTCTACAACATCAACCCGCTGTATCACCAGGGCATCACGGGCCGACATCAGACCATCGGCATCATGACGCTCGCCAACTTCAACCGCGCGGATGTCTACGCCTACTGGAACGCCATCGGCCTGAAGGTTAAGAAGAACCGCGTCTCGAAGGTGATGGTCGACGGCGGCACGCCGGTCGCAGCCAATGCCGGTGACGATGAGACGTCGCTTGACGTCGAGCAGTCCGGCGGCATCGCCCCCGATGCGCGCATTCAGGTGTACATCGCACCGAACACCAACCAGGGCTTCCTCGATCTGTTCTATACGGCCGCCTCGATGAACCGTGCCGACACCGTGTCGATCAGCTGGGGCGAACCCGAGGAGCTGTACTTTGCGGCACTGAACGGCGGAACGGATTACACCGGACAGTTGCGCGCGATGGATCAGGCGCTGCTCGAAGGGGCCGCTCAGGGCCAGTCTTACTTCGCCGCTTCGGGCGATTCCGGTGCGTACGACATCAACAACTCGCAGATTGCGCCGATCCCGCAGTACTCCGAGCAACTCTCCGTTGATGCACCGGCGTCGGATCCGACCATCACGGCGGCAGGCGGCCTCACCATCAACGCCACGATCCCCGGCATCGCGAACCTCGGCTGCCCGGCCATTCCGATTGCCCAGCAGCAGGTGTGGGGCTGGGACTACCTGCTGAACGCCTGGGGGAGCTGCCTCGGTCTGACGACTGCCGATCTGTTTCCGGTCGGCGGCGGCGGCGGCGTGAGCTCGTTCTGGCATATGCCGTCTTATCAGCGCCAGACCATGGGCATGCAGCGTACCGAGCCGGGCCAGAGCCTCTACCAGTACCCGAATCCGCCGAGCACCACCGGCGGCACGGATCTGATCGACCTGCCGGCAAATTTCCTTGGTCGCAATGTGCCGGATCTGTCGCTCAACGCCGATCCTGAGACCGGCTACATCGTCATCGACTGCACGGACTTCCCGGAACCGGCCAATCCGCTGTGCGCGGCCTCCGGTTTCGGCGGTACGAGCTTTGTTGCACCGCAGCTCAATGGCATGACCGCGCTGATCGATCAGGCCTCCGGCGGACGCGTCGGCCTGCTCAACCCGACGGTCTATGCCTTGCAGAACGAGCTCGGCTATGGCCGCAACTCACCTTTCATGGACGTCACTGCAGGGGACAACTGGTTCTACCACGGCCTCCCGGGGTATGACGATGGATCGGGCATCGGTGCCATCAATGTTGCGCGCCTGGCGTTGATCTACTCGTTCCTCAACGGTGCGGACGACGGTCATGAGGGCGGTCATCACTGATACCTGAGGCGACCTGCGCCTGAGCAGGGCCTCTTTCCGCAGCCGCGGAAGGAGGCCCTTGCTTTTTAAGCTCCCCCGCGCGCACAGCGCATGGCGACCGTCGCGGCGGCTCCTCGGCTCATTGGGCGCGCTGGCACACCGCATTCCGCACGCAACCGGAACTCCGCCAGCCCACACCATCGCAGTCCTGCCGTGTGCGCTGCGCCGCGCGGGCCACTGCCCGTGCATCACCTCCCGGCCCCTGCCCGGTAGGGACTGAGCAGGCGGGGTGAGTTGGCGCAACCCCTCGCCCCGGATGTTCTTCGCCGCGCCTTCATCGCGGTCATGGCAAACCGCGCAGGCGGGGCCTCCCATCGCTTCGCGCTACCCAGTGCGGCCTTCACCGCCGCGCACTCGAAGCCGCGTCGGCCGCCCAGATAACATCGATCGATCTCGATCACGTGCCGTGCGGCCCACGCCGCCTTGTCGCGGATCTGCCGGCGCAGCTCCCCGAGCGCCACATCGCCCATGGCGCGGCGACAGTCCCGGCGTCCTTGGCGTGCCAGAGCCTTCACCTGGAGGTCCTCGAGCACCGGGATCCAGGCCTCGGCAGCCCGCGCCGCACTCACCCGGTACAGCGCATCACGCCTCAAATCCCCGATATGTCCGCGCAGCCGCGCAGCCGCGCAGCCGGTAGGCTCGACCGCAGGTCTTCGGTTCGGCCATGCGCGTATCTATCAGCTTCTGGAGCGAAACATCAACCGGCGGGAACCAACGTCTAATAGGCGTCGGAGAATTCAGCTGTGCCTCCTGATACGAAGTCGACGTGAACTTCTCATCACGATACTGCACAACTGGCGTGAACCAACGGGAACACGAGCTTCCAGCCTCGCTTCCATCAGTGCCTACGGGGGACTGTGAGCACTCGCGGGCCCTGCTCTCTTTTTTTGGGCTGCCCCGTCAGAGCATCTTCGCCCGAGCACCGTCACAGACACGAGCGGGCGAGGCCCGTAAGAGCCCCGCCCGCGAAACATCATCATCATCTATGCGGGCTCGCCTCGGGATTCACCCCCGGACACGCCCGAGACCAGCCTCGAGACAACGCTCAGCCGTTGCCCCAACCGTCCCCACCGCTGGGATAGGTGGTGCAGGCGTGCGCAGCGTTGTTGTACTCCGGCTGGATCCAGTACGCATGACCGTTCAGATCGACCCGGCTCGGATCGAAATACACGGTCGTGGTCGGACCCGGCACCGCCGGCGGCGGCGGATTGATGGCGAGGAAACTGCACTCGTCACCGATCTCCTGACCGAACAGGCCATTGGCCTCCTCGTTCCACCAGCCCGTCGGCCAGTTGCCCGAGGTATTCGGGTCGGTGATGGTCTCGAACGTCTCGTGCGACAGGACACTGTTCGTGGAGTCCACCAACTGGCCGTTGCCGGTGTTCGGCCGCACCGAGCAGCCGCTCACGTCCTGGTACGGTTCGACCGTGTAGATCGCCAGGGTCGAGTTCGGGAACACCGAAGCATTGTGGTAGGCACAATAGCTGAAGGTGCTCGGATTGTCCGGCGAGTAGCACTGCCCGGACGGCTGGCACTCATCCTGGCCCGGCGGCAGGAAAATATCGTAGATGGCGTGAAAGCCCGTCGGCAGACCCAACGTGGTGGTCACCTCGTACACGATTTCCTGCATCTGAAAATCCGACAACGCGGTGCCGGGGGTCAGGCCGTTCAGCGTCACCATGATGGGTTTCGGAAACACGCGGTACCGATCGCCGTCATAGGCATGGACATACTGGTCGGTGATGTGAATCATCTGGCTGCGACCGAGATCGTGCAGGAAGCCGGCCGGATCACCCCAGCACGACGCAATGGAGTTGCATGACCCGTTGGTGGTCGTATCGACGTAGATCATGTACTCGGTGGCGCTCTGAACCGTGTGTCCGCCGTGGTACTCCAGAGTGCCGGGATAGCGCGTGCTCTTATTGTTCTCCTGCCAGTCCCCTGACGAATCGCCGGGGCCGTTCCCGCGCATCTCGAACCGCTGTGCGCTCTGCGCCATCCGGCCGGCCGTCGTGTTGGAGTACAACACGTGCGGAACGCCCTGATGCGCCTGCGCAACCACGCTGTGCGCGTAGCCGGACAGATCAACCGTCAGATGCAGCGCCTGCTCGGCGGCCTGGACCGGTGAGCAGGTGAGTACCGTCGCAACCGTCCCGGCCGCCGCGGCGAGCGCGAAAGACCATAAACGCGACCTTTGCATGGAGTGACTCCTCA
>JAKBCE010000183.1 GCA_021808195.1 Pseudomonadota bacterium
TGCTTGTGGCTGTGGGTCTGAGCATCGCCGTCGTATTCGGCGGCGGGGCCTTGGCGATGCTATCCGCGCGCGTCTTCCACACCGCGACGCCGAAAGAGTCGCTCGTGGAGTGGGTCTTCGTGCAGCACACCTTCATGCTGCTCCTCGGACTCATGACCATCGCGGCTCTGAAATTCCGGTTTGCTCCGGCAGACTATGGACTGCACTGGCCTCGGGGACGCACGTATATCGGGCTCGCAGTGTGGATCAGTGCGGCGTTCGGCGTGCTGATGTGGCTGGTCGATTACGCACCGCAATTGCTGTCGCACAACTTCGCGCATGCCGGCTGGCCACCCGGTTACCCGTTGCACCGGGGTGACATCTGGCGCTGGCTTGCCTTCGAGGGCTACGTCGGACCCACGGAGGAAATTCCGACCCGCGCGTTGCTGGTCACGTACCTGTCCGTCACGCTGCCCGGCACAGTGCGTCTCGGCCGCTTCACCATGAATTGGGCGGGCATCATCGTCGCGATCATCTTCGCGCTGCTGCACGCAACCAGCTTCTTCGTAGTCTCCTGGCCCCTGGCGTTGGGGCAACAGATCTATGCGTTTGTGATCGCCGTGCTCTATGCATACTGGCTCGAGAAATCCCAAAGCATCATTGCGCCCATGATCGGCCACAGCGTCAGCGACTGCGTGGAGTTCCTGCTCGTCCTGGCATGCCTGCATGTTTTTTGAGTGCCGAGCATTACGTCCCCAGTCGCGGGCCACACTCACCGCATCACGTACCTGGAACACGCTCCCGTGCGGTCCTTAGTACGCCCGCGGCACACCGTTCGGGCTCGGGCGCTGCCGGCACGGAGCGGAGCCCGCCACCACGACCAGCCGTCCGTCGGATCCGCACCCGTCGACTGTGCAACGGTGACTCACGACTGTCACAAATCCGCTCTATGCTGCGACGCCGGATTGTCCAGTGAGGATGCTGCTGAGTCACCGCTACTGAGCGCGCACATCGCGCATCTGACGCGCCCGTGCCGCGCCGAGGAAGAACCGATGCGGCGCCTTTCCCTCTGACCCACGGCAGCAATACCACGGCGACGCCCTTCCCCGAGCACGCCAGAGAAGTTCATGGCTCGCGCAAGGCGAGCTCGTGGGCTTCACAGAGGTCCAACTGCCACCCGATCGTGTCTACCGAAACGGCATCTTCTGCGAATGATTCCCGAAATCCGTTCCGTGGACCCTCTCGACTCCCGATCCTGCTCATGCGCGCGCGCGACCAGCAGACGCCGCGAAGACCGTATGGCCGTGCCCATGTCGGTCTGCGCCGACAGCGGCACAGCACGAATCCGCCTCATGCGAGCAGAGGGTTCTGTATTCTATGGCCCGTTCCCGCACGCAGCCGAATCCGCTCTCTGAGCTCGACGGCATTGCCGCGGGCGACGATCCGGTGATTGCTGAGTTGAACTGAATGGTCCGGTTCCGCAACCCGGGCTGCCGCTCTCTTCCTAATCGTGTCCATTGAAAGTCGAGAACCATGCGCTTCATCCAAATCCTGAACAGTAGTGATCGCGTTCGAGTCGTTCTGATCAGCGCCGCAATGCTCCTCGGCGCGCTCGGCAGCGCCAGTGCCGCGGGGCTTCCCCAGATCGTGCATGCTCGCCAGGAACATTTCCGCATGCTGGGCCGAACCGCCAAATCGCTGCGCGATCAGTTCGGGAGATCGCGCTTGAACTGGACCGCAATAAGCAGCGACGCACAGAGGCTCGAACGCCTGGCCTCGGAGTTGCCGAGCTGGTTTCCGCCCGGCAGCGGGCAGGGTCATGGCGTGAAGACCCGGGCCAGCGCCGCCATCTGGAAAAACCCGCTGGGATTCGCCCAAGCCGCTCACGTGCTGCTGATGCGGGCTCAGGGCCTGACCCAGGCCGCCGCGCGCCACGATCGGCGCGCTCTGATGATGAATGCGCGGGCACTCGGTCACGCCTGTGGCAGTTGCCACAGCCGGTTCCGCGCCCACGGCAGCTGGTGGTAGTCCGCCGTGGCGGAACGCCTGACGGCGGCCCGGCAGGTCCGGGTCTGGGACCTGCCAACCCGACTTGCGCATTGGTCAATCGTGACGCTGTTCGTGGTCTGCTGGTGGACCGCAAAGAGCGATCACATGCAATGGCACCGGCTCGCAGGCTACGGAATGCTTGCCGCGGTGTGGTTCCGGTTGGCTTGGGGGTTCTGGGGCGCCGAGACTTCCCGTTTCAGTCAATTCGTGCGAGGGCCGAGGGCGACGGTTCGGTACGTGCGCAAACTTTTTGGACGCCATGACGACACAGGGACAGCGTCCCTCGGCCACAATCCGCTCGGCGCACTGAGCATTCTCGCCATGGTCGGTCTGCTGCTGACTCAAACCACGTTCGGCCTGTTTGCCGTCAATGTCGACGGTTTTGCCTCCGGGCCGCTTTCGAGATGGATCTCTTACAGCATGGGCCGCCGCTTCGCCCATTGGCACGCCGCGAATTTCGACCTGCTACTGGTCGTGGTTGCCATCCATCTGACGGCCATCGCCGTGTATCGCTGGGTGCGCAAAGAGCGTCTGGTTCCGGCAATGATCCATGGTCGCAAGACAGTGAGCGGACCGGCGCAGGAGCCGTACTTCGCACCGTGGTGGCGCGCCGTGGTGCTGGCCGCCAGCATCATCCTGTGCGTGGCACTCATCGCGAATGTTCGGTGACTCTGACCGGCACGCATGCTCCCCGCCAACCGCGCGGGGAGCATGCGCAGCTCACCATGTGATTCGCAGACCGGAAGCGCCGCCCGCGGTTGTGCACTGACGTTCACCCCGCGGCACTCCAGCGCCGCAACGCGCTCAGATTCGCTCGGCGGCGATGCGCAGACCGAGTGCGATGAATAATACCCCGAGTCCCTTATGCAGCCACCGGGAGACCTCGACGTTGCGGCGCAGCGTTCCTGTGATGCGATCCGCCCACCAGACGATCACGAGGTTCGTCAGCAGCGCGATCAGGCTTACCGTCAGGCCACGCAGTAACCAACCCCCGGCAAAGCCGGGGGTCTCCTATTGGACTAATCGCTCACGCGCACCCTATCCTGAAGCAGCCTGTGAAATGCGCATGCTCGGGACAAGAGCTGAGCCAAAGGCCCGTGAACTGAGACAGGGATTCATCCACGAAGAACGTGCACGCCCTGCAACGGGATCAGGCAAACGGAAGGTCGTCACGAACCCCAATTCCAGGTGCACCGCGTCGGTCGTGACGCGGCAGCTGCGAAGCATGCTCACTACTTAGCGGCCTTGCACATGCCGACGCGTTGACCCGTGGCAGAGATCTTCACCAATACGGGAGGGATGGGCACGGGAGAGCCCGTGATGCGCTGATGCACGGTACCATCGATGGTGATCTGGCTGCCGTTTTTGCCCGGCGCGATCACGAACGCCTCGTTCATCTGAGTCACCATGCCATTGGGTTCGCTGGCCGTGCAGGCGATGGTGACGTGGTAACCCTTGTCGCTGCTCTGCAGGGTCGGCGCCGTGCACTTGATGTTCGCCGGCAGCTTGGGCATCAATGGCAGCTTGGCCGGATTGGTATCCTTGATGCACTTCCGGACACTCTGATGGATGGCCGGAATGACATGTCCCTCCATTTCGGTCGTCGACTGATAGTGGAACTGCCACAAACCCGGCTGCAATCGGGTCGGAGGGGGATTGGCCCAAGCCAGCGCAGGCAGCGACATCAACGCGAGCAGCGCAACCGTGGATTTCATGTGGCAGCATTTCATGTGAATCAACTCCCGTTGGCGGCGATGGGCAGCGGACAGTCGCGGCCGTCCGACAATTTGCACCTACCCTGGCGCATGAGCCTACCTGAGATTGTTGAAGAGCGCATCTCCGGTTGACGCACCACCGAAACCCAAAGCAGGGTTGGCGTCGCCAGCACCGCAGCCGTGGTGCGGACGTTGTTCAGCCTGAACGTCAGTTACATTAGCGGGTCAACCGTGCTTGCCCTGCGCAACCCCAGCAACAATCCCCCAGGAAACTCCGGCGTCCCCTATTTGGAACAGTGCTTTCTCGCCAACAGCTCAGAGCGTCCAATCTCGGCCTTGGGATTGTCCATTTTTGGCGGAGCTGAGAATCCGATCATGGCGTCGCCGGGCTTCTATTCTCCCATGGCATACATCCGCTTGTCTCTCAGGCCGGAGACGCCCTCATCCCACGCGATGAGCATGCGCTTGCCGATGTCATCGAAACCTTGATGGGCGTTCATAGCTTCACGGACCCGTGGCACCGTAGCAGAGACGGCGTCGCTAATCGCCTCGATGATTTCCAATTGTTCCTTCACTTCGATGCCAAAATTGGCGACGATAAATTTCTGCAACGTCTTGCCCGGCGTCCAGGTCTTTTTTCGGCGGGTCCGGATACCTGGCGCGCGCCGTTGCGTCGGTGCGACGGCAACCGTCTATCCACTCCATGGACATTTGAGCGCCACCAGGGTCCTGTGAATTCGTGGGGCGGACCTAAGATCAAGGCGATTTAAACCGTGAGGGGTATCACCGCGTTTTCGAGGGGTCGGAATCACACTCAAGCCAAAACAAGTAGCCCCAGGGTTTCCATGCCAGTGCGCCATCATCCGAGCTCTTCCTCGGTGCTAGTTTCAGCTCTGTCCTCACTTTTACTGGCCGGTTGCGGGGGCGGTTCGGGCACGTCGCCGTCCGCCAATGCGGGATCGCCTTCAGGGGGTGGCGGAGGCGGTGGCACCGCGACCTCGTATATCGTCACCGCCACGGCCGGGTCGGGAGGGTCTATTACTCCAACGAGCGCAACGGTCACGTCCGGCAAGACCACATCGCTCACCGTGGCTGCAAACAGCGGCTATGCCGTCCAAAGCGTCACTGGCTGCGGAGGGTCACTCTCGGGCACCACCTACACCACTGGTCCCGTGACGGCCGACTGCACCGTCAGCGCCACGTTCGCCCCGAGCGCTCCGCCGCCCCCGACCCTGTACACCGTCACCGCCACGGCCGGGGCCGGCGGCCCGATCACTCCAACTAGC
>JAKBCE010000184.1 GCA_021808195.1 Pseudomonadota bacterium
AATTGTCGAGAATATCGTCCGCGACCAGCTTCAGCTCGGAACTCTCACCCCAGAGCAGGGTCAGCTGCGCACGGCCGGCGAAGATCTTCTTGTTCGAGACGTCTTGCCCGATGAAATTGTACGGGCTCGGCGCTACGCCCGGCTGCGCGACCACATGTCCATAGCCGCCGTGGCGAAACTCCCCGAGCGACACACCAAAGTACACATGATGGTCCACCACCGGCGTGGCGAAGCTCAGCTTATAGTCATTTTCCCCGTAATTCCCGCCCGTCACCGACACGCTCAAGCGTCGTGGGCCGACGACTCCGCGGGTGACATACTTGATGGCACCGGCAATCGTGTTCTTGCCGTATAGCGTCCCCTGCGGGCCGCTCAGAACCTCGATCCGCTTGACGTCCAGGACGTCGAGCAACGCCGCCTGCGGACGCGCCATGTAGACATCATCGATATAGACCCCGACCGCAGGATCAAAGCCCCACAGCGGGTCGGACTGCCCGACGCCGCGGATGTAGACATTGATGGTGCTGCTCGTGGCACGGTCCTGCGAAATCTTCATGTTCGGCACGAAACTATTGAGATCGCTCAGCGAAGTGACGTGCCAATCCGTCAACTTACTCGAGGTGATGGCCGTGTCCGTCAACGGCACGTTCTGCAGATTCTCTGCCCGCAGCCGTGCGGTCACGACGATCGTCTTCAACTGCGGTGGCGCAGCTCTGCCGTGTGCGGGCGGATCGGTGCCGACCTGCGCGCCACGTCCGCACGCGATCTGCGCGTGCGCCGCCGCGGCGGCGAGACAGGAAACGACGACCGCATGAACCACTCTGTTACCCATGAGACCCCCTGCTTATTTTACGGTTTGCCGCCACCCCAATGCCGGCTCACGTTGCGTATTGAACGCCCGTTGTACTTTTTTCAACGTTCGTTGAATTTATGACGGTCCGGCAGAAAATGCAAGAGCGTCCCGACGGCCTGCACCGAACACCCGCGCGCCAGCTCCCCAGGGTCTTTCTATTGCCCCACTCACCCGAGTAAAATATTCGTTTGCATACTGGAACTTGCGATGCCCCGACCCAGGCGCACGACCAAAGAGAAATTGCTGGATGCCGCGGAAAAGCTCTTCGCACGCAAGGGGTATCACGGCACATCGCTGCGCACGATCACCCGCGAGGCCGGAGTCGATCTCGCGCTGGTGAACTACCACTTCGGGGGCAAGCAGGGACTGTTCGAGTCGGTCATCGAACGTCGCGGCGCGATGCTCAATGCCGAGCGTATCCGGCGGCTCGCCGAAGTCCGCCGGCAGGCCGCGCCCGAGCCGCCAGCGACTGAAGCGGTGGTGAACGCCTTCTTTGATCCCATCCTGGATTTTCTCGAGCATGCCGATCCCGGCTGGCACAGCTATTTCTCGCTGCTCGCCGAGGTGAACAACTCCCCGGAATGGGGCAAACGCCTCATGGGCAAGACGTTCAATACCACCGTCAAGGCGTTCATCGAGGCGCTCATGCAATCGCTCCCGAATGCCGCACCTGAGGACGTCTACTGGGGCTACAACTTCCTCACCGGTGCACTGACCCTCTCGCTCGCCGAGACCGGGCGTCTTGACGTGCTCTCAGGGGGCCTGTGCAACTCCTCGGACGTCTCGGCGCTGCGGGCTCGGCTCGGCCCCTTCGTGGCGGCCGGCCTGCGCGGACTGTCCCGCCGCTGAGCAGACCGGGCACTGCTGACCAGGGACTCGGCGACTCAGGATGCACCCTTGTCCGATGCGCCGTGGCCACGCCCCAGGTAACTCGGCGCACCGGAACACTTGATGCACATGGGTCACTCCAGATTGACCACATCGCGCCACGCTCGTTGCTCATCCTCGCATGCAGGACAGAACGACGCCTCGGCGCTGACGGTCACACTCCGTTCGCTTACGGACGCTTCTCGACCTGGCCCCCTCGCGCGTGACCCGACTCAATAAGCATCCTGTATCATGTCTGATACATTTGGGCCGAATCCCGAATACGGCCTGACATCGACAACTGTCTGACGCACAATGCGCGGTGATTCTCCCGCGCGCCCAAAACAAAGGGATTTTTGCCCGAATTCTCTCCGACGCCGTCGACGCAGGCGAACACCGAGCGACCCCGTGGGCGGTAACCCGAAGAGACCTCGGGCACGGTCCGTGCTACGTACAACCCCCACTGTGAGCGCACCTTGTGTCGCTATAGCGTGCGGCGGCATGCACGTGACATAAGAAGCCCACGCAATGCTTCGGCGCGTTGTCGTACTACAGGGAGCCGGATCCTCGCTGGATCTGGTCAGTCTGTTCACCGCCCAGAACTGGGAGATCCGCCGTGCAACCTCCCTGGCCGACGTCCGCAATCCCGGCGGTGAATTGGACACTACCGTCGGGGTTGCGGTGTTCGACGAAGCGCTCGCCTGCACCCCGGGCGACTTCTTGACCGTCGGTGCGCCCAGCGACATGGAATGGCTGGCCGTGATCCCCAAGGAAGCGCCTCAAGACCCGCGCACGGCGCGCGCGCTGGCCTCCGTATTCTTCGACTTTCACACGCTACCGCTCGACGGTGCGCGCCTGCTGCATTCGTTGGGGCACGCTTACGGGAAATCGTTGCTGCGTCGCGCAGCATTCGCTCCATCGATGCCCGACCGCGGACAGTACGGCATGATCGGAGAGAGCCCCGGTATGCAGACGCTGTACCGGCAGCTCGAGCGGGTGATGCGTGCCGGCGCGCCATTGTTGCTGACCGGCGAGAGCGGCGTCGGCAAGGAGGTCGCCGCCCGCGCAGTGCACTGCGGCTCCGAACGGTCCGCCGGTCCTTTCGTGCCGGTCAATTGTGGCGCGCTGCCCCAGGCACTCATTGA
Organism: Pseudomonadota bacterium; assembly: GCA_021808195.1. The sequence goes on from JAKBCE010000184.1 coordinate 2,866, forward strand.
AAGCCTGCTGTTCGGACACGAACGCGGCTCCTTCACCGGCGCGCACGAACGTCAGATCGGCTCGATCGAAGCGGCACATCATGGCACGATCTTCCTCGACGAGATCGGCGACCTGCCGCGTCCCGCCCAGGCGAGCCTGCTGCGCTTTCTGCAGGAATCCACGGTGACCCGCGTCGGTTCGACTCACGAGCTGCGGATCGACGCGCGCGTCATCGCCGCAACGCACAAAGACCTCAGTGCCGCGGTCCGATCCGGAGAGTTCCGCGAAGACCTGTTCTACCGGCTGAATGTCCTGCACATCGAGATCCCGCCGCTGCGCTCACGCGGCGCCGACAGTGTCCTGCTGGCTGAGCACTTCCTGCGCCGGGAAATCACCGGCCGCCAACCCGGAGTGCGGGGCTTCTCCGAGGCGGCACTCGCTGCGATCCGGCATCACAGCTGGCCCGGGAACATCCGCGAGCTTCTGAACAAAGTCCAGCATGCCGTCGTGATGTGCAACGGACCGCTCATCACCCCGGCAGACCTGCAGCTCGAACGGCGCGGGGCACTCTGTGCCAGCGGCTCACTGGCCGATGCGCGCGCGGGGACGGAACGACAACTCATCGAGACGGCACTCGACCGCAGTGGCCACAACATCGCAGCAACCGCACGCGAGCTCGGCGTCTCCAGAGTCACCCTCTACCGGATTCTCAAGCGTCTGGGCATGTCACCGCGCCGGGGTTTCAGTGCGCTCGACTCCTGAGCGATCCGTCGCCACGCCATGGGAGAAAGAACAATGCACCGTTCCCGCACTCTTGCCGCAAGCGCGCTGCTCGCAGCAGCGTTGACCCACAGCGCTCATGGCCTCGCCGCCGACGCCCCGCCGGCCACCCAGCCGGCACCGGTCGGCCAGGCGCCGGCGGCTCCGAAGGGCCCGGCACCGGCGGCACAGGTGTTCTCCGAACCGACGGCATTGACGCCGCAGGGCACGCTCGTTCTTGAGCCGTCGATCCAGTACGTGCATTCCACCAACAATCAGATCGCCCTGCTCGGGTACACGGTGCTGCCTGCACTGACCATTGGACTGATCGACGTTCAGCGCATCGAAAGCAATTTGACGACCTACAACCTGACGGCACGTTACGGTCTGCTGCGGCGCCTGGAAATCGAAGTACGCGTGCCGTATGTGATCGCAAACACCACGACGGAGACACGCCCCTTGGCCACCGCGGCCACCACCAATTCGTATTTCGATGCCTCCGGCAGCGACATCGGCGATGCGGAGGTGGCGCTGCGCGCGCAGTTGAATGAATTCCATGGCAACAACATCGTGTGGATCGGGTCGCTGCTGTTCAAGTCGCACACCGGGACCAGCATCTTCCAGGAGCCGCTCGACCCGAACACCGGCCTGCAGAGTACGCTCGCCACGGGCTCCGGGTTCAATGCGGTCCAGCCCGGCATCACGTTCCTCCTGCCGTCCGATCCGGCCGTGTTCTTTGGCGGCGCCGATTACACTTACAGCATCAGCCGCAACGTCGGGCACGGATACGGGTACATCCACCCCGGAGCCATCATCGACGTGACCCTCGGTATGGGTCTTGCGCTCAATGCGCGCGCGTCATTCAGTATCGGCTACCAGCACAGCATCGTCTTCCAGACCACCCAGACGACCCCCGCCAGCGGATTGGCGCTCGCCCGGGTCGGCACCCTGCAGCTCGGAACGCTGCGCTTCGGCGTCACCTATCGGGTCAATCCGCGCACGCTGCTGAACGTGACGATCGGCGTCGGCGTCACTCGCGATTCGCCCGATCTCGAGGCGACCATCCGTCTGCCGATGTCCTTCTGAGCAGTTCCGCGAGGCGTCAATGACTGATCGAGGCAGCCACCTGCGACTGGATCGCCGCCGCCAGCGACATCGCATTGGCCACGGGCAGGCTGCCCAGCGTCGCGGTGATGGTCGTCTGGGTCTGGACGGTGGTTGCCTGCACGTCGTTCTGCACCGCCGTCGCGATGGCGGTTGCGTTCGGCAGATTGCTGATCACGATGACGGGCACCACCCCGCCAGGACCGGGTGCACTCGTCACCTGCGGCGCCGCGGCCGCTACCGCCGCCGGGGCTGCCGGTGCCGGCGACGCCGGACTGGCAGAGACCACGGGACCGGCCAGATCGGA
>JAKBCE010000185.1 GCA_021808195.1 Pseudomonadota bacterium
TCGTGTTCCAGCGCGGCTACGACGAGGCCCTCGCGCACTGGATCGAGGCGGCCGCCGATCTGTTTCTCATGCCCTCGCGCTACGAGCCGTGCGGCCTGAACCAGATGTACAGCCTGCGCTACGGCACCGTGCCGGTGGTGCGACGCACCGGGGGACTGGCCGACTCGGTACAGCATTTCGATCCGGCGACCGGTGTCGGCACCGGTGTCGTATTCAATGACTTCGATGCACCCGCCCTCGCCTGGGCGATCAACACGGCGCTCGGGTGGTACGGCCAGCCGGCGCTGTGGCAGCGCATCGTGCACAACGCCATGGCCGAGGATTTCTCCTGGGCCCGCCAGGCCACGCAGTACCTGCAGGTCTACCGGAAGCTGACGTCGGCGCAGTGAGCCGATTCACGGCGCGCCCACGCCCCGGATCAGCCCGGGCGGCGACGGAGCGGAAATCAACGGGCCTCGGTTCAACCGCCGCGCGCATGAGACGTTGAATCAGGGCCGATGTGCGCCGGCGGACGCCGAGGGACAACCTGCGCTGCGGCGCGAAGGGTGATAGGAGGATCGCAGTCATGGCAGGCAGGCCGCTATCCGGTCGCATTTTTTCCTGGAAATGGCTCGCACTGCTCAGCGGGCTGGCCGTGATCGGCACGCCACGGGCCGCCGCGAGCAACGTGTTCAACGTGTATGTCGGTGCGTCCTACGCCCGCTCGACACTGCGGGCGCGGGACAGCACCCCCCTCCCGTTCAGCGGCAGCGGTCCGCTCGACCGCTTCGACCGCTCGGATTCCGGTTACCAGCTCAGCTTCGGCGTGCGCGCGCTCGAGCTGCTCGGCGCGGAAGTCGACTATTTCGATCTCGGCAGCGGCAGCGTGTCCCACGTCTATTCGGCGGCGAACGGCCCGGGGGCGGTAACGGATGCGACGCTGGCACAGCGAGGTGAGGCCGCCTTCGCCCTGCTCTACCTGCCGGTTCCCGTGGTTGACGTCTATCTGAAGGCCGGCGTCGACCGCATCACCTCGGAGCTGAGCGCGCAGTTCACGCCGCAAGGAATCTGCACCATTGGAATCGGCCCGTGTGCCACGCAGGTGCTGCGACTGCATGCGGCGAGCACCGGGCTGGCCTACGGCGCCGGAGCGCAGTGGAAGCTCGGCGACTGGGGCGTGCGTGCCGAATACGAGCGGTTCAGCGCCCTCGGGGAACATCCCGGCCTGGTGTCCGTGGGCGTGACGTGGACCATCCTGTGAGGCCGCGCGCGCCCGGCCGAGGGGATCGACGTTGCGCGCACAGGCCCCGGCGGTGTGCGCAAACCGGGCTTACGCCCTGATCCGGCCGGCTGACGGCTCGGCTTCGGCCAGCGGACCGAGCGCCTCCGCCAACGGGCCGAGCCAGGGTTCGTAGTTGCGCCACAGCTCCAGACCGTCGCGATTGATCGGACGGCGAACCTGTTCCGAACTCACCGTGCGTACACTGCGCTGGGTCTTGTGGAACTCCAGACAGGACTGCTCGAAGGGCAGGCCGCAGTAATCGAGGATGCGCCGCACGGTCCCCTCGAGGTCATTCACGGTGTCGGAATGCTGAACCCGCAGCACTTTGCCGGGCAGCACCCGGTCCCAGTGATCCATGAGCCGCACGTAGTGGCGATAGTAATGCCCGACGTCCGCCAGGTCGTAGCTGAATTCCTGGCCGTTGCCAAACAGCTGCTTGAAATTGCTGAAGCAGCACGCCATGGGCTCGCGGCGCGCGTCGATGATCTTGGCGTTCGGCAGGATGAGGTGAATGAATCCGATCTCCTGGAAGTTCGCCGGCATCTTGTCGATGAACAACGGCGCGCCCTGGCGATAGACCCGGGTCTCCTCCAGGTAGATTTCACCCAGCCGGCGCAGCTCCTGGGGGCTGAGGTCAGCCAGGACCGTCGCATAACGGTCCTGCTCCTGCGGATGGCGCGGGCGGAACTGCTTGACGAGTCGCGGGATCTCCGGCAGCTCCAGCGTGCCGTCCACCCGCGAGTGGGAGGCCAGGATCTGTTCCAACAGGGTTGACCCGGCGCGCGGCATCCCGACGATGAATATCGGGTCCGGCAGTGGGCAGCCCATGCCACGGCGGGCGGAGAGAAACTGCGGCGTGAACAGCGCTTCACGCACTTCGACCAGCCGTTCCCGCGCCCGCGCGTTGTAGGTCGACTCGGTTCGCCTGAGGGCGTTGCCGCGCGCGTAATACTGAAATGACTGCTCGTACTGCTTGCGGTCCTCGAACGCCTTGCCCAGTGCGAAGCACACCGGCACATGCTGTGAGCTCAGCGCCGCATCCGTCTCGATGCGTTGCATGGCCTGGACGTCCTGCTCGCTGAAACGATACGTCTTCATGTCGGCCAGCGCCGCGTAGGCGGATCCGACGCAGCCCCGCCGTCGCATCAGGCTGCGAAAGCCCGCAATGGCCTCTTCCGCCTTGCCCTGGTTGCGCAACCCGAACGCGACCGCGAACTCGGCTTCGACATCATCGGGTGTCTCCGCCAGCAGCTCCCGGTACACCCGCTCGGCTTCATCGTGCCGGCCGAGTCCGTCGCAGGCGCTGGCGTAAAGCTTGCGGATCCGGCGATCGCCCGGATGCAGCGTGAGCAGCTGCTGCGCCTGCAGCAGCGCCGGATAAAAGCGCCGACGCTGGATGAACACCATCCCGAGCTCGTAGCGCGCGGCGTGATAGTCGGGATCACGGTCCAACACCGCCTCCAGCAACAGCTCGGCATCGTCGTAGTCCTTGCGGTCCGAGCGCACCTGCGCGAGCAGCCGCAGGCCCTCGAGATGTGGGCCGTGCTGGGTCAGATAATCGCGGATCCGGGCTTCGGCCCCGTCGAGATCCCCTTCGCTGAGCCGGGTGGAGGCCTCGAACAGGGGCGCCGGAAGGCTCTCCACCTTCGCCAGTGCCGTCGTGGCGCGCGCCAGCTCCTCGCGCCGGCCCGCCGCCCGGGCCATCCTCATCATCGCCCGCCACGCCTCCGGGAGGGCATCATTGAGTTCCAGGGCGCGGCGGAACGCGGTCTCGGCAGCGGCCCGATCACCGCGCGACTCCAGACACAATGCCCGTTCCTGCCAGAGTAGTCCGGACAGCGGATGCAGGCCCTCCAGCTCATCGATCCGCCGGAGCGCCCCTTGCGTGTCGCCCGAGAGCCGCAGGGCGCGCACCTGCGCCAACGTCTCCTGCAGAACATCAATCTGGTTGGGTCTGGGGTCTTCGGCCGGCATGCGCACAGGATATGTCGCGGGCACGCCTGAAGCCAGCGCGGCGGTGCAATCCGGACGGGGGGCAGACAGCGCGCCGGGCGGCCGGCGCTGTCCGAAGCGCCGGACTCCATCGCTGCATCGAGACCGATGGACTTCACTGCGGCGCACGTATACCCAGGAGGGCGCCGCCTGCGCGCGGCAGGCATAAAAAAGCCTCCCTGTGGGGTAACCACAGGGAGGCTTAGTGAGATCAAATGCCGATTATTGTGCTTGCGTAATGCTGCTTAGAAATCGGCCTTGATGTTGACGAACATGTAACGTCCCAACGTGTCGTACACCTGCGGGAAGGTGTTGCCGTTGAAGGCACCCGCCCCGAGCGCCGTCGTCGCCAGCACCGGCGGATCCTTGTCGAGCACGTTGTCGACACCCACCAGCATCTCGACACCGCGGAACACCATGTAGTTGGCGCTCAGGTCGAGATAGTCCCGCGTACCGGTCCACTGATAGGACTTCTGGAAATTACCATGCAGCAGCGGCGAGGGATTCGCCGTGTCGATTTCGGTGTTGCCGAAATGCCGCCACCGCGCGGTCACATCCAAGCTGCGCACCGGGGTCTCCCACGTCGCAGTCAGGGTGTGGCGCCACTTCGGCAGCGGATTGCCGCAGGTGGCACCGTAGTAACCCGCGCAGTTGTACACGCCGGACGCCGGACGCCCTGCGGCCGCCGGATACGGCTCTGTGAGGAACGACCCGACGAAGGTGCCATTGAAGCTCAGATCCAAAGCACCCCAACGGCCCAGGCTCTGGCGGTACTGCGACGCAATGTCGACACCCCGCTCCTCCAGGTACCCCAGGTTGTTCAGCGTGTCGACGACGTATCCCGACTGGGACAGCCAGATCGACCCGGAGGTGTCGCGGTGCACGAGGTTGCAGAAGAACGGACTGTTGTCGATCACGCACTGGTTGACGATCAGGTTCGCGCCGTAGCTACCGATGACGTGGTCGATGCGGATGTCATAGTAGTCCAGCGTGGCACTGAAGTTCGGCACGAAGGTCGGCGTGAACACCAGACCGATGGTGTAGGTGTCGGCCGTCTCGGGCTTCAGGTTCGGATTGCCACCGATGAAGCCGTTGTACTGGCCGGCCGGATTGCCCGGCATACCCACCGCACCGAACTGCGCTGCCGTGACGCCGTGCGCCAAGCACTGCGACCGGCGTTGAGCCAGTGCCGAACCGGACAGATAGCTCGGCGGCGAGCCGAACCCTGTCGTGGCGCACGGATCCTCGCTGCCATCCAAACCGACCGTCCGCGTACTGTACAGCTCGCTGATGCTCGGTGCGCGCACCGCGCGGTTGTAGCCACCGCGGATACGGATATCGGAGTTCGGCGACCAGTCCGCCATGAGCTTGTAGGTGCTGGTGGCGAAGCCGAGATCGTACTTGGAGTAGCGATAGCCCGGGTTGATGGAAATTTCCTTCGCGAACGGCTTGTCTTCGACCAGCGGCAGGCGCGCTTCGATGAATGCTTCCTTGACGCTGTACGCGCCCTTGAGCGGCAGGGTCTTACCGCCCTGGCCGGCGAGATCTCCGGTCAAGAACTCCAGGTCCGGACGGAACGAAGTGAACTCCTCGCGGTACTCGGCGCCGAAGTTCGTCACCAAACCCTCGTTGGCGGTCGGAAGCTTCCAGCCGGCCGAGGTGCCATCCCACGTGAAGTCGGCGTGGTAGATGCGCTCCTCGCTGCGCGACTCGTGCAGGCCCGGGGTGGTGATGTAGTTCACC
>JAKBCE010000004.1 GCA_021808195.1 Pseudomonadota bacterium
CTTTAACCGCAACGGTATCGCCGGCACCGGATTCACACGCAACGGCATTGCTGGCACGGGGCTCTCGAACAAGGGCATCGCCGGGACCGGTTACACGCGCAATGGCATTGCCGGGACTGGCTTTAACCGCAACGGTATCGCCGGCACCGGATTCACACGCAACGGCATTGCTGGCACGGGGCTCTCGAACAAGGGCATCGCCGGGACCGGCTACACGCGCAATGGCATCGCCGGGACTGGCTTTAACCGCAACGGTATCGCCGGCACCGGATTCACACGTAACGGCATTGCTGGCACGGGCCGCAAGTGAAATCCAAAATAAAAGACTAATACTTTACGTTTGGACGTTTAATCCGCCGGCACTTCCCAGCAGGAACTGCCGGCGTTTTATTTTTCGGACGCTGCTATCGGGCGAGTTCGGCACGCAGTTCCTTTCGCAGGATCTTCCCGACGTTGCTCTTGGGTAGTTCCTTGCGAAAATATACGTGCTTGGGGACCTTGTAGCCTGCCAGGGATTTGCGGCAGTGCTGGATGATCTCCTCGGCGGTCACCGAGGTGTCCTTCAACACCACAAATAGTGCAACCACTTCGCCGGAATGCTCGTCGGGCTGCGCAATGGCTGCAGCTTCCAAGACTCCGGGGTGTGTGACAGCGATCTCTTCCACCTCGTTTGGATAAACGTTGAAGCCTGACACGAGGATCATGTCCTTCTTGCGATCCTGCAGGTACACGTAGCCCTTCTGATCGATATAGCCGATATCTCCCGTGCGCAGCCAACCGTCAGGCAATAGTACCTTAGCGGTCTCGTCGGGTCGGTTCCAGTAACCGCGCATGACTTGCGGGCCGCGCACGCAGACCTCGCCCGGTTCCCCGATAGGCAGGTCGTTGCCAGCGTCATCCTTTACGGTGACTTCTGTTGATGGAACCGGCAGTCCAACCGAACCGTTGAAGTCATCGCCGATCGGATTGATAGCTACGGCCGGTGAAGTCTCGGTCAGACCCCATGCCTGAGTGAGGACCTTGCCGGTGACCTCCTTCCAGCGCTGGGCCACTGCAGCCTGCACGGCCATGCCCCCGCCCAGAGTGATCTTCAGCTGACTGAAATCGACTTCTGCAAAACCGGGCGTATGCAGCAGCGCGTTGAACAGGGTGTTTACACCGCTGAAGAACTCGAATCGATGTCGTTTCATTTCGGCAACGAGGGCCGGAAAATCGCGAGCATTGATGATGAGAACGTTCTTCCAGCCCAGATAGGCGAACAACAGGCAATTCGCCGACAGCGCAAATATATGGTACAGGGGGATCGCCGTGACCAGAATGCCGGGCTCGCCCGAGAAGTAACCATCGATCCACTCGAGCGCCTGCAGAATATTCGCGCAGACATTGCCGTGCGTGAGCATGGCGCCTTTGGCAACACCCGTCGTACCACCGGTGTATTGCAGAAAGGCCAGATCGTCTCCGCCCAGCGGTTGCGGCCGCCAATGCAGATGTCGACCGGCACGAAGCGCTGCGCTCAGAGTCGTCGCACCGGGAATGCGCCAGGGTCGAACCTGCTTGCGGACGTGTCGGACGGCAAAATTTATGATCCAGCCCTTCGGAGCCGGCAGAAAATCACCGACGCCGGTCACCAGGATGTGCTTCAACCGGCTATGCGGTGCCACTTCCTGCACGACGTGCGCAAAATTCTCTAAGACGACGATCGCCAGAGCGCCGGAATCCTCCAGCTGATGCGCAAGCTCCCGCGCGGTGTACAGCGGATTGGTGTTGACCACTACGAGACCGGCACGCAGTGCACCGAACAGCGCGATCGGATACTGCAGACAATTGGGCAGCATGATGGCGATCCGATCGCCCTTGGCGAGCCCCACGGACTGCAGCCACGCTGCGAACGCGCGCGTCTGCTCATCGATATCCCCGTAGGTCAGCGTCGTACGAAATTGCTCGTACGCCGGTAGTTCGCGGTATGCGGTACAGGCGTGATCGACCAGTTCCGCGAGCGTACTCAGGCGCTTCGCATCGATTTCGGCCGGTATCCCGGGAGGATAGGACTGCAGCCAGACTCGGTTCATCGCGACGCCCCTTCTGATCTGTCACCTGCAACGCGTCCGCCTTCACGTGGCAGTTGCGCGCTTGCGAGCGGACCAGTGTAGCGTGCCGCACAGATGCGCGGAATCGGCGCTGAACCGCGCAGTCGCTGTGCGGCAACTCACGGAAACCCGCCCCGCCGATGATTATCCTCCCCGCAGTCATACTTCGGGCCGCACAAGCGCCGCTCAGACGCATGCGCCCCGGTACTCGACCGAGCCGCGCCGTCTGTCCCGTGGAGAGCGTTTCTTGGGTAAATCGCGACAGTTCACCACTTCGGGCCGATCCGTCAGCGAGCCGATCGAGAGCGATGTCCTCGAGCAGACTGCCTCGATCGAAGGGCCCTGGCCGGGTCTTGGCAAGTCCTATGGTCTAGACCCGACTCCCATCCCGGAGGGGTGGATTCTGGATGGTGCGCCGAGTGCCCGAGAGAAAGTGCTGGCGCGCAGTACCGATGGCGCGGCCTTGGCATTTATGTGGGACTGCACGAGCGGGCGCTTCCATTGGGAATACGTGGCCGAGGAAATCGTGCATGTTCTACAGGGCTGTGCACTGGTTGAAATTGCCGGCGTGAGCTGCCGCCTGCAGATCGGCGATACCCATGTGTTTCCGGGCGGCTCGCGCTTCCGCTGGACGGTGCCCGATTATGTGCGCATCGTGAGCCTACGCCTGCAGCCGGTGAGCCACCCGCTCGGCAGCCGGCTGCAGGCCGCGCTCGGCGGATCATGGCGGTCACGCCGCCCGCGTTGAGGCGGGTCCGCTGGTCTGCTCAGTCGACCGCGCCGCGCTGCAGCGGGCTGTTGCCCAAAAAGATCTCAATCTTGTCCCGATAGGTGCGTGAGAGCTTCAGTTCTTGCCCGCCCTCAAGAGTGAGAAAGTACTCCCCGTTCATATGGGCGCGCAGGCTCTTCACGAAGCGCAGATTGACGATCGTGGAGCGGTGCACTCGCTGGAACATGCGCGGATCGAGCACACCCTCGAGCTCCTTCATGGTTCCACGCAGAATGTGGGTCGTGCCCTCCGCATGCACGCACATGTAGTCCCCGGCCGCGTCGATCCACTGAATCGAGGCGACCGGCACGCGCGCGGTATGCCGTCCCTGACGGATCGGCAGGATGTGCGGATGGCTTGATTCGATCGCGTTACTGCCGTGCTCGAGGAGGGTCTCGAGTTCGAGTTCGCCCGAGCCGGTGATCTCGGCCACCACTTCCATCAGCTTATCCCGCTGATCGACTGCGTGACGTGCCTGCAGGTTCTGGCGGATCCGCTCGAGGGTCATCTCGACACGACGCTCATCCAGCGGTTTCAGCAGATAGTCCACCGCGTGCGCCTCGAATGCGCGCAGCGCGTATTGATCAAAGGCGGTGACGAACACGATGAGCGGCACGCTCTCTTGTGGCAGGCGCGCGAGCACTTCAAATCCCGACAGCATCGGCATCTGAATGTCCAGAAACACCACGTCTGGTCGCTCGCGCTGAATCAAGCCAACCGCGTCGCGTCCATTACCGCACTCCGCGATGACTTCAAAATCCGGTGTCTTGCGCAGCAAGCGCTCGAGGCCGCGCCTGGAGAGCGCCTCGTCGTCGACGATGACGGTCTTGATCTTCATGCTTCTCGAACCGCGCGCTGCTTCGGACGGCGGTGAGCCGCGAGCTTACCTTATCTTGGCACTCTGATGCGCGCAGCCTCAGCCGGCCGCCGGCGCCGGCCCCTGCAGCCGCGCAATCGGCAACGGCCGCGCCAGAATCGGACCCTGTCCGAAGTCGCAGCCGACGGCCGTCAGCCAGCGCAACGTCTGCTGGGACTCGATTTGTTGCGCCGCACAGTGAATCCCCAGCACCTTGACCGCCTGGACGATTGCCACCACCAGAGCCTGCGCGAGCTTGTCCTTCAGTGCGGCCGCACTCAGGCGGGCATCAATCTTCACCAGCCGCACCGCTTTGGAGCGCAGCAGCGGCACCACGGCCGAATCGAAGGAAAAACCATCGATCACCACGAAACAGCCGAGCCGTTCGCAGCCGCCGATGAACCGCTCCACCTGCGCCCGCCGCTGCGTGCACAGCGGCTCGGCGATCTCGAATCCGACGCTGTCGGGGGAAATCCCGCTGCGAGTAAAGCCGGCGCTCAGGCGGCGCAAGAACTGCTCATCCTCAAGGGTCGCAATCGAGAGGTTGAGGGTGAAGCAGGTGGGCTCCTGGGTCCAATCCGGCCGGTGCGCGCCCATCCAGGCGAGCAGGCCGTCGACCGCCAGTGCGTCGAGTGTGGCCGGATCGCGATTCTGTCTGGGAGTTCCGCGGGGCAGCACCTCGAAACGACGCATGCGCCCACCACTGCGCAGCTTGACGAACGGCAACACCTCGAGCGTCACCGCCTCGCTGGCGGCATGCTGGGCGGCGGGCGGGGATGAAACGGGAGGCGGCGGCTGCCAAGCTCGTGGCGGCTGGGGCGGGGGTGAAATCGCGACCGCTGGCGGCACCGCCGCCGCTTCCACCGCTGGGGCTTGTGATTCGGCTACGAGTGATAGTTCGCTCTGTTCCAGAAACGCGTCGACCGCCGCGGGCGTCAGGTCCCGCGCGATCGAAGCGTGCGGGCCGCTGGCCGTGTCGCTCGGCGACCCATCGGCCAGTGACAGCACCAGTCCGGTTGGATCGTGATCGACCCGCCGTGCTGCCGCCGGCCGAATCGCCGCGGTGAGCTCATGCACCTGCGCGAGCACCGGCGCTGTGGAGATCCTCACCAGCAGACTTTCGCCCGTCGACTTCGTGTCCGCGAGCACCATGATGAGACCGCTCAACGCGGTCTGCTGGGCGCGCACTGCGAGGAACACCGCAACGCGACCGTCTTCCACTCGCTGCTCGAAGCCTTCGTCACTTTCGCTGGCGGCGAGGCGGTCCAGAGCATCGATCACCAACTGATGCTCGTCCGGACCGAGCGCCCCCTCGCTCAACCACAATACGTTGCATTGCGTGTCGTAGATCGACACCGAGTGCAGGCGCAGCGGCGGCAGCGCCTCGCACAGACGTCGACCGATCGATTCAACACTGGGCGGCGCGCTCTCGGTGGCGGCATCGATCTCTGTGGAGTGGGCGGTGTGCACGGCCGCCGAGTGCATGACATTTCCCATGGCAAGTCGGAATGAAGGCTGGAGGTAGTCGCTGTAGTCAAAGAGTGACAGCCTGACCCGAGCGCCGCCGTGAACTCTCTCCCGTTCCGTCAGCTCGCTTCGGTTTCGCGAATTCCGCCGGCCCGATCTTTGTCATAACAGCTTGTCATATTCACACTGCTCGCGGATGCGGATGCGTGTGTTTTTACATATGGGCAATCGAGAGCGCCAGCACCAGACCGGGCACCGCAGTGACCGGGTACCGCAGTGACCGCGGCACCGCCGGGGCATGACGCCGTGCCGCCCCTCCGTCCAGCCTCAACCTACCGACGGGAAGGAATGTTACCCGACGGTAGGATAAAGTAAAAAAACGGTTAAACTAGAGCCATTCATCCCTGCCCGCGGAGATCGACCATGTATCGTGCGCCGCTGAGAGAGCTGCGTTTCGTGCTCGAGGAGTTGCTGGGTGCAGACGCCCTGGCCGCCTGCCCCGCCTACGCAGAGTATTCCGACGAACTGGGCGCCTCGATCCTCGATGAGGCCGGACGCTTCGCCGAATCGGTGCTCGACCCGCTGAACCGCCCGGGTGACCGCGAGGGCGCGCACTGGAGCGCACAGGGCGTGCGTACCCCCGAGGGCTTCAAGGATGCCTATCGGCAGTTCACGGCGGGCGGCTGGCCGCAGCTCGGCGCCGATCCTCGTTTCGGCGGCCAGCGGGTGCCGCAGGCGCTCGACAGTGCCGTGCAAGAGATTCTGGCCTCGGCCAATCTCGCCTTCAAGCTCTGCCCGATGCTCACGCATGGCGCGGTGCATGCGCTCGCGCTGTCGGCTTCTCCGGCCCAGCAGCAACTGTACCTGCCGCGGATGGTCCGCGGGGAGTGGACCGGCACGATGGTGCTCACCGAGCCGCAGGCCGGCTCGGACCTCGGACTGATCCGCACCCGTGCGGTGCCCGAGGGTGATCATTACCGCGTGTTCGGCCAGAAGATATTCATCACCTGGGGCGATCACGATTTCACCGAGAACACGATCCACATGGTGCTCGCGCGAATCGACGGAGCACCAACGGGCGTCAAGGGCATCTCGCTGTTCATCGTGCCGAAAGTGCTGGTCAACCCGGACGGCTCGCTCGGCGAGCGCAACGAAGTGAAGTGCATGTCCGTCGAGCACAAGCTCGGCATCCACGCCAGCCCCACCTGCGTCATGCAGTTCGGCCAGGACAAGGGCGCCATTGGCTACCTGGTGGGCGAGCCGAATCACGGCCTGGAATACATGTTCGTCATGATGAACACGGCCCGGCTCGCGGTCGGCGTCGAAGGCTATGCCGTCGGCGAGCGCGCACTGCAGCAGGCGAGCGAATATGCGCGCACGCGCCTGCAGGGCAAGCCGCCGGGCAAGACAGGGCATGCACCTGCGCCGATCATTCAGCATCCAGACGTCAGGCGCATGCTGCTCACGATGAAATCCTGCACGGAAGCCTCGCGCGCGCTGGCCCTGTATGCGGGTCTGCAGCTCGACCTGGGCGCGCACCATCCTGAGCAGGCCGTGCGCCGCGCGGCGCTGGATCGCGGCGAGCTGCTGATCCCGATCGTCAAGGGCTGGTGCACGGAAACGGGCAATGAGACGGCGGCAATCGGCATGCAGGTGCACGGCGGCATGGGCTTCATCGAGGAAACCGGCGCGGCCCAATATCTGCGCGACGTGCGGATCACGACGATTTACGAGGGTACTACCGGCATTCAGTCGAACGATCTGATCGGCCGCAAGCTCACCCGAGACCGTGGCGCAGCGATGGCTGCATTCCTGGCGGAAATGCAGCGTGAGCTGCGCGCTTCGGACCCCAAAGATGCCGCGGTAGTTGAGACGCGCGAGGCGACGCTGCGCGCAGTGGCGCTGCTCGAGCGCACGACTCAATCGCTGCTCACCAGTTTGGGCCACCAGCCGGAACGGGCGTTCGCCGTGTCCGTGCCGTACCTGAAACTGTGCGGCGTAGTGATCGGAGGTTGGCTGCTCGCCCGCTCGGCGGCGCTGGCGGCCAACCGGATCGAGGGCGAGGGCCGCGCGTTCTATCAGGCCAAGATCCGCACCGCGCATTTCTATGCCAAGCAGATTCTGCCCCAATCGTTGGGACTCGCGCAGATCGTGGAAGAAGGCGCGGATAGCGTGCTCGCGACAGACGCCGAGCTCGTCTGATTCGCCCGCACCGCGCCGCTCGATCCCCTAGCGGTCTGGCGGCACTCGCAGCCGCAGCGGCGGCGGCTCATTGAGCCCGTCGATAAACGCCTGACGCCGCTGCGGTGTGAGACGCGCCCAGTCGAGCTTGTGCGCTGGGAGCCGGGCGAGCTGCGCATCGCTGATCGAGGCGCTCGCACGCGCCCGACTGACCCAGCGTGGTGCCAGTTGCACGGTGCTCCCATGTTTGAGCACATCGACTATCGCAGCGGCAACGCGCAGATCGAGCGTCAGGTCGCTGTGCGCGACCGTCGTGTAATAAGCCTGCATCCCAGCCGGGGCGGCGCTCGCCGTGGGGACGGTTCCATCGCCACCGCGCCTCACCGTGTAGAGAAAGCCTTCTGCCCTGCGCTCGACGGCGGTAACGGTCTTGCGCCCCACACCGGCAATGGCCGTGATGCGATCGTCAGGCGCCGGCAACGCGGCGCGAAATTGCCGCGCGCTCTGCAGCAACGCCGGCCTCGGCGCCGGTCCGCCGACCGGCCACTGGCTCGGATCGGTCGGATCGAGTTCGCCGCGACCGGGCTCGGGCAGCATCTGATACAGGCTAGGGAAGGCGCCGAACACCCGCTCCGCCAGCTCCGTCGCCGAGCGGCCCAGATCCAACCGCGCTATGTTTCGGACGACCGCATACGTTCCGCGCAACGCCTGCAGTGGCGCGAACGCGCCCAGGTTCGGCGTACCCAGCAGCACCAGCCGCCGCACATGCCCGGTGCCCGCCTGGCCGAGGGCGATACGGCTCACTAAGCCTCCCATGCTGTGCGCGACGATCGCCGTCGGGTGCGGTGCATGTTCGCGCAAGCGAGCCGCCAGCGACTCCCCGAGCGAGACGATATCGAGCCGCCAATCGTAATCGTGCAGGGTGACGGGAAAGCCTGCGGCGCGTAATCGCAGCTTGAGCTTCAGATGCGAATACAGGATGACGCCGAGTGACACGATCGGCGCGCCAGCGTCCGGGTCGAGCAATGCGAGCCGTCCGCTCTGGATGTCGAGTGGATCGAGCCAGAGGACGTCGTCGGGCAGCGGCGCTCGCCGGCGCATGCCGAGTTGTGAGCCGAGAATACCGGGCACGATGAATACGCGCGGTAGCGACTCATCGACCGGCAGAGCGGCCGCGGCCCTGGCGAGCTGCGCCAGCTCACGGTACTCGCGCGCGCCGAAATAGGCCTCCAGCACCGCACGTTGATCGCCCGAAACCAGCAGCCGTTCGACTTCGGCGTCGTTGTGGCTAAAGCGATCATAGGGTGTGACGTGCTCGGTGACTGCGCAAAATGGACTCACGGCGACTCGATTATGCCACCGCCGCGAGTCCGCAACGGGCGATGCGTTCGGCAACGCCGTCACATAGCGCTGCGATCGCAAGCTGACGCGCACTGGTTTTGCGCCATACAGCCCCCACGCGGCGGAATGGAACGGGCTTGATGAACGGCAAGACCCTCACTCCGCGCGCATTGCCATAGGCGCCCTCTGTGGCCAACTGCGGCAGCAATGTGATGCCGGCGCCGGTGGCAACCATCTGCCGCAGCGTCTCGAGGCTGGTGGCACGGAAATCCTGCCGCTCGGCGAGTCCGACCCGGCTGCAGACCGCGAGTGCCTGATCGCGCAGACAATGCCCCTCCTCGAGCAACAACAGCGACTGCCCCTCGAGCTCGCCCACCTGCACCCGTTCCCGCTTGGCCAGTGGATGGCGCTCGGGCACCAACAGGTTGAATGGCTCGGTATACAGCTCGCGCGCCTCGAGACCGTCCAGATCCACCGGCAAGGCGAGAATCCCGACGTCCAACTCGCCGGCTTTGAGTTTCTCGATCATCGGCGCGGTCTGGTATTCGTGCAGGTGCAACTCCAGCCGCGGCAACGAGCGCTGCAGCGGCCGAGCAATGTGCGGCAGCAGATACGGTCCGATGGTCGGCAGCAGCGCCAAGCGCAGCGTGCCGGCGAGCGGATCGCGGTGGGAGCGCGCCAGCGTGGCGACCTCCGCGCACGCCTCGAGGATCCGCCGGGCACGGCCGACGATCTGCTCGCCGGCCTCGGTGAGCGCGACATTGTTCGGCTGCCGCTCGATGAGTTGCACGCCGAGGGATTGCTCGAGCTTCTTCAGCTGTGCCGAGAGCGTCGGCTGGCTGACAAAGCAGCGTTCGGCGGCCCGACCGAAGTGCCGCAGATCGGCCACCGCCACCAGGTAGCGCAGATCTTTCAGTTTGATGTCGGTCATGGTGTCCGCCCTCGTTGCGACCGTCAATATACTGCCTCTATTGACATCATAAAATCAATCGATTGGCTCAATTGAGCCCGGATCCGCAACATGTGCCATCCCCACCGGGGAATCGATCCCACCCCACGTATTGAGGAGTCCACGACATGTTATCGATTGGCCAGCGCTTTCCCGCCTTCTCTCTCACCGGCGTCGTCTCGAACGAGATCAATGGCGCCTTTCAGAGCTTCACCGAACGGAGCTTCCCGGACAAATGGCGGGTGGTGTTCTTCTGGCCGAAGGACTTCACCTTCGTCTGCCCGACGGAAATTGCCGCCTTCGGCCAGCTCGATGCCGCCTTCAAGGAGCGTGATGCGCAGCTGCTCGGCGTGAGTATCGACAGCGAATTCGTGCACCTCGCCTGGCGCAAGGACAAGCAGGAACTGCGCGATCTGCCCTTTCCCATGCTCTCGGACATCAAGCGCGAGCTGTCAGGGCAGCTCGGCATCCTGGATGCCGAGGCGGGCGTGGCACAGCGAGCGACCTTCATCGTCGATCCGCAGGGCGTGATCCGCTTCGTGTACGTCACGGATCTGAACGTCGGGCGCAGTCCGGAGGAAGTCCTGCGCGTACTCGATGCGCTGCAGACCGACGAGCTGTGTCCGTGCAACTGGCAGCACGGCGATGCGACGCTCAAGGCCGCATGAGGCCCCCAGGGAGACTCACATGAATACACTCGATGCGATCCGCGCTGCCTTGCCCGATTACGCACGTGATCTGAAGCTCAATCTCGCCAGCGTGCTCAGCCCAGCCGGGGCTCCCGGTCTGAGCGAGACGCAGCGCTGGGCAGTTGCGCTGGCAGCGGCTGCGGCGTCACGCAATCCGCGCCTCAGCGCGGCGTTCGATGGCCTGGTGGCCGAGTATCTGGATGGTGCATATCGGCAGGCGGCGCATGCAGCCGCTGCGGTCATGGGCATGAACAATGTCTACTACCGCTTCACGCATCTGGTCGAGGACAGCGAGTACGCCACCCTGCCGGCGCGGCTGCGCATGAGCGTGATCGGCAGCCCGGGCATCCCGCAGCTGGACTTCGAGCTGCTGTCGCTCGCAGTCTCGGCGATCAACGGGTGCGGCACGTGCATCGTCGCCCACGAGCGCCAGTTGCGCAATCAGGGGCTCGGGCGCGAAGCGGTGCAGAGCGCTGTGCGCATCGCAGCCACGGTACATGCTGTGGCGCGGGTGCTGGAGAATGCGCAGTTCAACGATGCCGAGCGGCCTGCACGGGCCGCCTGAGAGGGCCTCCGCCTCCCCCCGGCCCGCGGCGGGAGGCGGAGCCGGTCAGAAGAGGAACGGAATCAACATCCGGGTGCGCGCCTTATAGGCCGGATACGCCGCCGGAAACTGCTCGCTCATCATGCGCTCCTCGGTAATTGCGCTGTATAGGAAGTACACAAAGAACAGCCCGAGCGCCCAGAGCCACGCGAACGCCACCGCCAGCGCCGACCCCAACATCGCGAGCAGAATGCCCGTATAGATCGGATGCCGAACGTGTGCGTAGGGCCCGGAGGTCACCAGTTCGTGTCCCTCGCGCAACGACATTGGCATACCCCAATTGCGCCCGAGATAAATCCGCGCCCAGACGGCAAATCCCAGACCAAGAATACACAACAGCGCGCCAACCCACTGCCAGGACCGCGGCGCGGCCTGCACCGTGTCGCCGCCGGGCCCGAAGCGCAAATTGGCCGCGACCAGGACGGCAACGATCGCGAGGCGCACGACCCACGTCGCCCAGGAGGGATGTTTGCGGGCTCGCTTGGTGAACAGCGCCGCGCTGAACCAGGTCGCCGCGAACGCAAGCCAGAGCAAGGCGATCAGATGCGCCGGAGCGAACACGTGCCGCCTCAATCGCGAAAGTTGTTGAACTGCAGCGGCATCGACACCTTCGCGCCGCGCAGCAACTGGATGGCCGCCTGCAGATCGTCGCGCTGCTTGCCGGTGACTCGCACCTTCTCACCCTGGATGCTGCCCTGGACCTTGAGCTTGGAGTCCTTCAGCAGCCGGGTGACCTGTTTGCCGGTCTCGGCATCGATGCCCTGCTTCAGCAGCACTTCCTGGCGCGCCGCCGCGAGGTTGATCTGGGGGTCCTTCACGTCGAGACAGGTGAGATCGATCCCGCGCTTGCCGAGCCGCAGCTTGAGGATGTCCAGCATCTGCTTCAGCTGGAAGTCGACCTGCGCATGCAGCGTGACGGTAAAGGCCTCGAGCTCGAAGCGCGCGCCGGTGTCCTTGAAGTCGAAGCGCTGCGCGATCTCGCGGTTGGCCTGATCGACGGCATTGGCGATCTCATGGGCGTTGAGCTCGGAAACCACATCGAAAGACGGCATGGCGAGTGACCCGCGCGAGGAAAGGCGGCGGGTATTGTATCGCGTGCAGTGGTGGTGATACGCTCGCAACATGCTTCAGCTGCACCCGACCAACCGGCATTGGTGGTGGCGCACTCCTCATCCGGAGTGGGCCTTGGGCTGCTGAATTTTCCGTACACGACGACGGCCAAAGAACAGCCAAACCCATTCCGGACGTGCGCCGGGATGGGTTTTTTTATGCCTGCAGGTTCGGGAGAACGCGTTGAAGCAGCCATTTGACATACCAGGGGATCTCGACACGCCGGTGTCGGCATTCATGAAGCTCGCCGCATTCGCGCCGCACTTTCTGCTTGAGAGTGTCGAGGGCGGGGAGCGCCTCGGACGGTATTCTTTCATTGGCTTCGGCGAGGCGCTGCACGTGCGCCTCGGGCGCGACGCCTTCGAGATCGGCAGCGAGCGGCGCCCGGTGCCGCGCAGCGGCGCGGAACTGCTCGATGGACTGCGCGCGGCGCTCGCACGCACCCCGACCCCAGGGCCGCAGATTGCGGGGGTACCACTCGCCGGCGGTCTTGTCGGATATGCCGCGTACGACGTCGTTCGCTTCTTCGAGCGCCTACCGGTGCCGGCCGGCAAACAGCCCGAGGTGCCGGCACTGCATTACGTTGCGCCGCGCTCGCTGCTGGTATTCGATCATCTGACGCGGGGAATTGCGCTGCTGCATGCCGGCAGCGCGGACGACCGTCAACGGCTGCGCCGGGAGATCATCCAGGCGCTGCGCGGGGCGCTGCCGACGCACGGCCGGCGCGGCCAGTGCAGCCCGGCCACCGCCTCGAGCAGCCGCGCGCAGTACGTGACCGGCGTCAAGCGGGTCAAGGAGCACATTGCCGCCGGCGATGTATACCAACTCGTGCTCTCGTCCCGCTTCGCGGGGCGGCACGACCTGGACCCCTTTCAGGCCTACCGCGCGTTGCGACTGATCAATCCCTCACCCTACATGTATTACTGCGCGCTCGGCGATGTGACCGTGGTGGGCTCCTCCCCCGAGGCGCTGGTGCGGCTGAAGGACGGCACGGCCCAGCTGCGCCCGATTGCCGGCACCCGGCCGCGCTCGGACGATGCGGCGATCGATCGCGCGCGCGAAGCGGAGCTGCGCGCGGACCCGAAGGAAAACGCCGAGCACGTCATGCTGGTCGATCTGGCGCGGAATGATCTCGGCCGCGTGGCGCGCGCCGGCAGCGTCGCGGTCGATCCGTACCGCTCGATCGAGCGCTACAGTCACGTGATGCACATCGTGAGCGGCGTCAACGGCCAGCTCGCCCCGGGCGCCGATGCGTTCGACCTGTTTGCCGCGGCGTTTCCTGCCGGCACCCTGGTCGGGGCCCCGAAGGTGCGGGCGATGCAGATCATCGATGAACTCGAGCCGGTCAGCCGCGGCCTGTACGGTGGCACCGTCGGTTACTTCGGTGCGCGCGGCGACATGGATCACGCCATCACCATTCGCACGCTGGTGTTCAGCGGCGACGAATACAGTTATCAAGCGGGCGCCGGCATCGTCGCCGACAGCGTGCCGGAGTCCGAGCACGATGAGGTGTTGGCCAAGAGCGGAGCGATGGCGCGCGCGCTCGAGATGGCGCAGGAGGGTTTCTAATGGTCCGGCTGCTGCTGATCGACAACTACGACTCCTTCACCTACAACCTGGTGCAGGCGTTCCTCGTGCTCGGCGCGGACGTGCGCGTGTTCCGCAACGATGCGATTGACGTAGCCGCCGCCACAGCGCTCGCGCCGACGCATCTGTGCATCTCGCCCGGACCGGGTACCCCCTATGAGGCAGGCGTGTCGATGGACATGATCCGCGCTTTCGCGGGACGAATCCCGGTGCTCGGCGTGTGTCTCGGCCATCAGTCGATCGTGGAGGTGTTCGGCGGCAAGGTGGTGCGCGCCGGGCGGCTGATGCACGGGAAGACCTCCGCCATCCGCCACGACGGACTCGGCGTGTTCTGCGGGTTGCCGGCAACGTGCGAGGTCGGACGCTACCACTCGTTGATCGCAGCCCCCGAAAAGCTGCCCACCGAGCTCACCGTGAGTGCCCGCACCGAGGAAGGGGAAATCATGGGCGTGCGCCACGCGGCCTTGCAGGTCGAGGGTGTGCAGTTTCATCCGGAGAGCATCCTCACGCCGGACGGCCCGCAACTGCTCGGCAATTTCCTCGCGCAACACAGCGGCATGCGCACCGGAGCGGCGGATGTCACAGGCGCGTGATCTGCTCGAGCGGCTGCTCGAAGGAGAGAATCTCAGCCAACCCCAGGCCGAGCAGCTGCTCGGCCTGCTGACGGACGGAACGACGCCTGCGGCGATGATCGGCGCGGTACTCGCTGCCCTGCGCGCCAAGGGGGCCGTGGCCGACGAAGTGCGCGGCTTCGCCGAAGCGATGCGCCGCCTCGCCCGCCAGCCGGTACTGCCGGCGGCGGTGCGTGCCATCGACATCGTCGGCACCGGTGGCGATCGCTCGGGCAGCCTCAACATCTCCACCGGTACGGCGCTGCTCACGGCCGCTTGCGGTCTTCAGGTGGTCAAGCACGGCAATCGCTCGGTGTCCAGCCGTGCCGGCAGCGCCGATGTGCTCGAGGCGCTGGGATTGCCGATGCCTCTCGATGAGAACGCCGCGGGAGTCTGCCTGGCGAGGTGCGGCTTCACGTTCCTGTTTGCGCCGCATTACCACGCCGCGACGCAGGCGGTGGCTGCCGCGCGGCGCGCACTCGGGGTGCGCACCGTCTTTAACATTCTCGGACCGCTCACCAACCCGGCGCAGCCACCGCTGCGGCTGATCGGCGCATTCAGCCTGCAGGTCGCCGAGTTGATGGCCGAAAGCCTGGCCGGCATGCGGATCGAACGCGCCTTCGTGGTGCATGGGGCCGAAGGCTGGGACGAGCCGACACCGGTCGGTCCGTTTACGCTCTTTGACGTACGCCCCGGCGAGGTGCGCAGCGAAGTGCGCCGGCCGGAGGATTACGGGCTGCCGCGGTGTGCATCGTCGGCCCTGACCGGTGGCGATGCGCAGCACAATGCCGAAGCGCTGCGGGCGGTGCTTTGCGGCGAGGCACGCGGAGCTCACCGGGACTGCCTGTTGCTCGGTACGGCACTCGCGCTCGAGGTGGCCGGACAGGTCGGCGATCCGCTCGGCGGCGTTGCGCGCGCCGCGGCAGCAATCGATGACGGATCCGCCGCGCGGGTTTTGCACAGTCTCACCAGCATCAGAGGCTCCCATGGGCAGTGATTTCCTCGCCCAGATGGCCGCCTCCAGTCAGGCGCGCGCGCAGGCCGCCCGGGCTGCATGTTCCGAAGCACGCATGCTGGAGTTGGCACGGGCGCAAGCGCCCGCCCCAGCCCTGCGGCTGCCTCCCGGGGGCTTTGGCTTGATCGCCGAGGTGAAGTTGCGCTCGCCGGCCGCCGGAGCACTCGGGGACGCTGGCACTGATGTGGCCGGTCGGGTACGCCGCTACGCGGCCGCAGGCGCCGCAGCGGTCTCCGTTCTGACCGAGCCGGAGCGCTTCGATGGCAGCCTCGAGCACCTGCGGTGCGCGGCGGCCGCCCTTGCACCGCTCGCCGTGCCTGCGATGCGCAAGGACTTCCTGGTCGATCCGTATCAGCTCGCCGAGGCCCGGGCTGCCGGCGCCGGCGGCGTGCTGCTCATAGTGCGCATGCTGAGTCAGGACCTCCTGGAGGCCCTGATCGAGCGGGCCCGGGAGTTGAGTCTGTTCGCCCTGCTCGAGACCTTCGATGCCGAGGACATCGAACGGCTGCAGACCGTGATCGCCCGGGTGGGTACCCGGGGATTGTTGGCAGGCGTCAATTGCCGCGATCTGGTGACGCTCGAGGTGGTCCCGAGCCGTCTCGAGACGCTTGCGCCGCGGCTGCCGCGCACACTGCCCCGAGTGGCCGAAAGCGGCGTTGCAAGCGCCGAGGATGCCCGGCGCATGGGCGCGGCCGGCTACGACCTGGCGTTGGTCGGCAGCGCGCTGATGCGCGCACCGGATCCCGCAGCGCTCGCCACCGCGATGCAGACTGAAGGTGCGGCCGGGCGTGCGGCCGGCGGTACACGCGGGAACCGCCCGCAATGAGCCCCCGGACCCGCCGCTTGTGGATCAAGATTTGCGGCATGACCACGCCGGAGGCCGTGGCGGCGGCGGTCGCGGCCGGCGCCGACGCCGTCGGCTTCGTGTTCGCAGAGTCGACGCGCCGCCTCACCGTGGCGCAGGCGTGCCGTCTGGCCGCGCCAGCGCGCGGCAGAGTGTGCTGCGTCGCGGTGACCCGCCACCCCGAACAGACGCAGGTTGATGAAATACTGACCGGGTTTCGCCCCGACGTCCTGCAGACCGACGCGAAAGATCTCGAGCAGCTGCAGTTGCCGCAAACGCTCGAGCGATTGCCGGTGCTGCGCACCTGGCGGGCTGGTGTGCCGCTGCCGGCGCGGCTGCTGTTCGAGGGTGCGGTGAGCGGCGCCGGACGCACCTGTGATTGGGACAGTGCGGCGCAAGCGGCACGTGCCACGCAACTGGTACTGGCCGGCGGCCTGAATCCGCACAACATTACCGAGGCGGTCGCGGCAGTGCAGCCGTACGGCGTCGATGTGTCGAGCGGCGTCGAGGCGCAGCCGGCGGTAAAGGATCCCGAGGCGATCAAACGATTCGTGACCGCGGCGCGCACGGCGCACGCCGCATTGCAGGAGCCGACATGAGTGTGACTTCAAACGATGCATTGGCGGACTTGGTTGCCGGACGCTTGCCCGATGCCCAGGGCCGCTTCGGTCCGTTCGGCGGACGCTATGTGCCCGAGACGCTGATCCCGACGCTCGAGCGTCTCAGCGACGGGGTGCGAGAGCATCTGCATGCCCCCTCCTTCCAACAGGAATTCTCCAGCGAGCTGACCAGCTGGGTGGGGCGGCCGACGGCGTTGACGTTTGCGACACGCCTGTCGCAGGAGTGGGGCGCGCGGATCTG
The DNA here is from genome assembly GCA_021808195.1 of Pseudomonadota bacterium. The sequence continues at coordinate 16,972 of JAKBCE010000004.1, forward strand.
GCTGAAGCGGGAGGATCTGGCGCACACCGGCGCGCACAAGATCAACAACGCCATCGGCCAGGCGCTGCTCGCCCGGCGCCTCGGCGCGAAGCGGATCGTGGCCGAAACCGGTGCCGGACAGCACGGCGTGGCGAGTGCTGCCGCCTGCGCACGGCTCGGGCTGCCCTGCACCGTGTACATGGGCTCGATCGACATGGAGCGTCAGGCACCGAACGTGGGCCGCATGCGCCTGCTCGGGGCGACCGTGGTGGCGGTCACGAGCGGTGATCGCACGCTGCGAGCCGCCATCGACGAGGCACTGCGCGATTGGGTGTCCGACCCGCTCGGCACCTATTATTTGCTCGGCTCGGCCGTCGGCCCGCATCCTTATCCCTACCTGGTGCGCGAACTGCAGGCGGTGATCGGCCGGGAAGCCCGCGCACAGTTCCAACACCATGCCGGTTGCCTGCCCGATGCCGTCATGGCCTGCGTCGGTGGCGGTTCGAATGCGATCGGGATGTTTCATGCATTCGTGCCGGACCGCGATGTCGAAATCATCGGCGTGGAGGCCGGCGGCCGCGGCAGTGCGCTCGGCGGCAATGCCGCAACGCTCTCCTTCGGACGGCCGGGCGTGCTGCATGGCAGTTACTCGATGCTGCTGCAGGATGCGGACGGTCAGATTCAGGAAACGCATTCGGTTTCCGCTGGCCTCGACTACCCGGGCGTCGGCCCCGAGCATGCGCTGCTTGCGCGCATCGGACGGGTCCGTTATGAGAGCGCAGACGATGAGGAAGCGCTCGATGCGGTGCGCGCACTGTGTCGCTTGGAGGGGATCCTGCCGGCCCTGGAGAGCGCGCATGCGCTCGTTGGCGCAAAACGCTGGGCGCGCAATCACCCCGGCGGCACGCTTGTCGTATGTCTTTCCGGACGCGGCGACAAGGACATGCCCACCCTGCAACAGACCCTGCTCGCGGAGCCCGCATGAACGCCCATGAACGCATCGGCGCCGCCATCCGCGCCGCCAACGCACGCGGCGAGCCGGCACTGGTGGCCTACCTCACCGCCGGATTTCCCAGTCGCGACCGATTCCAGAGTGACCTGCGCCGCATCGCCGAGGGTGCCGACGTCATCGAGATTGGCGTGCCATTCACCGACCCCATGGCCGATGGGGTGACCATCCAGCGCTCGAGCCGCGTCGCGCTGGAGCAGGGCGTGAGCCTGCGGTGGATTCTGCAGGAGCTCGAGTCGATGACGCCGCGGCTCGACACACCGCTGCTGCTGATGAGCTATCTGAACCCGTTGCTCGCCTTCGGGCTCGACGCGCTCGCTGCGGCCGCCGAGCGCGCGGCGGTCGCCGGGCTGATCGTGCCGGACCTGCCGTTCGATGAGGGCGATGCGCTGCATGCGGCGCTCGCGAGCCGCGGACTCGCCCTGGTGCAAATGGTGACGCCGGTGACGCCGGAGGAGCGCCTGGAGCGCATTTGCGCGCGCAGTCAGGGCTTTCTCTACGCGGTGACGGCAACCGGCACCACGGGCCGCAACGTCACGGTCCCTGCCGAAGTGACCACGTATCTCGACCGTGTCCGCCGCCATGCACGCATTCCAGTGTGCGCCGGCTTCGGCATCCGGGGGCGTGAGCAGCTCGAGCGACTGCGTGGACACGTGGAGGGCGTAGTCATCGGCTCGGCGCTGGTCGAGCTGCTCGAGCAGGGAGGCGATCCGGCAGCCTGGCTGAGGACGCTGCGCGGCCGCGCAGACACCTAGGACAGCTCTGCGCACGAACGGGCGGGGGTGGTATTGTGAGGATGACGGTCAACGCAATGTCCACCCTCACCATCGCCAAGCGTTTCTGCGGTCCCAGTGAATCCGCGAATGGCGGATACTTTGCCGGCAGCGTGGCCGTGTATATGGCGCAGACCGTCACGGTGCGGCTGCTGCGTCCTGCGCCGCTCGACACCCCCCTTGAGGTCGAGACGCTGCCGGACGGAACCCTCGCCATCACTCTCGCAGAGCAGCAGGTCGGCCTCGCACGACCGGCGCAGCTCGCACTCTCGGTGCCGCAGGCCCCTGCGTACTTCGAGGCCGTCGAAGCGTCCCGACGCTATGCCGGATTCAAGCATCACCGGTTTGCGCATTGTTTCGTCTGCGGCACGGAACGCCCGCGGGGCGATGGGCTGCGCATCTTCGCCGGTCCGCTGCCCGAGCGCGGCCTGGTGGCCGCGCCCTGGGTGCCGGATAGCTCACTCGATCCGGGCGACGGCAAAGTCCGCCCGGAATTCATGTCTGCCGCGCTCGACTGCCCGGGCTTCTACGCGGTGAGTTCGGATGATCGGATGATGCTGCTCGGGGAGTTCACCGCGCACGTCAATCGTCGGGTGCACATCGGGGAACGCTGCACCGTAATAGGCTGGCAATTACATTCGGACGGCCGCAAACACGCCGCTGGGACAGCAGTATTCGGCGAGGATGCAGACCTTTGCGGCAGCGCCCAGGCGCTGTGGATCGAGCCGAAGGAGAGGTGATTCAGCGGCGCCGCGCTGGTGCGCCGTCGGCGGTCGGGATCTCAACGTCGCCGTAGGCTTCCCGATAATCCTCGATGGCCGCGCGAATCACCTCGGCGGCGGCCGCATGGCCATACCGTCCGGTGATCTGGATACCCGGCGGCTCCCCGGAGACGAGCTTGTAGGTCGAAAAATAATGCTCGAGTCGCTCGATGAGCGTCGCCGGCAGATCGGTCAGCTCACGCGCTCCGCCCCAAACGTAATCGCCTTCGAGCACGGCAATGATCTTGTCGTCCGCCTCACCCCGATCGACGATCTTCAGCCCGCCGAGAATGCGCGCGCGCAGCAGGATCTCCGAGTGTGCAATCGGCCGCTCGCTGATGACGCAGATATCGAGCGGATCACCATCACCGCGCTCACAGCCCGGCGCCAGACGCCGAACCCGCTCGCCGCAATACGTCTGCGGAATGAATCCGTACAGCGCAGGGGGATGCGAGGAGGTGCGCTGTGGCCGGTCCACACGCAGATAGCCGGTCACCTTGTCGACCTCGTACTTGATCAGATCGAACGGCGTGATCTCGATGTAGGCGGTCACCACTTCCGGGCAGTCCGGGCCCGGATCAAGACCGTGCCAGGGATGGGGGCGCCAATGGAAGTGCGAAGAGGAGGAGCTCATGGGGAATCGTTCCGGCTTCCTGGCCGGCCGCGACACGGGTCGCGGGCGCGCCATCTCGGGTCGTGCGTCGGTTATTTCCGGGTGGCGCGCTTGGTTTTCTTGGCGCCGGGGGACTTGCTGCGGGTTTTGCCGAAGGAGCCGCGGTAAATCTTACCCCGGCGGGTTCTCATATCGCCCTTGCCCATCGAATCGTCTCCTAAGACGGTGAGAAGCGGGTCAAAAGTGTAGCAGAGCGCTTGGCTAAAGCGCCGAGAGATGCAAATAGAGACGGCCGGTCCCGAAAGGAAACCTCTCGGGGCCGGCCGGCTATCGCGAGGGGATTACCAGCGCCGGGGGGCGCCGCCGCCGCCGCCGCGGCCGCCGCCGGCGCCGCGCTCCTGAGCCTCATTGACCCGCAGCGGGCGTCCGCCGAGGTCCTTGCCGTTCAGGTTCTGAATCGCGCGGGTCGCGTCCGCACGAGACATTTCCACGAAGCCGAAGCCGCGCGGCCGCCCGGTTTCCCGGTCGGAAATCAGGCTGACCGACTCCACCGCCCCGTGCTGCGCAAACAGCTCGCGGACTTCGCTCTCAGTGGCCGAAAACGGAAGGTTTCCGACGTAAATCTTCGTCATGCAATCAAACTCCAGATACGGAATGAACCACCGTGGCGCTCTATTGGAGTTTTGCGGACGCGGCGGTTTCCGAACTACTACCGGCAGGGTCACTGCCACCTGGTCGGGAACGATTCGGCTTTTCTCCGTACGCCGGCCGGGTTAGCGAACGGCTGTCAGGCGGCAGGAAAGGAAACGGTCACAGACCCACACTTAGGTTAACTCAGCGTCCTCAGCCGTTGCAAGGGGCTCATCGGGTCAGCGGTACCGGGCGAGCACCTTGCGCAAGCCGGCCGCTCCGGGGGAGAGCTGCTCGAACGGCAGGGCATTGAGGGGCTCCTCGGGCGTGCCGCTCGCCTGGTGAAAATCTGCCCGCGCCTCGCTGGGATCGACATAAATCAGACCCGTCAGATACTCCCCGGCGCTCATCCGCGCCTGTACCGCCGCGCTCGCGGCCGCACGATTCGTCGGATCGTAATCGGCGCCGATCTTGCGCAGCACGATCCGGCTGCCATCGTGCAGTGTGACCTCGCGGGCATCCCCCTCGGGGTAATCGACGACAATCGGCGCCTCGCGGGGCACGAAGTCGGCGAGCACCGTCGGCTCGTAGTGCTCACGCGTATAGGCGTAGCTTTTGGTCGACCCCTCGTGATCGTTGAAGGTCACGCAGGGAGACAGCACGTCGATGAGCGCGAAGCCTCGATGTTTCAGGCCCGCCTCGATCAGCGGCACCAGCTGATGCTTGTCGCCGGAGAAACCGCGCGCCACGAACGTCGCGCCCAGATCGAGTGCGAGCAGCACCGGATCGATCGGCGGCTGCACGTTGGTCTCGCCCTTCTTGGCACGGGTGCCGACGTCCGCGGAAGCCGAGAACTGCCCCTTGGTCAGACCGTATACGCCGTTGTTCTCGATCAGATAGAGCATGTCGAGATTGCGGCGGATGGCATGACAGAACTGCCCGAGCCCGATCGACAGCGTGTCCCCGTCGCCGGAGATGCCGATGTAGGTCAAATGGCGGTTTGCGGCATTGGCCCCCGTGGCGATCGAGGGCATGCGGCCGTGCACGGCATTGAAGCCGTGCGCACCGCTGACGAAATACGCGGTGGTCTTCGAGGAGCAGCCGATTCCGGACAGCTTGACCAGGTTCTGCGGCTCGAGCGCCAACCGCCAGGTTGCCTCGACGATCGCCGCGGTGACCGAATCGTGGCCACAGCCGGCGCACAGCGTCGAGAGCGCGCCCTCGTAGGCGCGCCGCGTCAGCCCGAGGGTGTTCTGCGGCAGCGACGGATGAGTGACTTTGGGTTTGGCGATGAATGTCATGGCGAATCCTCAGGCGCCGACCGCGCTCGGTTGCGCAGCGCTCGGACGGGCGCGCAACTCGGCCAGTATGCCCTCGACGATGAACTGCGAGCTCACCGGCAAGCCGCTGTAATGCAGCAGCGAGCGCAATTTGGACTTCTCGACGGCGGTTTCCAGCGTCAACAGCGAGCGCAGCTGTGCATCGCGGTTCTGCTCGACGACGAACAGCAGCTCGTGCTCGGTGAGAAAGCGCTCGACCTCCTCGCCAAACGGGAACGCGCGCACGCGCAGGTAATCGACCGCAACACCCTCCGCGCCGAGCAGCACGAGTGCCTCACGAACCGCACTGTCCCCGCTGCCGACCGACACGATGCCGAACTTGCTGCCCGTGCCTTCGATCAGCGCGCGCGGGACCCGCGTCTTGGCGGTCTGCCACTTCTTCATCAGGCGGTCCATCACCACCTGATAATCGTGCGAGTCCTCGGTGTAGGTCCCGAACTGCGTATGCCCGGAGCCGCGCGTGAAGTACGCGCCTTTGGGGTGCACGCCGGGCAGCGTGCGCCAGGGAATGCCGTCGCCGTCCGGATCGAGGTAGCGGTGGAACTTCTCCAATCCCTCGATCTGCTCGAGACTGAGCATCTTGCCCCGATCGGGCCGGTAGGCATCGTCCCACTGAAATTCCGGGCACATCCAATCGTTCATGCCGATGTCCAGGTCCGACAGCACGAGCACCGGGGTCTGCAGGCGCTCGGCGAGATCGAACGCCTCGACCGCCATGCTGAAACACTCCGCCGGGTTGGCCGGATACAGACACACGTGCCGCGTATCGCCGTGCGAGGCGTATGCGCAGGCAAGCAGGTCGCCCTGCTGGGTGCGCGTCGGCATGCCGGTGGAGGGCCCCACCCGCTGCACATCAAACAGCACGGCAGGAACCTCGGCGTAGTAGGCGAGGCCGAGAAACTCGTTCATCAGGGAGATACCCGGACCGGAAGTCGCGGTGAAGGCGCGCGCCCCGTTCCAGCTCGCCCCGAGCACCATGCCAATCGCTGCCAACTCGTCCTCGGCCTGAATGAACGCGAAGCGCTTGCGGCCATTCTGCGCATCGACGCGCAAGCGCTCGCAGAAGCTCTTGAACGCATCCATCAGCGAGGTCGACGGGGTGATCGGGTACCACGCTGCGACCGTGGCGCCGGCGAACACGCAGCCGAGCGCGGCGGCGGTGTTGCCGTCAATCAGGATGTGACCGGCCGTACGCTGCATCGGCTCGACGGCAAGCGGCAGCGGGCAGGCCACGTGCTCGCGGGCGTAATCAAAGCCGAGCTGCAGCGCCTTGACGTTGCTCTCGAGCAGTTGCGGCTTCTTCGCGTAGGTCTCCCCGAGCAGCTCGCGCATCCGGGCCAGATCGAGATTGAGCAGCGCCGCGAGCGCCCCCGCATAACAGATGTTCTTCATCAGGATGCGCGTGCGCACGCCGGAGAAGTTCTCGTTGCACATCTGCGCGAACGGCACGCCGATCACAGTGAGGTCGGCGCGTGACAGCAGCACCGGACGCGGCCACGTTGAGTCGTACAGCAGATAGCCGCCCGGAGCGAGCTCACGCACGTCGCGCGCATAGGTCTCGGGATTGAGCGCCACCATGAGCTCGACCGAGCCAGACCGCGCAAGATGCCCGTCGCGCGAGACGCGGATCTCGTACCAGGTGGGCAGCCCCTGGATGTTGGACGGGAAGAAATTCTTGCCCACCACCGGCACGCCGCTTCTGAAGATGGTCTTCATCAGCAGCGTGTTGGCGCTCGCCGAACCGGTGCCGTTGACCGTGGCGATCTTGAGCGTGAAATCGTTGATGCGGCTCGGTGCAGGTGTGGCCATGGGTGTCAGTGGGGGCGTGGGGGGGTGCGCGCGGATACGCCAGCGAGCGGATCAGGCGATCTTGGGTTTGCGTGCTTCGAGCGCGTCCGCTTCATCGCTCGCGTGCGGCCAGCGGACCAGGGATTTCTGCATGTCCCAGGCTGCCGTCGGGCAGCGCTCGGCGCACAGTCCGCAGTGCACGCACAGGTCCTCGTCCTTGACCATGATGCGCCCGGTCTGCGGCAGCGCACTCGAGACGTACAGCGGCTGCGTCGCGTTCTCGGCCGGCGCCTTGAGCCGGCTACGCAGCTCGCGCTCCGGTCCGTTGCCGGTGATAGTCAGGCAGTCGACCGGGCAGATGTCGATGCACGCGTCGCACTCGATGCACAACCGCGCGGTGAACACGGTCTGCATATCGCAGTTAAGGCAGCGCTGCGCCTCCTCGGCGGCCTGCTCGGCATTGAAACCGAGTTCGACTTCGATATTGAGCTTCTTGAAGCGTTCCTTGAGCGAGACATGCGGCACCAACCGGCGCTCGATCGGCGCGTAATCATTGGCGTAGGACCACTCGTGCATGCCCATCTTGCGGCTGTGCAGCGTGACCCCGGGAGCCAACCGTTCCGCCACCGGTTCGCCCTGGCAGTGTCGATGAATCGAGATCGCCGCCTGGTGACCATGCTCAACGGCCCAGATGATGTTCTTCGGCCCGAATGCCGCATCACCGCCGAAGAACACGCCCGGGCGGGTGGACTCGAAGGTCTTCGGATCGACCACCGGCACGTCCCATTTGTCGAATTGGATACCCAGGTCCCGCTCGATCCACGGAAAGGCATTCTCCTGACCAATGGCGAGGATCACGTCGTCGGCCGGCAGAAACTCCTCGCCGGTCACGCGCTCCGAGACGATGCGCCCACGCGCATCGAGCTGGTATTCCATGCAGTCAAAGCGCATGCCGACCAGCCGGCCCTGTTCGAGCACGAACGCCTTGGGGGCGCGATTGACCAGGATCTCGACGTTCTCCTCCTCGGCGTCCTCGAGTTCCCAGGCAGACGCCTTGAAGAACTCGCGCGGCTTGCGGGCCATCACTTGGACCTGACGCGCCCCGAGCCTGAGGCTGGTGCGGCAGCAATCCATGGCCGTATTGCCAACGCCGATGATGAGCACGCGCTCGCCGATGCGCTCGATGTGTCCGAATGCCACCGACTCGAGCCAGCTGATGCCGATGTGCACGTTGGCCGCCGCCTCGTCACGGCCGGGCAGAGCCAGCTCCTTGCCCTTCGGTGCGCCCGAGCCGACGAACACGGCATCGAAGTGGCCCTCGGTGAGCAGCGCGCGCAGGCTCTCGACCGGCGTGCCCAGGCGCAGATCCACTCCCATGCCGAGGATGAGGCCGATTTCCTCATCGAGCACGCTCTGGGGCAGGCGGAACGCCGGGATATTGCTGCGCATCAGTCCGCCGGGCTGCGCGAAGCGCTCGAAAATGGTGACCTCGTAGCCGAGCGGCAGCAGGTCATTGGCCACCGTGAGCGAGGCGCACCCGGCACCGATGCAGGCGATGCGCTTGCCGTTCTTGAGCTTCGGAATCTTCGGCAGCCGGCCGGCGAGGTCCTCGTGGTGATCGGCCGCCACTCGCTTGAGCCGGCAGATCGCCACCGGCTTCTCTTCCACGCGGCCGCGCCGGCAGGCCGGCTCGCAGGGACGGTCACAGACCCGCCCGAGAATGCCCGGAAAGACGTTGGAGTCGCGGTTGACGAGGTATGCGTCGGTGAAGCGGCCCTGGGCGATCAGCCGGATGTACTCCGGCACATCGGTGTGGGCCGGGCAGGCCCACTGGCAATCGACCACTCGATGGTAATAGTCGGGGTGCGAAGTATCAGTGGCGTCCACGATGTTCGAAGGCTGGAACAAGGGTGCACGATGATAGTGCAATCGGGCCGCCGCGCCCTAGCCCTTCACGCTGCCGCGCGTGACATTCGCAATAAAAAAGGCCAGAGGGTCTGCTCGACCGTCCGGCCCCGAAGGTTTCAAGACCCCCGTACGCGGGGGCGATTGTGTGCACCGACTGCCTCAAAATGCAAATCCTGTCCTCTGTCCAACGGAACTTGACAGCCGGGGACCGGGCCGGGTAGGGCGCGGCCGGTCACGCCCGCTGCGCAGCCGGAGGATACAATGGCGCGGTGTTCCGAGGCGGCCGTCAAGATGAGCGAACAACCAGCGACTGATTTTGGCTACGAGCGTGTGCCCTGGGAGGAGAAGGCGCGCCGCGTACGCAGCGTCTTTGACTCCGTGGCGAGCCGCTACGACCTGATGAACGACCTGATGTCCGGGGGCGCGCACCGCCTGTGGAAACATTTCACGCTCTCGCTCACCGGCTTGCGCCCGGGGCAGAGCGCCCTCGATGTGGCCGGCGGCACCGGCGACCTGACCGCCGGAATGGCGCGGCAGGTGGGTGAGCGCGGCCGCGTCATCCTCAGCGACATCAACGCCGCGATGCTCGAGCGTGGCCGCGACCGGCTCGCCGACCGCGGGGTGATCGGCAACGTCGAGTATGTGCAGGCCAATGCCGAGCAGCTGCCGTTTCGCGACGACAGCTTCGAGTGCATTACCATTGGCTTCGGGCTGCGCAATGTCACCGACAAGGCCGCCGCGCTCGCCTCGATGCGCCGCGTGCTCAAGCCCGGCGGGCAATTGCTGGTGCTGGAATTCTCCCGGCCCGTCGCCCCAGGGCTCGCGCCGCTGTACGACGCGTACTCGTTCCGTCTCCTGCCGCTGCTCGGCAAGTGGGTGGCGCAGGACGAAGCCAGCTACCGGTATCTGGCCGAGTCGATCCGCATGCACCCACCGCAGGAGAAGCTGCTCGAGATGATGCGCGCGGCGGGACTCGAGGGCTGCCGCTACCACAATCTTTCCGGCGGCATCGTGGCGGTGCATCGTGGCTACAAGTACTGAGCGGCCCGCCATGCTCCTCGCAGTGCTCGAGAATTTCTTAAACCGCGGCCTGCCGCGCTCGGTGCGCGCACGCCAGCTGTGCAGCGAACTCGATGGCCGGCGGCTCGGCGTCGAGGCGCCGGCGCTGGCGCGCTGGGTGATCGAATCGACCGGCGTCGCGGTGCGCATCCGGCGCAGCGAGGATCCCGCCGATGCCGCCATCGTCGGCGGCCCGCTGAGCCTGCTGATCGTCGGCAGCGGTCTGTCGCGCGAGCCGACGGCACGCGGGGAGGTCGAGGTCCGCGGCGATGCCGAGATCGCCGCCAAATTCCAGGAGCTGCTGCAGTTGCTCGGTCCGGATTTCGAGGAGGAGCTCGCCCTCGTGGTGGGCGACGTGCCGGCGCACCGCATCAGCCATCTGGCCCGCGGCGCGGCCGATTGGACCCGCCGCGCCGCCCGCACGCTGTGGCAGGACCTCGGCGAGTACGCGAGCCACGAGCGCGGCGATCTGGTATCGCGGCCCGAGGGAGAGACTTTCCTGCACGGCGTCGATGCGCTACGCGAGGACGTCGACCGCCTCGCCGCGCGCCTGGAGCAGATCGAGCGGCGAGTGGCCGCACCGTGACGCCGGTGCACGGCTCATGAGGCTGCGGGTCATCGGCCGGCTCGTGCAGATCCAGCGCGTGCTGCTGAAGCACGGGCTGGATGATTTCGTGCGCGCGACGCACCTGTACCGCCCGCTGCGCTTCCTGTTTTTCCTCTCGCCGTGGATGTGGCTGCATCGCGGACGGGATGCCCCGCGCGGCGAGCGGCTGCGGCTCGCCCTGCAGGAGCTCGGGCCGATCTTCGTCAAATTCGGCCAGGCGATCTCCACCCGCCGCGACCTGCTGCCGCCGGACATTGCCGAGGAGTTGGCCAAACTCCAGGACCGCGTGCCGCCGTTCCCCGCGGCGCTGGCGCGCCAGACGATCGAGCGCAGCATCGGCCGTCCGGTTGCCGAAATCTTCGCCGCCTTCGAGGACGAGCCGCTCGCGGCCGCCTCGATTGCCCAGGTGCACGCCGCACGGCTGAGCGGCGGGCGCGAGGTGGTGGTGAAGGTGTTGCGGCCCGGCATGAAGGCGCGCATCGCGCGCGACCTCGAGGTGCTCTACAGCCTCGCCGGGCTGGCGCAGCGGTATTGGCGCGAGGCGCGGCGGCTGCGCCCGAGCGAGCTGGTGCAGGAGTACGAGAAGACCATCCTCGATGAGCTCGACCTGATGCGCGAGGCGGCCAACGCCACGCAGCTGAAGCGCAACTTCGCGGACTCCGATCTGCTGTACGTGCCGGAGGTGCACTGGGATTTCTGTCGCACCGACGTCATGGTCATGGAGCGCATCCACGGCATTCCGATCAGCGACATGACGCGGCTGCGGGCGCTCGGCACGAACTTCGAGCGGCTCGCCGAGAATGGCGTGCGGATCTTCTTCACCCAGGTGTTCCGGCACAACTTCTTCCATGCGGACATGCACCCGGGCAACATCTTCGTGCTGGCCGATGACCCGCAGCACCCGCGCTATGCGGCCATCGACTTCGGCATCATGGGCACGCTCGATCCGCGCGATCAGCATTACCTGGCGGAGAATTTTCTGGCCGTGTTCGAGCGCGACTACCGGCGGGTGGCGGTCCTGCACGTCGAGTCCGGCTGGGTGCCCCCACAGACTCGCATCGATGAGATGGAGTCCGCAATCCGCACGGTGTGCGAGCCGATCTTCGACCGACCGCTCGCGGACATTTCCTTCGGCCACCTGCTGCTGCGGCTGTTCGAGATCTCGCGCCGCTTCAACATGCAGATCCAGCCGCAGCTGATGCTGCTGCAGAAGACTTTGTTCAACGTCGAGGGCCTCGGGCGCGAGCTGTATCCACAACTGGACATCTGGAGCACGGCGACGCCGATTCTGCGCGAGTGGATGCGAGAGCGGGTGAGCGTGCGTCGGCTGGTGAAGAATCTCTGGCGCCAGCTGCCGGATGTCGTCGAGTCGCTGCAGAGCCTGCCGGGCCTGCTGAAGGAGTCGGTGCGCCGGGTCCACGAACCGCAGACGCACCCCGAGGTCGCGAGCATGAACCAGTTGCGCGAGGCGCTGCGCGCGAGCGCGCGGCGGCGCGACGCCGTCACCGGCGCCTCGGCGGTGCTGCTTGCCGGGCTGCTGTGGCTTGCCTGGCATCGACTCGCCTGGCCCGGCTGGGCACTCACAGCCGCCGGCGCGAGCGCTCTGTTCGCGGCGTATCGCTGGTTGTAAGCGCGGCGCCATCGCGCTGCGCACACGGGGGCATCTCTGGGAACATCCATCGAGAAGACCGGTCATCTCGATGCGCGGGCGCTGCTGTACGTCAGCGTTGCGGTGCTGACCTGGTCATCCGCCTACGCATCGATCGCGTACGCCCTCGGTGCCTTCACACCGGGAGAACTCGCCTTCGGACGCCTGCTGCTCGCCTCGGGACTGTTCCTGCTCTATCTGCGGCTGCGCGGCGTGTCGCTGCCACCGCTGTCGGCCTGGCCGGCGCTGCTCGCGCTCGGCGCGGTCGGCCTCGGTGTGTATCACCTGTGTCTGAACGTGGCGGAGACCCGAATTGCCAGCGGCACCGCCGCCATCGTGCTCGCACTCATCCCGGCCGCTACCGCCGTGACCTCGGCGCTGTGGCTGCGCGAGCGCCTCTCCACCCGCACCGTGGTCGGGCTGGCACTGGCGCTCGGCGGCGTGGTGATCGTCGTGGTGAGCGGTGGGAGTCAGGTGCGCTTTCAGCCGCGCTCGCTGCTGGTCCTGGTGAGTGTGCTGGCGGCGGCCGTGTACTTCACCGGACAGAAATCCTGGACCCGCCGCTACGGCGCCGAAGCGGTCACCGCCGTCACGCTGCTCGGCGGAGCGTTGGCCGCCGCTCCGTTCGGGCTCGGCCTGGCGCACGCGCTGTACAGTGCCCCGCGGGCGCGGCTGGCGGCGCTGCTGTGGCTTGCGGTGGCGCCGACCTTCCTCGGCTATCTCACCTGGAACCTCGCCCTGCATCGGGCGAGCGCGACTCAGGTCTCGAGCTTCATTTACTGTTCCTCACCGCTCGCGGTGCTCATTGGCTGGTTGTGGCTCGGCGAGCGGCCCGGGGCACTCACGCTGGCGGGTGGCGTGGGGGTGATCGGCGGAGTCATCCTCGCCAACACACGGCTCCGGCCGCGAGCCGAGCAGGCGGCCACACCGGCCGGTCAATCCTGAAGACGGAGGTCACTGCGCATGTACGTCCTATACATTGCCAACAAGAACTACTCCTCCTGGTCGCTGCGGCCATGGGTTCTGATGCACCACCTCGGCATTGCATTCGAGGAGCGACTGGTGCCGTTCATCGACCAGGGCAAGCGCAACGATTTTCGCCAGTTCTCACCCAACGGCAAAGTACCCTGCCTGCATGACGGCGCAACGGTGGTGTGGGATTCGCTCGCCATCATCGAGTACCTCGCCGAGCGGCACGCGGGTGTGTGGCCGCAGGAGCCGGTTGCGCGCGCGTTCGCCCGCTCGGCGGCCGCCGAGATGCACTCCGGCTTCCCCGCCCTGCGCCAGTACTGCAGCATGACCTGCGGACAGCGAATCCGCCTGCACCGCATCGATGCGCCGCTGCACAGCGACCTCGAACGGCTGCAGGCGCTCTGGCAAGACGGACTTGCGCGCTTCGGCGGGCCGTATCTCGCCGGCGCAAGCTTCACGGCCGCCGATGCGTTCTACGCACCGGTGGCGTTTCGCATCCAGACCTATCAGCCGCCGCTCGCAGCGCTCGCCCGGCAGTATGCCGAGCGGCTACTCGGGCTGCCGGCGATGCGCGACTGGTACGTCGCGGCACTCGCGGAGCGGTGGCGCGATGATGCGCACGAGCGCGAGACGCGCGCAGTCGGCACGGTGACCGAGGATCTGCGCCAGCCGCCCGCGCCTTGAGCGAGCGGACTCAGAACGCGTAGACGAGATTGACCGTCTCGGTGGAATCGAGGTGTTGAATGGTGCCTGGCGGATGCGTGTTGTCCTGGATGTCGTAACCGAGACTCAGCGCGAGTTTCGTCGAGACCTTCACGACAAATGCCAGACTGTTGGTCACCAACGTGTTGACCGAGCCGGCGTTGACCAGCAATTTGTCGCTGAGCGAAGTCGTGCTGGTGAGCTTGTGTTGGTAGTCGACACCGAGCGTGCCGATCGTGTACCGCTCGATCGGCAGCGGCGTACGCTCAATGAAAATTCGAGTCGGGTTGGTGAGCGGCACGTCAGTGAGGCTCTCGGGTCGCGACACGGTGTAGCCTGCGCCGACCTGGGTGCTGAGCGTCGTTGATTTGCTGTGCACCACCGTGTAGCCGAGACCGAGCGCTGCGCTCGCCTGATATTGAAAGCCGTTAAACATGTCGTGCTCGTAGCGCAGCGAGCCAAATGCGTACGCATCGGTGCTGATCTTGCGATTGGACTGCCAGATCGCGGTCCACCGCTCGGCCGACACGACGCCGAGACTCTGGCCGTAGAGCGCGGCGAAATCCAGGCTGTGCTTCCAGGGGCCATCGAGGTAATTCACGGCGAGCGCAACGTTGGCGGACTTGCCCTGGGCGTTGCCCTGAGAGGCGACGAAGCCCACCTGTCCTTTACCGGAGAAGTGCGCCGCGGTTTTGGCCGCCGGGGCCGCCAGAGCGGCGAGCGGCGCCAGCAGGAACAGGGCGAATGCGATGCGCGTCACAGGCATGAGGGGCGTCCTTCCACGGGTGAAGCGCGCAATGTAGCGGATTTCGCGCCATCCAGCGCTGTGACCATGCGCAGGCGGAGCCTCATTGCCGCAAATCGTGAACTCGCAGGGCGACGACACCACCGCGGCCGTGGTGGTATCGTACCGACACGAGAGGCGTTCCCGGATGTTACCGAGTCCTCCCGGAGATGACGCACAGTGGGAGATCGTATTTGCGATCCAGCACGAGCGCTGCAGTGGACAGATGCCATGGCCACTGGCATCGCCATGGTCGACGAGCAGCATCAGCAGCTGCTGGAGATATTCAATCGCGCGGCGCAGGCGCATGCCGAGCGAGCACCGCCGGCACACGCCCGAGCCCTCCTCGAGGCGCTGGTTGAGTACACCGGCTATCATTTCCGCGAGGAAGAGCGGCTCATGCTCGCATCGGCGGTGGACCCGCGGCACCGGGCGATGCATCTGCGTGCACACCGCAGTTTTCGCAGGTTTCTGCGTCAAGCCCAAACACTGGCGCAGGAGCACGCGGCGGATGTGATCGTCGAGCTGCTGGCATTTCTTGCCCAGTGGCTGCTCAATCACATCCTGGAGGTGGACCGGCAGCTGGCGCACGAACTGAGCCGCTCCGATGCGGCACCGTCCGCAGTTCCCGCCGATCCTCTCGAGCAGGCGCTCGGCGTACGCCGCCATCTGGTCGAAGCGGTCAGCGAGGTCACGGAGCATCTGGGCCACCGCACCCTGGAGCTGTTGAGCCAACGCCAACAGCTGCTCGATCTGCAGGGACTGTACCAGGCGTTGCTGCATTGCGGGGACGTGCTGATCCAATGTCGCCACGAGCAGGAGATGCTCGAGAGCCTCTGCGCCAAACTGACGCTCGACACCCCCTTCCATGCGGCCTGGATCGGCCGACCAGGCCACGACGGCGTGTTCGACGTGCTGGCGCTCGCGGGCGAAGGCGTCGGCCAGGTGCGCTGCGCACCACCACGCTTGTGCGAATCGGACACCGCATCGGTGGTGGTCAAGGCCTGGCGCACGCAGCGGCTGCTCGTGTGCAACGACACGCTCGCCGATCCGACGCTGCAGCCGTGGCACGAGGGATTCGGCGCGCACCGCTGGCTCAGCCTGCTCGCGATTCCGATCCTGCGCAACCAGCGGCTCTGGGCGATCCTCGCGCTCGCCGCACCCCGGCGCGCCGGCTTCGCTGCGGCAACGATCGAAGTGTGCACCCGCATCGGAGCGCTGCTCGGGCGCGGCCTCGATGAGCTCGACCTGAAGGAGCGTATCCGCACGCTGCAGGCGCAGGAAGCGCGCATGGCCCGCACCGATACGCTCACCGGGCTGCCGAACCGGTTGGCACTCGAGGAGTACCTGCCGCAGGCGATTGCGCGCGCGCGCCGCCGGGGCCACTCACTCGCGGTGGGCGTTATCGATCTGGATGACTTCAAACCCGTCAATGACCGCCTGGGGCACGATGCCGGGGATGAGCTGCTGCGCACGCTGGCGCACCGACTGCGCGAGTTTGCGCGCAGTGCAGACTTCATCGCTCGCCTGGGCGGGGATGAATTCGTCGTGGTGTTGGAGGATCTGCAGAGCGGACAGGAGGCGCCGCAGTTAAGCGGCGCGCTCGCGCGGCTGCATCATGCGGTGGAGGCACCCTTTCAGCCGCTCGCCGGTACGATGTGCTCGGTCGATATGACCATGGGGCTCGCTCTGTATCCGGCCGACGGCGATGCGGCCGAACAGCTGCTGCGCCGGGCCGATGCCGCGATGTATCAGGCCAAACAGTCCAAGCAGGGCCGCGCCCAGTGGTGGCAGCTCGGCGTCACGGCGGCGCTCGAGCCGCTCGCCGAGCAGTCCTTCGATCCGTTCGGCGCCGAGGCGCGGGAATGTCTGCAGGTACTCGGACCGCACCTGGCGCGGGTCGCCGAAGAATTCTCGACGGCGTTCTACCGCGAGCTGCACTCGCACCGGGAAACGGCCGCCATCCTCACGTGTCTGTCGGCCGAGGAATTGCAGGGACTTGCGGGCAAGCAGACCACTCATCTGCGCTTCCTGCTCGATGCGCAGACCAGCGCACAACAGCTGCAGGAGGCCGCCCGCCGGTTGGGCACGGCCCATGCCCTGATTGGCGTCTCCGGGGCCTGGATGGCGCTCGCCATGGGGGTGTACCGCGACCTGCTGCGTCAGCATCTGGATGCCGTGCTGCTCACGGCGCGCACACGCTATCGCGCGTTGCAGGCCGCGGAGGCCCGGCTGCAGATGGATATCGAGAGCGAGCTGCAAGCCATGCAGTCCGTACTCGATCAGTACCAGACGATGCTCGCCCGTCCGATGGACGGGCGAGCGCTGGCGGCCGACTGGACTCAGACCGAGCTCAATGCGCTCGCGGCGCTTCCGGGCATGCGCGCGGCCGTTTTGTTTCGGCCGGACACGGAAAACCGCCTGCTGATCGAGCGGGCCGCTGGCGAGGCTGCGGATACGATGAGCGAGGCTTTCCGCACCCGTGCGCTGCACCCATTACTCGACCCTAGAGACGCCCGCGGACAGGGGCTCGTCGCCACGACGTGGATGACCGACTGCGCACAGGAAGCCTCCGCCGTGGCGCACGATCCGCGCGTACAGCCCTGGCAGGCGGTGCTGCAGGAGTGTCGCATCCGCAGCGCCGTGACGATCCCAGTGCACCGGCATGGCACGATCCACGCGGTACTGATGCTCTACGGCGCCTACCCACACCAGTTCTCCTCCGGCTGGACGCACCCCTGGCGGCTGTCGCTGCAGAACCGCTGGAGCCAGATGACGCGCGCTTCGCACAACCACGCGCTCGTGATCGACACCCGCCGGGTGGAGCAGATCCGCTCGCTGCTCTACGGCGGGGCTGTCCAGATGTGGGTGCAGCCGATCGTCGATCTGCGCGATGGGACGCTGGTGAAGGTCGAGGCGCTGGCACGACTGCGCACGCACGAGGGAGCCTGGTTGAGCCCCGGACAGTTCCTGCCGGCGCTCGGGGAGAGCGATCTCGATGCACTCCTGCGCCAGGGATTGAGGCTCTCCCTCGCGCACTTGCGGGGCTGGCGCGAGGCGCAACTGCCGACGGCGCTGTCGATCAACCTGGCGCCGAGCTCCCTGGTGCACCCGGATTGCGCGCGCTGGGTCGAGGAGGCGCTGCGCGAGGCGCAGGTGGCCCCGGAACATCTGACGCTCGAGCTGCTCGAGAGCCAGACACTCGAGGCCGCGGCGATCGATGCGGCAATCGGGCGGCTCGCCGCACTCGGGGTGAGAATTGCCATGGACGATCTGGGCTCGGGCTTCAGCAACCTCAAGCGCCTGGCGGATCTGCCGTTCGACGTGATCAAGGTCGACCAGAACATCATCAAGGACCTCGCGCGCGACCCGGTCAAGGCGTTGAGCCTGATCCGCACCGTGGTGCAGATCGGGGAGGACCTCGAGCGCGACGTGGTGGCCGAGAGACTGGAGGATGCGGCCATCATCGAGGCGGCAATCGTGCTCGGCTGCCGCTTCGGGCAGGGCTATGCGCTCGGGCGGCCGATGCCGCCTGAGGCGCTGGCGCAGTGGCTCGAGCAGCGCCCGTTTCGCGGCGGCGCCGGCCGCCCGCTCACCAGCTGGCTCGGCGCGCTCGCCTATCAGTGGCGACTGATGCACGACCCGCTGCACGTGCAGCAGCCGGGGCCGCTCGCCGACTGTCCAATCAGCCACTTTCTGCAGGCCCAGCAGGTCCACGACGAGCAGATTCTGTGGCTGCATGCCTGCATCCATGAGCATCCCGCGGAGACCGAGCGCAGGCAGGCGATGCGCCAGCTGCTGGCTTGGTTTGCAGGCAAGACGCGCAGCACCTGCACCGAGGCCGGGAACTGAGGTCCCGGCGGGGACCCGAGACACGAGGGGACGGCATGGCCCGAAATTGGCGCGCCCGACTGGATTCGAACCAGCGACCTGCAGCTTCGGAGGCTGCCACTCTATCCAACTGAGCTACGGGCGCGCCGTACTGCGGCGTGCGTCTCATCCAGGGCGAACCGCGCTTGGCGACACGAGTCCGCGGCACTCTCGCACCGGGCTCGCGCGCGGCACCAGCCGCGCCGCAAGATGATCCGGCCGGGAGTCGCCAGGTCCGTCGCCTGTCCGCCCCCTTGCGCCGAGGCCGCCGGATCATACGCGGGTCGCCGCCGGGATGCCACGTGGACACCCTGCCCGGACATTCACCGCCCCAGGCTTCAGCCAAGCGGCCCACAAGTGGTTATACTGGGGCTCCGACGTTCACGGATTCCGCAGAGAGGTCTCGTGAGCAAGCAGGACTCGCACTTCATCAATGTGTTCAGCGTGGTGATCGGACTGCTGGTCACGGTCGCCATCCTGATTTTCGTCTTCGCCCGCTACGTCGGTAGCCGCACGCAGGAGAAGGAAATCCTGTCGGACACCGAGTACATCCACCGGGTGGAGCAGCGTGTCACCCCGTTCCAGCGTGAGGCGGTCACCGGACAGGACAATGCCGCTCTCGCCATCGCACCGGCCCAGGCTTCCGCCTCGGCCAGCGCGAGCGCCGGCGGCATGGGTGTCCCGACCACCGGCAAGGCGCTGTTCCAGCAGACCTGCAGTGCGTGCCACGGTCCGGGCGTCGCAGGGGCGCCCAAAGCCGGGGACAAGGCAGCCTGGGCCCGGCACCTGGCCAAGGGTCTGGCGACGCTATACGACCATGCGCTGCACGGCTTCCACGGCTCGACCGGGATCATGCCGGCCAAAGGCGGTCGACCTACCGTTCCGGACGCCGTGGTGAAGCGGGCGGTCAATTACATGGTGTCGCTCGTCGACCCGCAGATGGTCAAGGGCAAGCCGAAGTAAGCCGCGGGCCACCCCCTCGGCTGTCGCAGGGGGTGCGCGCGGTGCTTGCCCGATCGAAGCACCCTCGAGGCTCGCGCCAGCGCGAGCCGAGGCCCGCGGCGCGGCACTCAGTGCTGCGCGGATGCTGCGGTGCTTTCCAGCGCCTGCAGGCGCGCTTCGAGCGCAGCCAGCCGCTCGCGGGTGCGCTGCAGCACCCGTGCCTGGGTGTCGAACTCCTCCCGACTGACCAGATCGAGCTTGCTCAAGCTGGCCCGCAGCACGGCCCGGAAGTTGTTTTCCAGGTCCTTCTGCACCGTGCGCAGCCCGGGCGGGACGCTCTCGGCCAGGCGGCGAGCGATCGCATCGATACCAAAAATATCCATCGTTTCTGACCTCATTGCGCATGCCCCGCTTTGGGGCGAACCATCCGGCGGGCGGCACCAAGACTGTGCGAGAACCGGCGCCGAGCCCACGCAACCTGCCGATTCAATAGGGAAAATCTTCATGGCACGGATTCTGCACCAGGGCCCGCGTCATCAGCTTACGCGCCTCACCGGCCCTCGTGCAGCCCGATTTGCAGCACCGGCGGCCCCTGGCGCGCCACTTATGCGAACTGCCCCGGGAGAACACATGCGCAGCGCTCCGAAACCGCTCATCCGCCGCCGCACCGCGGCCCTGGCCCTCGTGATCCTCGTCCCCTCACTGGCCTGGGCGGGCCCGGCCGTGCCCGACAAGGGCGATACCGCCTGGATGCTCACCTCCACGGCCCTGGTGCTGCTGATGTCGGTACCGGCTCTCGGTCTGTTCTACGGCGGACTCGTCCGCACCAAGAACATGCTCTCGGTGCTGATGCAGGTCTTCGTCGGATTTTCCCTCATCAGCGTACTGTGGTGCGTCTACGGCTACTCGCTCGCCTTCACTGCCGGCAACGCCTTCATCGGCGGCTTGAGCCGGTTGTTTCTCGCCGGCACGTTCAACCCGGCCAACGGTGCGTTCTCCACCATCGGTACGTTCGACAAGGGAATCGTGCTGAACGAGCTGGTGTACGTGGGCTTCCAGGCCACCTTCGCAGCCATCACCTGCTGCCTGATCCTCGGCGCGCTCGTCGAGCGCGTGAAGTTCACCGGCATCCTGCTGTTCATGGTGTTCTGGTTTACGTTCTGCTACTGCCCGGTGGCGCACATGGTGTGGTACTGGCCCGGGCTCGATACCACCCCCGGCGCCCATCCGGTCGGCGGTCTGCTGTGGCACTGGGGCGCGCTCGATTTCGCCGGCGGCACCGTGGTGCACATCAACGCGGGCGTCGCCGGCCTCGTTGGCGCGATGATCCTCGGTAAGCGTATCGGGCTCGGCAAAGAGCCGATGCCCCCACACAGCATCACCATGACCATGATCGGCGCATCGTTGCTGTGGTTCGGCTGGTTCGGCTTCAATGCGGGCTCGGCGCTGGAGGCGAACGGGTCGGCCGCCCTCGCCTTCATGAACACCTATCTGGCCACCGCCTGCGCGGTGCTCACCTGGATGGGAACCGAGTGGGTCATCAAGGGCAAACCCTCGATGCTCGGTGCGGCCTCCGGTGCGGTCGCCGGACTGGTCGCCATCACGCCAGCAGCGGGCAATGTCGGCATCCCCGGTGCGTTTGCCATCGGCTTGGCGGTCGGCCCGGTGTGCTTCTGGGGCGTGACGGGCCTGAAAAAAATGATCCGTACCGATGACGCACTGGACGTGTTCGGCGTGCACGCCCTCGGTGGCATCTTCGGCGCCCTGGCCACCGGGGTATTCAACGACCCGGCACTCGGCGGACCGGGCGGCTCGGCCTACCCGGGTATCGCGGCCCAAGTGCTCATTCAGGCCAAAGCCGTGGTCGTGGTGGTCGTCTGGACGGCCGTGGTGGCCGCCATCGGCTTTTACTTGGTCAAGTGGACGGTCGGACTGCGGGTGTCGGAAGAGGACGAACGCGAGGGCCTCGACATCACCGTACACGGCGAGCGGGCCTACGACATGTAGCGCCCC
Source organism: Pseudomonadota bacterium (assembly GCA_021808195.1). The sequence continues at coordinate 38,370 of JAKBCE010000004.1, forward strand.
TGGGGCTGCGCACACGCCCCCGGCGGCCGCAACGGCCCGGGGGCGTGTGCGTAATGAGAGCCAGCCCCTGGTCTGACCCCGCGGCGTGTGCGAAATTGAAGAGTGGTGGCGCGGGCGCTGAGCATTCCGCGACACCGGGAGGCGCACATGTCACGCACCACGATGCAATTCAGTCTGCTGGCGGCAATGCTGCTGGCCGGAGCCTGGGCCACGGCCCACGCCGACGTCTACCGCTGGGTCGGGCAGCACGGCGTGGTTCATTACAGCGACCGCTGGCGTCCGGGCGCCACACTCATCTCGACGGCCACCGGAACACCGAGCGACTCGAGCAGCCCAAGCGTCACACCGAGCCTCGCCGCCGAGGACAAGGCGGCCGATCGGCAGATCCAGCGGGCCGCCGCTGAACGCACCGTACGCGGCACCGAGGCGAAGCTGCGCGCCGAGCGCTGCAAAAAAGCCCGCGCCGTCTACGACCGGCTCATCGTTGCGCGGCGGCTGTACACCACCGACAAAGGCGGCCACCGGCACTATCTGAGCGACGCTGAGGCCGATGCGACCCGGGTCAAGGCCCGAGAGATCATGACGCAGCTCTGCGGCAGCGGCGGCGGCTCCTGACGGACAGTTCCGCTCTCGGTCCGATCGCCCTATAGTGAGGCCTCCCGGCTCATCGGCCGACTCACTGAAGGGCAGTCACTGCGATGCGTGTAGGATTCGTCGGACTCGGTGCCATGGGCGCGCACATGGCTCGCAATCTGCACAAGGCAGGCCTGCTGGCCACGGTCTGGAACCGCACCGCCGAGAAAGCTCAGACACTGGCTGCCGAACTCGCCGTCCCCGCAAGCCGCGATCTGGTGGAGCTGGCCGGTCGAGTCGACGCCGTGGTGAGCTGCGTCTCGGCGGATGCCGACGTCCTGGCAGTGACCGCAGCCCTCGCGCCGGCGCTTGCCCCGGGCGCTCTGGTCATCGATTGCTCGACCATTGCCGCGGATACCGCGCGGCGTGCCGCGGATCTGCTGCGTCCGGCAGGCGCGGCCTTCCTCGACTGCCCGGTGAGCGGCGGCGTGGAGGGTGCGCGCGACGCCACGCTCGCGATCATGTGCGGCGGTGACCCAAACGCGTTCGAGCAGGCCCGGCCCGTGCTTGCGGCGATGGGCCGCACCGTAACCTTGTTCGGTCCGGTCGGCAGCGGTCAGGCCGCCAAGGCGACCAATCAGATCATGTGTGCCGGCATCATCGAGGCGGTCGCGGAGGCGATGGCGTTCGCGCGCGCGCAGGGGCTACCGCTCGAGAAGCTCATCGAGACGCTGGGCAAGGGTGCCGGGTCGAGCTGGTACTTCGTGCACCGCGCGCCGAACATGGTCCAGGGCAGCTATCCGGCGGGCTTCCGCGTGCGCCTGCATGCGAAGGATCTGACCATCTGCCGCGACATGGCGGCACGCTTCGGCGTTTCGCTGCCGGTGGTCGAACGCATGCTCGGCGAGTATACCGAGCTGATCGCACGCGGCCATGGCGATGAGGACATCTCGGCCACCTTCCGCCTCAAGGCCGAACTGTTCCAGCCTGCCGACGGCGCGTCCCGAAGCTGAGCAGCACTTCAGGGCGCATCGGGCTGCACGGCGGGGGCGGCGCGCGCAAAGGCGGCGAGCCCCTCAAGGTGCGCACCGATGGCGGTCAGCGTTGGGAACGGCGCGAGATCGCAGTTGAAGCGGCGGGCGTTGAACAGCTGCGGCACCAGGCAGACATCCGCCAGCGTCACGCTCTCGCCCACCAGATGCCGGCCGTCGCTGCTGCTGCGCGCCACGCTTTCCAGACCCGCCAGGACCTGCCCGACCCAGTGCCGATACCAGGCGTTGACCGCATCCTCGTCGTGTCCGAGGGGCGAACGCAGATAGTTCAACACCCGCAGATTGTTGAGCGGATGCAGATCGCACGCGATCGCCAGCGCCAAAGAGCGTACGCGGGCACGCTCGAGCGGCGTGCGGGGCAACAGCGGTGGGTCGGGATGGGTCTCCTCCAGGTACTCGATGATGGCCACAGACTGCGCGAGCAGCGCCGAGCCGTCCTCGAGTGCCGGCACGAGCCCCTGCGGATTGAGCGCGAGATACTCCGGCCGCCGATGTGCGCCCGGCCGCAGATCTACCGGCACGGCCTCGTAGGCGATGCCCTTGAAGTTCAGCGCGATCCGCACACGGTAGGCGGCGGAACTACGGTAATACGTGTACAGCTTCATCGGCCACCCCGGCATCGCACTCGACACACCAGCGCGCAAGGGTGCCACGGGCGGCACGTCGGCGGAACAGCCGAGACGGCCCGGCCGTCGAGCCGCTAGAATGAGCTGTCATGAGCATCTGGTTCGCTGAGCTGACCGCCGAGTCGCTCGATCGTCTCGCCCGTGGCTTTGCCGAGCGCATCGGCATCCGCTTTACGCAGGTCGGTGCGGATTACCTGTGCGCGACGCTCGAGGTCACCCCCGAAGTGCACCAGCCGCACGGCATCCTGCACGGCGGCGTATCGGCGGTACTGGCCGAGACCGTCGGCAGCGTGGCGGCGAACCTGTGCGTCGACCCGCAGCGCTTCACCTGCGTGGGTCAGGAACTCAACGCCAATCACCTGCGTCCCGTCAGCCGCGGCCGGATCACCGCCACGACCCGCCCGTTTCACATCGGCCAGAGGAGCCAGGTATGGGGCATCGAGATTCGCGACGAGCGTGAGCACCTCACCTGCATCTCACGCCTGACCATGGCCGTGATCGAGCGCCGCGGCGGCACGGTGAGTGGCGCGTGAGAATCGGCTCGCTCATTGCCGCGGCGTCAGTGTTGTTCGGCTGCACCGCCTGCGGATTCAAGGGGCCGCTGTATCTGCCGCAGCAGAATGCAGCCGTGGTGACTCACCCGAGCACCCGGCGGGCGCTCACCCCGGCGCAGGCAACGTCCGCGCCGCATCACAACGCGCAGAAAAAGCCGAACGGCGGCAGCGGCCCGCCACCCTAGGCGCCCGCACCCTCGCCGCGGGGAGCCGCCGCGACGATTGGCTATACTGAGGCATGAGCGAATCCGCAGACCTGGCCCTCGTTGACGGCTCCTCGTACCTGTATCGGGCGTTCCACGCCCTGCCGCCGCTGACCAACTCGCGCGGCGAGCCGACCGGGGCGCTGCTCGGCGTGCTCAACATGATCGCAAAGCTGCTGAAGGAGCACGCACCGAAGCGGATCGCGGTGGTGTTCGATGCGCCCGGGAAGACCTTCCGCGACGAACTGTTCAGCGAGTACAAGGCGCATCGGCCCTCGATGCCACCGGAGCTGCGCGAGCAGATCGCACCGCTGCTCGAGATCATCGCCGCGCAGGGACTGCCACTGCTGCGCATCGAGGGCGTCGAAGCCGACGACGTGATCGGCACGCTGGCGCGGCGCGCGGCGCGCGCCGGGGAGCGGGTGCTGATCTCCACCGTCGACAAGGACATGGCGCAGCTGGTCGACGGCTCGATCAGGCTCATCAATACCATGAGCAACACCGTACTCGATCGGGATGCCGTCAAGGCCAAGTTCGACGTGACCCCCGAGCAAATCATCGATTACCTCGCGCTCGCGGGCGACAGTGCCGACAACATCCCGGGCATCGACAAGGTGGGTCCGAAGACCGCCGCGAAGCTGCTCGGCCAGTACGGCTCGCTCGACAATCTCCTCGCACACCTGAGCGAAGTGCCGGGCAAGGTGGGCGAGAACCTGCGCGCCGGTCGCGAAACGCTCGAGCTGTCGCGCCGGCTGGCCGCGATCCGCACCGACCTGGAGCTGCCACCGGCCGCGCAGGCACTGCTCGCCGGGCCGGCCGATGTCGCAAAGCTTCGCGAGCTGTACACTCGCTACGAGTTGCGCACACTGCTGCGACAGCTCGAAACCCCCGGCGCAGAGCCCGCATCGAGTCCGGTTGCGCCACCCTCGCCCCCCGAGGCCTTGCCGGACTCGCCCGCAGCGCCGCCGCCGCGTCACTACGACACTGTGCTCACCAGCGAGGCGCTCGAGCAGTGGCTGGAGAAGCTGCGCGCGGCGGACCTCATGGCTTTTGACACCGAGACGACGAGCCTCGATTACATGCAGGCCCGGATCGTCGGAGTGTCCTTCAGCGTCGAGCCGGGGGAGGCCGCCTACGTACCCCTGGCGCACGACTACGCAGGTGCCCCTGCGCAGCTGGATCTCGCCACGACGCTCGCAGCACTGCAGCCGCTGCTCGAGGATGCGAGCCGCGCCAAACTCGGTCATCACCTGAAGTACGACGCGCACGTGCTCGCCAATCACGGTATCGCCCTCGATGGCATGCGATACGACAGCATGCTCGAGTCGTACGTGTGGGACAGCGTGGCGACCCGGCACGATATGGATTCGGCGGCCCGCAAGTACCTCGGCATCGATACCATTCATTATGAGGACGTCGCCGGCAAAGGCGCCAAGGCGATACCCTTCAGTCAGGTGCCGATCGAGCGCGCGGCGCAGTACTCGGCCGAGGATGCCGACGTCACCTTGCAGTTGCATCGCGCGCTGTGGCCGAAGATTGCGGGCATCCCCGCGCTCGAGCGGTTGTACGAGCAGATCGAGCAACCGCTGGTGCCCGTGCTGCTGCGCATGGAGCGGCACGGCGTGCTGATCGACCGCGAGCGACTGCAGGCGCAAAGCGGCGAGCTGGCGGCTCGCCTGCTCGAGCTCACCCAGCAGGCCCACGCCGAAGCCGGTGCGCCGTTCAACATCGACTCGCCGAAGCAGCTGCAACAGGTCCTGTTCGAGAAGTTGGGTCTGCCGGTACTACGCAAGACACCCACCGGCCAGCCCTCGACCGCCGAGGATGTGCTCGAGGAACTGGCGGGCGCTTATCCTTTGCCGCGCACCGTGCTCGAGTACCGCGCGCTGGCGAAGCTGAAGTCGACCTACACGGAGAAGCTTCCGGAGCTGATCAATCCGGACACCGGGCGGATTCACACCTCCTATCATCAGGCTGTTGCGCAGACGGGCCGGCTTTCCTCGACCGACCCGAACCTGCAGAACATCCCGATCCGCACGCCCGAAGGGCGGCGGATCCGTCAGGCTTTCATCGCGCCGCCCGGTCACGTGTTGCTGGCGGCGGATTACTCGCAGATCGAGCTGCGCATCATGGCGCACCTGTCGGGCGATGAGGGGCTGCTCAGGGCGTTCGCCGAAGAGCGCGACGTGCATCAGGCGACCGCCGCGGAGGTGTTCGCGCAGCCGCTCGAGGCCGTCACGGCCGAACAGCGCCGGCTCGCCAAGACCATCAACTTCGGGCTCATCTACGGCATGTCGGCGTTCGGCCTCGCGCGTCAGCTGGGCATCGACCGCGCCGCCGCCCAGCGCTACGTCGATCGCTACTTCGAGCGCTACCCGGGCGTGCGCCGCTTCATGGATGAGACCCGCGAACGGGCCCGCACGCAGGGCTACGTGGAGACGGTGTTTGGTCGTCGTCTGTATCTGCCGGATATCCGCTCCGGCAATCCGCAGATCCGCCAGTACGCCGAGCGCAGCGCGATCAACGCACCCATGCAGGGCACCGCCGCCGACATCATCAAGCGGGCGATGATCTCCGTTGATGCCTGGTGTCGGGCTGCGCACGGGCGCGCCCATCTGATCATGCAGGTGCATGACGAGCTGGTCCTCGAGGTGCGCGCGGAGCATCTCGAGGAGGCGCGCGGCGAGCTTCGCGAGCGCATGAGCGCCGCGGCGACGCTGCAAGTGCCGCTACGCGTGGAGATCGGCGCCGGCGCCAACTGGGACGAGGCGCACTGAGTGCGCGCTCACCCGCCGGGCTGCACGGCGATGCACAGATACTTGAGTTCGGTGTACTCGAGGATCCCGTGGCGCGAACCCTCGCGGCCGATACCGGATTCCTTCACGCCGCCGAACGGCGCCGTCTCGGTGGTCAGCAGCCCGGTATTCAACCCCACCATGCCGTATTCGAGCGCCTCGGCGACGCGCCAGGACCGGGACAAATCGCGCGTGTAGAAGTACGCGGCCAGTCCGAACTCGGTGTCGTTCGCCATGCGGATGGCTTGCTGCTCGCTCTCGAAGCGAAACAGCGGTGCGATCGGTCCGAAGATCTCCTCGCGAGCCATGAGCATCTGCGGGGTGACCCCGGTCACCACGGTCGGCTCGAAGAACGTCCCGCCCAGGGCGTGGCGTCGACCGCCGGTCAATACGCGTGCGCCCTTCTCGAGCGCATCGGCGAGATGACGCTCCACCTTGGCGAGGGCACGCGCGTCGATCAGCGGGCCTTGATCGGTGGGACCGGCCAGACCATCGCCGACGCGCAGCTTGGCGACGGCTTCGGCCAGCTTGGCGGCGAAGGTGTCATAGATGCCGCTCTGCACCAGCAACCGGTTTGCGCAGACGCAGGTCTGGCCGCTGTTGCGGTACTTGCTCGCCATCGCACCGCTCACCGCGGCATCGACGTCGGCATCGTCGAAGACGATGAAAGGCGCATTGCCACCGAGCTCGAGAGAGACCTTCTTCACGGTGCCCGCGCACTGCGCCATCAGCCGCTTGCCGACCGGGGTGGAGCCGGTGAAGCTCAACTTGCGCACCAGCGGATGGGTCGTCAGTTCCGCGCCAATGGCCTGCGCGTCGCTGCCGGTGACGATATTGAACACGCCCGGCGGGATACCCGCGCGCGCCGCAAGCTCGGCGAGCGCCAGCGCCGAGAAGGGCGTCTGGATCGCCGGCTTGCACACGAAGGTGCAGCCGGCCGCGAGCGCCGGGGCTGCTTTGCGCGTGATCATCGCGCTCGGAAAATTCCAGGGCGTGATGGCTGCGGCGACACCGACCGGCTGGCGCATCACGAGCAGCCGGCGGTCGGCCTGGTGCGGCGGAATGAGCTCGCCGTAGAGTCGCTTGGCCTCCTCGGCGAACCACTCGATAAATGAGGCGGCATAGGCGATCTCCCCACGCGCCTCGGCGAGCGGCTTGCCCTGCTCGGCCGTCATGATCGTGGCGAGATCCTCCTGATGTTCGAGCAGCAGGGCGTGCCAGCGACGCAGCAGCGCGCTGCGCTCGCGCGCGGGCCTGGCCGCCCAGGCTGGGAACGCCGCCCCGGCCGCCTCGATGGCACGGCGGGTCTCGGCGGCGCCGAGTTCCGGCACGGTGCCGAGGGTCTCGCCCGTGGCCGGATTGCGCACCGTGCTGAGCGCGCCGCCCTGCGCATCCACCCAGTGGCCGTCGAGATACGCCTGTGTGCGCAGCAGATTCGAATCGCGGAGCTTCATCAGTACCGTTCCTCCCGCGGACAGTGTCCCATGGGTCAAACCGTTCGGCCAAGGGCCTCGATTACGGTCAAGCTGATGAAGCCGTGAGCATTGCTGGACGCGAAGCGGCCGCAGCCGGCACGCCGGGAACTTTGCACTGCGAAGTGACTCCAACTTTCTGAGTGCTTCGGCACTCCCCGCTTCCCTCCCTGAGCGGGTCAACGCCCGGTTCACACGAGACCTGTGCCGGGTTGGTCTGCCCCGATGGCCCGCCCGGCCATCGGGGTCTTTTAATGCTCCTCCGGCCGCGCCATGCCCAACCAGGCGCCGAGCGTGTGCTGAGCCTCCTGCACCCCTGCGCCACTGTGCGCTGAGAACAGCTGTACCGTAGCGCGCCCGCCGAGCAGCGCCGACGCTGCCGACAGCGTTTGACGCGCCTCGTTGCGGGTCAGCTTGTCGCTCTTGGAAAGCAGCACGTGCACCCGCTGATGTGCGCCCGCCCAGGCCATGAGCGCCTCATCGCCCTCGCCGATCCCCCGGCGTGCGTCCACGATCAGGAACACGCCGCGCAACGCAGCGCGTTGCCGTAGCGCTTCCATCAGTGCCGGCCAGGTGCGTCGCTCATGCTCCGGGGCGCTCGCATAGCCGTAACCGGGCAGGTCGATCAGCCGGGCGTGCTCGGCGAGCGTAAAGAAATTGATCAGCCGGGTCCGGCCCGGCGTCTTGCTCGAGCGCGCCAGGCCTCGATGCGCCACGATGGCATTGATGGCGCTCGACTTGCCGGCATTGGATCGGCCCGCAAAGGCCACTTCGATGCCGTGGTCCGCGGGGAACTGTGCCGGCGCGGCCGCGCTCAGCAGAAAATGTGCTTGGGGAAATCGGAGCATGGTCCTAGTGTACAATCTTGGTCTTTCGCACCATCGGTCAGAATCCCAAGAGAGCAAACCATGGCGAAAAGACTCTTGTTGCTGATCGTCCCCGCAGTTGCGGCGATGTTCACGGCCGGTACGGCCATTGCAGCCTCTCACGCAGCGGCGGCTGCATCGAGCGCCGCGCCCGCATCGGGCACGACGACAGCTGCACCGGCTGCCGCCAGTACAGCGGCGGCCGCGAGCGGTCCGCCGGTCGTCACGCCCGACCCGTACCGAGACGGGTCAGTGCAAGCCGGCGCGGCCAAGGCGACCATGTGCTTTGCCTGCCACGGCCCGAACGGCAACAGCGTCAGCCCGGTGTTCCCGCGCCTCGCGGGCCAGAACGCGGTCTACATCGTTGAGCAGCTGCACCTGTTCCGTGCCGGGATCCGCCAGAACCCGATGATGGCGGCGATGGCCGCGGGACTGAGCGATCAGGATATCGACAATCTGGCGGTGTTCTTCGCCGCGCAGACCCCGACCGGCCTCACCGCGGATCCGACCTTGTGGAAAGCGGGCCAGGCCCTGTACCTCTCCGGGGACCGCCAGCACGGCATTCCGGCCTGCGTGGCCTGCCACGGCCCGACCGGGCAGGGTAATCCGGCAGCCGGCTACCCCGCGCTGCGGGCGCAGCAGTCCGCCTATGTGGTCACACAGCTGCAGAATTATGCCAATGGCACCCGCTACAGCGGGCCGCATCCCGAGACAGCGGCGCCAAACAGCATCATGATGTTCACGATTGCCAAACGCCTGAGCCCTGCGCAGATGCAGGCGGTGGCATCGTACGTGCAAGGCTTGCGTTGAACAGTACTTCAGGAGTTTCTCGTCCCATGATCCGCCAGCTCGCATTGTCCACCGCGCTCGCCCTCGTCCTATGCGCCTGCAGTTCTCATCAGACTCCTCCGTCGCAGACGAGCAGCAATGCGACCGCGCCGAGCGCCGGCGCGCCCACCAGCAGTTCCGGGGCCTCGAGCAGCGGGGCTTCCAGTGCCGGCTCGCCAGCCAGTGCTTCGGCCTCGAGCGCCGCGGCGGCGGCCAGTCCGATGGCCCTGCCGACGAGCAGCGAGTGGCACCCGGGCGTCAACTACAGCGTGATTTCCCCGGCCCAGCCCACCAACGCCCCGCCCGGCAAGGTGCAGGTCATGGAGGTCTTCTGGCTCGCCTGCCCGCACTGCTATGCGCTCGAGCCGTTCATTCAGGCCTGGCGCAAGAGCAAACCGGACTATGTGCAGTTCGTGCGCGTCCCGGTGATGTGGGGACCGGTACAGCGCTCGCATGCGCGGCTGTATTACACGTTCGAGGCGCTGGGACGCCGTGACCTGGTGGACAAAGCGTTCCACTACATTCACGGCCTCGAGATGCAAACGCGCAGCGAGTCCATCCTGGTCGGCAGCAGCAAGGCGCAGACTCTGCAGCTGCAGGCGGCATTCGCCGGCAAATACGGGATATCCGCCACGGCATTCGCGAACGCATACAACTCGTTCGACGTGAGCACGCGCCTGCAGCAGGCGCAGGAAATCAACCAGATCTACGAGATCGACAGTGTGCCGACGATCATCGTCGATGGTCGCTACCGGACCAACGTCGAGAAGGCCGGTGGCGAGAACAAGCTGATCGCGCTGATCAATTTCCTCACCCAGTGGGATCACGACCACCAGAATGCGGGGTAGGCCGATGGGACGCGTCCACTTCGCCGGCGCGCGGCTCGCCGCGGCCGCACTCGTGCTCGGTCTGTGCGCCGGGGTCGGGCTGACGAGCGCCGTCGCGGCGGATTTGCCCATGAACGGCCGCTGGAAGCCGGGGGTGAACTACACGCTGATTTCGCCCGCGCAACCGACCAGCGCGCCGCCCGGCAAAGTGCAGGTGATGGAGTTCTTCTATCTCGCTTGCCCGTTCTGCCATGCGCTCGAGCCTTACATGCTCGCCTGGCGCAAGAGCAAGCCGACATACGTTCAGTTCGTGCGCGTGCCGGTGATGTGGGCGCCACTGCAGGTGGCGGATGCCCGGCTGTTTTACACGCTGGAGGCGGTCGGTCGGGACGACCTGGTCGAGACGGCGTTTCAAACGCTGCACCGGCTCGAGCAGGCCGCCGGCGGCGACGAGGATGTCATGATCGGCGATACGCCGGCCAAGACACTCGCGCTGCAAGCTGCATTCGCCCAACGGCACGGGGTCGCGAGCGGTATGTTCAGCAACGCATACCACTCATTCGACGTCCACGTCGAGCTCGGTCGCGCGCGCCAGCTTGGCCAGCTCTACGAGATCACCCACACCCCCACGATCGTGGTGGACGGGCGCTACAAGACGGACGTAGCCAAGGCGGGTGGCGAGCGGCAGCTGATCGAGCTGATTGGCTTTCTCACCCGCTGGGATCACGCTCACCTGCCGGCAGAGGCCGCCGCGCACTGACACGGCGCCAGGCGGGCGGCTCAGAGAATGTAGCGGCTGAGGTCCTCGTCCTTTGCAAGGTTACCGAGATTAGCATCGACGTAGTGCGCGTCGACCGTCAGTGGCCCCTCGCTCCGTTCAGACGCATCGTAGGACACTGACTCCAGCAGCCGTTCCATGACGGTGTGCAGCCGGCGTGCACCGATGTTCTCGGTGCGTTCGTTGACCTGAAAGGCAATTTCCGCGATGCGCTGAACGCCGTCGGGGGTGAACTGCACCGGCACGCCCTCTGTGCCCATCAGCGCCTGGTACTGCGCAGTGAGCGAGGCATCCGGCTCGGTGAGGATGCGCACGAAATCACCGACCTTCAGCGAATCAAGTTCCACCCGAATCGGCAGTCGGCCCTGCAGTTCCGGAATGAGATCTGAGGGCTTGGACAGACTGAAGGCGCCCGAGGCAATGAACAGCACGTGATCCGTCTTCACCGGGCCGTACTTGGTGGTCACCGTCGAGCCTTCCACGAGCGGCAGTAGGTCGCGCTGCACGCCCTCGCGCGACACGTCCGCACCCATCGTCTCCTGGCGGCGCGTTACCTTGTCGATCTCGTCGATGAACACGATGCCGTTCTGTTCTGCGTTGGCGAGCGCCTGGATCTTCAGCTCCTCCTCATTGATGAGCTTCGCCGCCTCGTCCTCGATGAGCAGCTTCAGCGCCTCGCTCACCCGCACTTTGCGATTGCGGGTGCGGCCGCCACCCAGGTTCTGGAACATCGACTGCAGCTGCTGCTGCATTTCCTCCATCCCCGGCGGCGCCATGATCTCGACACCCATCGGTGCGGCACGCAGCTCGATCTCGATTTCGCGCTCGGCGAGTTCTCCGGCGCGCAGCATGCGGCGGAACTTCTCGCGTGTCTCGGCATCGCGCGGCTGCACGGGCTCGTCGGTGGAAAATCCCAGCATGCGCGGCTTGGGCAACAGCGCATCGAGCACGCGCTCCTCGGCTGCATCCGCGGCGCGCTGGCGCACCTTGTCCATTTCCTGCTCGCGAGTCATCTTGACCGCCACGTCCACCAGCTCCTTGACGATCGAGTCGACGTCCCGACCGACATAGCCCACCTCGGTGAACTTGGTGGCTTCGACCTTCACGAACGGTGCGTTCGCGAGTCTTGCGAGCCGGCGTGCAATCTCGGTCTTACCCACACCGGTCGGCCCGATCATGAGAATGTTCTTCGGAGTGATCTCCTGGCGCAGCGGCTCGGGAACCTGCATGCGCCGCCAGCGGTTGCGCAGTGCGATGGCCACCGCACGCTTGGCGGCATCCTGCCCGACGATGTGCTTGTCGAGCTCCTGAACGATTTCACGGGGAGTAAGCGATGACATGGCAATAGAGTCGGCGGGCACGCCCCTCAGACGGCGTCCTGCTTCAGTTCCTCGATGGTCAGATTGCGATTGGTGTAGATGCAGATGTCGGCTGCGATCTCGAGCGAGCGTTGCACCACGTCCCGTGCGCCGAGCTCCGAGGCCGCCAGCAGTGCGCGGGCCGCCGACAGGGCGAACGGACCACCGGAGCCGATGGCCGCGGCATCATGCTCCGGCTCGATGACATCGCCATTGCCGGAGATGATCAGAAGCTTGGCCGGATCAGCGACCAGCAGCAGCGCCTCCAGTCGCCGCAGGTAGCGGTCCGCACGCCAGTCCTTCGCCAACTCGATCGCTGCGCGGGTGAGATTGCCGTACTTCTCCAGTTTGCCCTCGAACCGCTCGAACAGCGTAAAGGCATCGGCCGTGCCGCCGGCGAAACCGGCGAGCACCTTGTCGTTGTAGAGCCTGCGCACTTTGCGGGCGTTGCCCTTCATGACGGTATTGCCCAGGGTCACCTGGCCGTCGCCGCCGAGCGCGACCGCACCGTTGCGACGGACACCGAGAATGGTCGTGCCGTGGGGATCAAACGTCTTCGAATCGGTCATGATGCAGCCGGTACCAGGCAATAAAGTTCACGGCGCGCGGCGCCTACTCAGGATTTACGGCGCGCCCGCGGGTGCGCTGCATCGTAGATGCGGGCCAGGTGCTGAAAATCAAGGTGGGTGTAAATCTGCGTCGTGGCGATATCGGCATGACCGAGCAGTTCCTGTACGCCGCGCAGTTCGGCACCGGACTCGAGCAGGTGAGAGGCGAATGAATGCCGGAACAGATGCGGGTGCACGTGCTGCGGCAGGCCCTGGCGCCTCGCCCAGTACGCGATGCGCTTTTGAATTTCACGCCGGCCGAGCCGGCGTCCACCGCGACCGACGAACAGCGCCTGTTCGTCGCTCCTCGCCCACGCCGCGCGCTGCCTCAGCCAGCGCTCGAGCGCCTCGGCCGCCATGCGCCCGACGGGTACGGCGCGCTCCTTGTTCCCCTTGCCCAGCACCCGCACGATGCGGTCGCGCAGGTCGAGCTGCCCCAGATCGAGCGTCGTGAGCTCGGCCAGGCGCAGACCCGAGGAGTAAAAGAGCTCCATGATGGCCCGGTCGCGCACCGCCACCGGCGTCGTGTCCGTGATGGCCAGCAGCCGAGCCATCTGATCCGCATCCAGCGTCACCGGCAGACGGCGCGCCGCCTTCGGCGCACGCACCTCGGTCGCCGGGTTGTGCCGCAGCGCACGCAGATCGGCAGCCGCGGACGCATTGCCGTGCTCGCGCTGCACCTGTGCTTCGCGCAGTAAAAAATCAAAGAAACTGCGCACCGCCGAGAGCCGCCGTTGAATGCTGCGCGGGGCGAGCCCTCCGGCATGCAGACGGGCGGCGAACAGGCGCACGTGCACGGCATCGAGCGCAGCCCAATCAGCCAACTGCGCCCGATCGCAGTAGACGGCCAGTGCCTGCAGGTCGCGCAAGTAGTTCGAGACCGTGTGCGGCGAGCCGCGCCGCTCGGTCACCAGATAGCGCCGAAAGCGCTCGAGCCATTCTGCCGCGGCGGGCGTCATCGGCGCGCTGGCATCACAGTCCGTCCTAGGCGCTGCGAGGCAGCGTCAACGCATCGGCAATGAGATCGGCCATGCGCGCGAGGAATTCGGTGCTCATACCCGGATGGAACCGGTCGCGATCGGGACTGCCGAGGGCGAGCACGCCGATCGAAACACCCTTCTCGAGCAGCGGCACCAGCGCCACCGAGCCGATCTGCGCCGCATCAGGGCCGAACAGCAGTTCGCGCTGCGAATCACGTGCCTGACCGCAGCGCGGCTTGCCTGCGCTGAACAGCGACTCGAAGGATTTCAGTCCCGGATTGTCACGCGTGACGGTGCGCACGAAGCGCTGCGGGGTCAGATCGGGATAGTCCCCAATCAGCAGCAGCACACCGTGGAACGAGTCAAAGTCCTCGCGCAGCCCGGCCTCGATGCGCGCCACCGCATCGGCTCGGCTGCCCGATTGCAGCAGACGACGCGTGAACCGATGCAGCTTCTCGGCGATGACATCGTTGGCCCGGGCCACCGCGACGAGATCCGCCAACTTGCTCTCGAGCGCCGCATGCTTCTCGCGCATCACCTCGATCTGTCGTTCGACCAGGGAGATGGTCGATCCGCCGCGCGCATGCGGCAGACGCAGGCGCAACAGCAACGCCTGGTGGCGCTCGAAGAAATCCGGGGTGTGCTGCAGGAAGGTGGCAATGGCCTCCTCGTCCATCTCCCCGGCGGCAACGCCGCGTGCTTCACGTGTGGTCATGATTTATGAGCGCTCCTGAATATCGATGTGGCCCTGAAAGGCGACCTCAGCCGGACCGGTCAGCCAGATCGACTCTGCGGGGCCCGCCCAGCGCACGCGGAGCTCGCCGCCGCGCGCGCTGACCCTGACCTCTGGATCCAGCAAATCCCAGCGCCGCCCGACCGCCACCGCAGCGCATGCGCCCGTGCCGCAGGCGAGCGTCTCGCCGGCGCCGCGCTCGTAGACCCGCAGCCGGATGTGCGTTCGGTCCACGATCTGCATGAACCCGACGTTGACCCGCCTGGGAAAGCGGCGGTGGCGCTCGATGGCCGGCCCGAGGCGCGCCACCGGCGCCGCCTCGACCGAGGCGACGGCGAGTACGGCATGAGGATTACCGATCGACACTGCGCCGATCTCAACGGTCTCACCGTCGAGCTCGAGGGGATAACGATCCGCCTCGGCGGCGGCCTGCAGCGGCAGCGCCGCCGGATCGAAGCGCACCGCTCCCATGTTGACTGCAACCGTTCCGCCGGGACGCACCTGCGCCTCGATGAGACCGGCCGGGCTCTCGAGCGTCACCGCTCCGGCGCGTCCCGCGCCGCGCGCGGCCAGCAGCGCCGCGATGCAGCGGGCACCGTTGCCGCATTGCTCGACCTCTTCACCATCGGCATTGAAGATACGGTAGAACGCCGCCGCTGCGCCGTGCCGGGACGGTTCGAGCAGCAGCGCTTGATCGAAGCCGATGCCGGTGTGCCGATCGGCCAGGCGGCGCAGTTGCTCTGCAGTGAGCGGCGCCCGCCCGGCCGGCGCATCGAACACTGCGAAATCGTTGCCCAGGGCGTGCATCTTGGTGAATTCGATGCGCATGGCGCGAGGATACCCCAACTGCCGCAGCGCGGTCAGACCCGAAAGCGCTCGCGCAGCTCGCCGGCCAGACGCCGACTGACCGGCAGCAGCAGCGCGCTGCCGCGCAGCAGCACGCTGTAGCGGCCGTCGCCGCTGCGCTCGATACTCTGCAGATGATCGGCGTTGATCAAGGTATTGCGGTGGATACGCACGAAGCGCTCGCCGAGTTCCTCTTCCAGCGCGCGCAGCGATTCCTCGATCAAATCCTCGCCGTGCACGTGGCGCACGGTGGTGTATTTCTGATCCGCCTGGAAGTAGAGGATTTCGGCCAACGGGATCAGACGCACCTGTTCGCGGCGGCGCGCCGCGATGTGCGTGCGGCGCGATGTACCGGCCGCCGCGGCGAGACGCAGCAGCTGCGGACGCGTCAGGCGACCGGCCTGGGCCAGGGCGGCCGCGAGCTTGTCGCGGCGGACGGGCTTGAGCAGATAACCGACGGCCCGGGTCTCGAATGCATTGACCGCGTACTGATCGTAGGCCGTCGTGAAGATCACCGCCGGCGGTTCCTCGAGCACGCTCAGATGCCGTGCCGTCTCGATGCCATCGGCGCCCGGCATGCGCACATCGAGCAACACCACATCCGGCACGTGGCGTGCGGCCTGCTCGAGCGCATCGGAGCCGGTGGCCGCCTCAGCGATGATCTGCACGCCGCCGATCTCCTCGAGCAGCTGGCGCAAGCGCTCCCGGGCTGGAGGCTCGTCGTCTACGATCAACACCCGCAACATCCGTGCGTGCCTCAGTCGGCCTGAACGGTCGCGCTGGATGCGGCGATGTACGGAAAGCGCAGCGTCACGATGTACTCCTCCCCGAACGCTCCAGCCTTCACGAGCGCGCGCTGGCCGTAAAGCAGGCTGAGGCGCTCGCGGATGTTTTCCAGTGCGAGATGATTGCCCTGCCGCGCGCCGCTCGGCGCTGCGAGCGGATTGCGCACCACCACGGAGATCAGCTCTGCCGCGCGCTCGCCGTGGACGTGCACGGTACCGCCTTCAGGACGCGGCTCGATGCCGTGATAGATCGCGTTTTCGAGCAATGGCTGCAGGATGAGACCGGGCACCCTCGCATCGGCAGGCAGCGCCCCGACGTCCCAGGTGACCTGCAGTCGCTCGCCGAGACGAAGTGCCTCGATCCGCTGGTAGGTCTGCGCGATTTCCAATTCCTCAGCGAGCGTGATGGTCTGATGTGGATCGCCGAGAGATGCCCGGAACAGATCGGCCAGGTCCTGCACCGCCTGCTCGGCCTGCCGAGGCGCCGAGCGCGTCAGGGCGGCGATGGTGTTCATGCTGTTGAAGAGAAAATGCGGGCGGATGCGCGCCTGCAGCGCATGCACGCGCGCCGCCGCCCGCATCTCGATGTTGCGCCGCCACTGATGGATCACGTAGAAGTAGCGCAGCGTCACGCCAGCGATCACGCAGCCGATCACCGTGTTGCGCAACACAAAGGGCCAGAGGCGCCGGGGAAATTGCGCCGCGACCGCCGGCGCGCCGAGCAGGTGGCTGCGGCCGAGGAGGACCGTGGCGATGGAGATCACCGCCACCGTCGCAGTCAGTAGCGCAAGCGCGGCGGCCGAGCCGCGCTGCACGCCGAGTCGGGCCAGCACCGGTCGCAGCACGCACAGCAGCGCCGCGCCCACCAGGCCGATCCAGAGTAGAAACAGTGAGCTGCGCGCGAGTTGCGCGCCGAAGTCGACCGCACCGCTGCGTGCGATCGACAGCACGACGGCCGTCAGCTCGACGATCAGAACAATGGCGACCGCGGCACGCGAGGCGCAGAAGTTGGGCAGATAGAACGAGTCGCTCTCGCCGCGGAACGTCCCGTCCGCGGGCGCTTGCCGCCTCATGCCTGCGGATCGCAACTCGCCGGTCACGGCGGCTATTATGCCTCAAGCGCAGGCCCGGCGGCCGGCCGGGAAACCCACCGGGCGTCGCGCGCCCCCGCCGTGCACCACGCAACCCGGTGCGCCGCCCTCAACCCGAGCCCTTCAGCTGCGCCGCCACACGCCGATAGGCCTCACGGAATGGGATGCCCTCGGTGACGACCAGGCGGTTGGCCTGCTCCGCGGCGTGGATGGCCGGGTCGAGACGAATCTGCGCCGGACGGAAGCGCATGGCCTCGAGCGCGGCCGGCAGGATCGCGAGTGTCTCGCGGGCGACATCGATGGCCCGGAACAGCGGAAACTTCAGCAGCTGCAAGTCGCGCTGGTATCCGGAGGGCAGTTTCGCGCACACCGCGAGCGCCTCGGTGAGGCAGGCCTGGGCGGTGGCCGTGCGGCCCCGGATCAGTTCGAACACGTCCGGGTTGCGTTTCTGCGGCATGATCGAGGAGCCGGTCGTGAAGGCCTCCGGGAGTGCAAGGAAGGCAAACTCCTGCGTGTAGAACAGCAGCACGTCGGCCGCCAGCCGGCCCAAGTCCTGCATCAGCAGGTTGATGTGAAACAGCAGCTCCGACTCAGCCTTGCCGCGCGAGAGCTGCACGGCCGTCACCGGCTCGTGGACCTGGGCAAAGCCGAGCTTGGCGCGGGTCGCCTCCCGGTCGATGGGCAGGCCCGGGGTGCCGTAGCCGGCGGCCGAACCGAGCGGGCTCTTGCCGAGACGACGGTGTACGTGGCGCAGCGCCTCGGCGTCGTCATGGATTTCCGTGGCGAAGCCCCCGGCCCACAACGCCACCGAACTCGGCATCGCCTGCTGCATGTGGGTGTAGCCCGGCAGCGTGATCGCCCCCTCGCGTACCGCCAGGTGCTCCAGGGCCACGGCCACTGCGCTCGCCCCGGCATTGAGGCTCTCGACCTCATCGCGCAGATACAGTCGCAAGGCCGTCAACACCTGGTCGTTGCGCGAACGGCCGAGGTGCACCCGTCCGCCCGTCGGCCCGATGCGCTCGGTCAACCGGCGCTCGAGCGCCGTCTGGCCATCCTCGTCGGCGAGTTCGATGTGCCACCGTCCGCGTGCATGCTCCTCGGCGAGCGCCGTCAGCCCGGTCCGAATGGCCTCGAGATCGGTCTCGCTGAGCAGCCCCTGAGCGCTCAGCATCTCGGCATGCGCAATCGAGGCCCGCGCATCGTAGGCGACCAGGCGCTCATCGAGGGCGAAGTCCTCCCCGGCCGTGTAGCGCAGCACTCGCTCATCGAGCGGTGCGCCCTTGTCCCACAGCCGGCTCACATTCACGCCCCGCCGCCGAGCTGCTCGGCCGGTGTCAACGCATCGATGTCCTCGACGATGAGCGTGCCGGTGCCCTCGTTGGTGAACACCTCTCCGAGAATCCCCTCCGGGGCGTGGTACGACACCACGTGCACGCGGCGTACGCCGCCGCGCAGAGCCGACTCGATCGCCCGCGCCTTCGGCAACATGCCATCGGCGATCGCGCCCTGTTCGCGCAGCCGCTCCAGCCCTTCGAGATCGGTATAGGAGATCAGCGAGCCCGGGTCGGCCAGATCGGCAAGGATCCCGGGCGCGCCGGTGCACAGGATCAATTTCTCGGCGCCGAGCGCGGCTGCGACGGCCGATGCCACGGTGTCGGCGTTGATGTTGAGCAGTACGCCGTCATCGTCGGCCGACAGCGGGCTCACCACTGGCATCAGACCGTTGTCGAGCAGCTTGCGCAATACGGTTGGATCGACCGCATCGATGTCCCCGACGAACCCGTAGTCGACGACCTCACCGCTCGTGGCAAGCGTCACGGGCGGGCGCTTGTGCGCGCGGATCAGGCCGGCGTCGACCCCGCTGACCCCGACCGCCTCGATGTTCAGTTCGCGGCACATGCCGAGGATCGCGGTGTTGATGGTCCCATTGAGCACCATCGCAGTGACGTCGATGGCCTCGCGATCGGTCACGCGGCGGCCTTCCACCATGCGCGAGCTGACTCCAAGGGCGCGCGCAAGCTCGGTGACCTGCGGCCCGCCGCCGTGCACGAACACGACCCGCACGCCGAAGTAATGCAGGATCGCGATCTGCTCGATGAGTACACGCGTCGAGGCGTCGTCGGCGAATACGCCGCCGCCTGCCTTCACCACGAAGGTCTTGCCGCGGTACATGCGGATGTAAGGCGCGGCGCTCTTCAAAGCGCGGATGGCCAGTGCCTGGTCGGCGGGTTGCATGATCATGTCAGTGATGGGCCCCTGGTCTGAGCGGAAAGAAACGTGGCTGGCTTACAGCCCCTTGAGCAGACGGTACAACACCGCCATCTGCACCGGCAGGCGATTGTACGCTTCGTGCCGCACGATGCTGCGCGGGCCGTCGAGAACTTCGTCGGCGACGGCCACGTTGCGGCGCACCGGCAGACAGTGCATCAGCCGGCATTCGGGTGCAGCCGGCTCGAACCACTCGCTGCGCACGCACCAGTCCTTCAGCGCCGCGCGGCGCCGTGCCTCTTCGGCCGCGTCTCCGTAACAGGCGGTGGCGCCCCACTCCTTCGCGTACAGGATGTGCGCCCCCGCGAGTGCCTCGCGCCGATCCTCGCTCTCGCGCACCGAGCCGCCCGAGAGCGCGGCGGCACGGCGCGCCTTGTCCATGATTGGCGCTGGCAGCGCGTATCCCTCGGGGCGCAGCACCACGACATCCATGCCGCGCAGCGCGGCCATGTGCACGACGGCGGCCGGGACCGCGAGCGGCAACGCGCGCGGATGATACACCCAGGAGAGCACGAATCGACCGCGTTGCGGCACGGCGAAATCGTCCAATGTCTTCCAGTCGGCGAGCGCCTGACACGGATGGTTGACGGCCGATTCGAGGTTGATCAGCGGCTTGTCGACCAGGGCCGCGAGCGCGTTGAAGGTCGACTCGGTGAGATCGGCCGCCAGATCCCGACCACCCGCGAACGCACGGATGCCGAGCGCATCGCAGTAGGACGCCAGCACCGGGATCCCTTCGCGGGCATGCTCGGCCGCGGCGCCATCCATGACGGCCCCGAGCTGTGTCTCGAGCTGCCAGGTGCCCTGTCCGGGCGTGATGACAAATGAGCTGCCGCCAAGACGCGCCATGCCCGCTTGGAACGAGGCGAGCGTGCGCAGCGAAGGATTCATGAACAGCAGACCGAGAATCCGGCCGGCCAGTGCGTGCGGCTCGGGCTGGCGTTGCAGCCGCTCGGCAAGCGCGAGCAGCGCGAGCACCTCCGCATGCGACAGATCCGCCAGGTCGAGGAAGCGCTTCATGCGCCGATGTCCGCAAGCGCCCGGCACAACAGATCGACGTGTGTCTCCTGCAGAATGAACGGTGGCAGCAACCGCACGATGTCCGGATCGGTCGCAGTGCCGGCCAGAATGCCGCGCTGCAGCAGAGCGGCCTGGATCTGCTTGGCCGGCCGGCGGGTGCGCAGGCCGAGCAGGAACCCCTCGCCCTGCACGTCACTCACCGGCCCGGTGAGACAGTGGCGGCGGATATAGGCCGAGACGCGCCGGACGTTCTCGAGCAACCGCTCGGACTCGATCGCCTCGAGAGTCGCGAGCAGCGCCGCGCAGGCCATCGGCCCACCGCCGTACGTGGTGCCGAGCAGACCGATCTTGAGCGTGGCGGAAACCCGCGCCGAGGTGAGCAGCGCCGCGACGGGGAAGCCGTTGCCGAGCGCCTTGGCCGTAGTGAGCATGTCGGGCATGACGCCGTAGAGTGCAGCCGCGTAGGGCGCTCCCACCCGGCCGAAACCACATTGCACCTCATCGAAGATCAGCAGCGCGCCGACCGCATCACAGCGCGCACGTAGCGCGGCGAGATAGGGCTGTCCGAGGTCCACGGCCCCGGCGAGGCCTTGTACGGGCTCGACGATCAC
Organism: Pseudomonadota bacterium; assembly: GCA_021808195.1. The sequence continues at coordinate 59,244 of JAKBCE010000004.1, forward strand.
GGCGGCGGTCTGCTCGGTGACTTGCGCGGCAAGCGCCGCGAGATCCCCTCGCGGCAGAAAGCTCACATCAAAGGGCGTGCGCGCAAATCCGTACCAGGACTGCGAGCCCCAGGTGACTGCGGAGGCCGCCGCGGTGCGGCCGTGGAATGCACCCTCGATGGCTGCCACATGCGGCCGCTGCGTCATGCGCAACGCCAACCGCAGCGCGTTCTCGTTGGCCTCGGCCCCACTGTTGACCAGGAACACGCTGGCAAAATCCAACTGTGAAAATGCCAGCAGCCGCTCGGCCGCCCGCGTGCGCACGCTCATTGGCAACGCGTTGGTCTGAAACTGACACTCGCGCGCCTGCGCGGCGAGTGCTTCGGCCCAGCCCGGATGGGCATAACCGAGCGCGGCGACCGCATGCCCGCCATACAGGTCGAGCACCCGCTCGCCGCGCGGGCCGATGAGCCAGACGCCTTCGGCGCGCGCGACCTCGAAAGGATACTGGGCGTAGACGGGCGCCAGCGCCTCGCCGCTCGGCGGCGCCGGTCTGAGCGACTCGGGCGAAGATGCGGTCATCGTATTCTCGCTTCAGGTCCAGCCCGGAGCCGGACTGGTGAGGCCGTCGGTCTCGGGCAAGCCGAACAGCCGATTCATCCATTGCACGGCGCCGCCGGCTGCGCCCTTGGTGAGATTGTCGATCGCGCACAGGACCGCGACGCTGCGGCCGTCGCTCGTCGCGCTGAGATGCGCGTAATTGCTGGCCGTCACATCCTTGATGCGCGGCGCGCCGTCGAGGACGCGCACGAAGGGCGAGCGGGCATAGAATTCGCGCAGGATGCCGAGCACCTCGGCGCTTTCGGCCGGCTGCGCGAGCTGCGCCTGCACCGTGACGTGAATGCCGCGGGCAAACGGCCCGGAGTGCGGCACGAAGGCAAATTGGGCCGCCACGCCGCTCGCGGCACGGGCGCAGGCGGCGATCTCCGGGGCATGTCGGTGCGCGAGGGCGCTGTACGCGTACAGGTCGCTGTGTCGTACCGGGTGATGTGTGCCGGCGGTGGGCTTGCGGCCCGAGCCGGTGCTGCCCGTGATGCCCGCGACATAGAGCTGCGGTGACACCAGGCCGCGAGCGAGCAGCGGCACGCTCGCGAGCAACACCGCCGTAGCGAAGCATCCGGGATGGGCGACGTGTGGCGTATCGAGCCGGGCGAGGTGCTCCGGCAGCGCGCAGGTAAATTGCGCGAGACGTTCCGGCGCGCCGTGGGCATGCCCGTAAACCTGTGCGTACTCGCTGGCCGAGCGGAAGCGGTAATCCGCCGAAATGTCGACCACGCGCGGGGTGGTGCCGGCGCGCGCGGCGGCATGGAGGAGCGAGTCGATCAGTTGCGCGGACACCCCGTGCGGAGCGGCGGAAAAGATCGCGCAGCGCGGCTCGCGGATCAATCGCTCACGCACCTCGTCCTGCGATTGGAAGCAGCGCTCGGCGTACACCGCGGCAAGGTGCGGAAACGCAGCAGCGATCGGCTCGCCGGGCTGACTGTCCGAGAGGATCGCGCACAGTTGAAAGTGCGGGTGCGCACTCAGCAACCGCAGCAGCTCACCCGACACATAACCGCTGCCGCCGAGCAGCACCGCGGGGATCGGCTCACTCATGCACGCGCCGTCCCGAGCAGACCCACGGCCCGCATCACGTGATCGCCGAGGGAAGCCCCATCACTGATGGCGTTGAACGCCGGAACCTTCAGCTGTTCGGTGATCAGGTCGATACCCACCTGATTGTCAGTGGCCGGACCAGTGACCACGCACGGCTCAATGCCGAAGCGCTCGCGCAGCAGCTTGACTCCGCCCCAGGCGGCCACCGGATCGTTAGCCGAGAGCGCCACGCCGGTGAGCGCGGCGCGAATGTCGGCGCACTCCAAGATGGCATCCACGCCGTAGGTGCCGAGGATACCGTCGCCGAGCTCGAACACGATAACGTCGGGCTTGCCGGCAGACAGCTCGGTCAACATGGTGCGGGTCAGGGCCGGTCCGTTGTGACGCGTGGTGGTGACCACACCGAAATCGGTAAAGATCGCCGAGCGGCGGGCACCGGCATCTTCCATCGCCATGATGTCACGCCGCAGCGAAACACCGGTGGCTTTGAACGCGTCCACGGTGAGACCTCGATGGCGCATGCGGCTGATCATGGCGCAGGCTGCGGCCGTCTTGCCCGCTTCCATGCAGGTGCCGGCCAGGGCCACCACGGGCACCTGACGGGTCTCGAGCCGGGCGGCCTGCTCGAGAGGGCGAATGCCGACCCGTGCCGGCACGCCGATGCGCTCGCCGAGGTATGGAAAGCGCAGCGCAACGCCGAGCACGCGGCAATCAAAGGGCGTGCCTTTGTCGGGATTGATCGAGTCGCACGCACCGAGCACCCCACCGATGTTGAGCATCTGGATGGTGTCGCCGGGCTTGACCGACTCCGGGATGTGCCCCGAGTAGCCGAACAGCGCCTTGCGATGGCCGAGCGCCCCGACGACGATGTCGCCCTTGCGCACTTTGGCCATACGCCCGCTGGTGAGCTCCAGGGTGTTGTAGGTCGATTTGTTGGTCAGAATCTCGACGACGATCACCACGCCCTCCTCGGCGGGGATGTCGGCCGAGATCCGCACCTCGTGCGAGAGGCCGCAGGCCTGCGCCACGGAGGCAATTTTATCGACCACGACGGTACGCATATCGTTCGCCATATCAGGACTCCGCCGATCCGGGCCGCTGCGGGGCCTGCCCCGCGCGGCGGTGAAACACACCGGTCAGCGCCACGATTTTGGAAAATCCGAGCGCATCCTGCGGCGTCCACTCACCGGCCGCCTCACCGTAAACACCCTTAGAGGCGCTCATCAGCGAGTGCGGCGAGTCGACGCCCTCGATAAACAGGTTGCCCGGGCGCAGCGCGAAGCGCACCGTGCCGCTCACCCGTGCCTGCGAGGACTCGAGCAGGGCCTCGATGTCCCGGCAGACCGGATCGAGCAGCTGGCCTTCGTGCACCAGATCGCCGTATGGCTGGGCCACCAGCTCCTTGATCCGCTGCTGCCGGCCGGTGAGCACGAGCTTCTCCAGTTCCCGATGCGCGGTCAGCAGCACCTCGGCGGCCGGCGCCTCGAAGGCCACTCGGCCCTTGGTGCCGATGATGGTATCGCCGAGGTGAATGCCACGACCGATGCCGAAGGGCGCAGCCAGGGATTCCAGCGCCTCGATCAGCGCCACAGGCGTGAACGCGCGGCCATCGAGGCCGACGGGCCGGCCGCGCTCGAACGCAAGCGCGTGGGTTTCAGGCGCTCGCGGGCGGGTGAACGCATCCCGGGTGAGCACCCAGGCCTCATCCGCAATGGTGCCGGACGAGGTGAGGGTCTCTTGGCCGCCGATCGTCACCCCCCACAACCCCCGGTTAATCGAATAAGCCGCGCCAAACGGCGGTATCGGCAGGCCGCGGGCCTGCAGAAATGCCAGCTCCTCGGGCCGCTTGAAGGCCTCGTCGCGCACGGGGGCGAGCACCTCGAGATCGGGCGCCAGGGTGCGCATCGCCACTTCGAAGCGCACCTGATCGTTGCCGGCAGCGGTGCAGCCGTGCGCGATCATGCGGGTGCCGAGCTTGCGCGCCATGTGGGCGATGGTCTGAGCCTGCATGACGCGTTCAGCACCGACGCACAGCGGATAGAGCTGCCCGCGCTTCACGTTGCCCATGATCAGAAAGCGCAGCACCTGCTCGAAATACTCCGCGCGCGCGTCGACTTGATGGTGCGCGACGGCACCGAGTGCACGCGCCCGCTCAGCGAGCGTGCGTGCCGCATCGGAGTCGATGCCACCGGTATCGACGGTGACGGTGATCACCGGACGCTGGTAAGTCTCCTTCAGCCACGGCACCAGAAAAGAGGTGTCGAGACCGCCGGAATAGGCGAGAACGATGGGCTGTTCGCCCGCGGAAGTGGCTGTGGGCATGGCTCAGATCCGAAAGAGCGCCTGCAGTCGCGTGATCAGCTGTTCCTGAGCGCGCTCCGAGGCGGTGGCGATGAAGATGGTGTCGTCACCCGAAAGGGTGCCGGCGACTTCGGGCCATTCGGCCCGATCGATGGCGACCGCAACACTCTGGGCCGCGCCGATGGTCGTGCGCAGCACCGTCAGCGACGGCCCGGCTCGCTTCAGCCCGCGCACGAACTGCGCGAGCATGGCGAAATCACCCTGGGTACGTGAGACCTCGTCCGGCGGCAGAACGTAGCGACCGCTCGCCTTCAGCACGCCGAGGTCGCGCAGGTCGCGGCTGACCGAGGACTGGGTGACCTCGTACCCTTCTGCGCGCAGCAAACTCACCAGATCCTCCTGGCGATGGACGACACCACTGCGCAACAAGCGCACCACGGCCTGGCGACGTTCGAGTTGCTGGACATCCATGGCGATTAGGGGCGGCGAGGGCGTGTGTGCATAAAGTTGCGCGTATTTTGCATATTAATTCGCGCAAGTCAATGCTCACTTCGTCACCGTGAACACCAGATCCGCCCCGCCGAGCTGGCCGCTCTTGCTCTGTCCGGCTAACTTGCCCTGCCCGGCCTCGATGCGGATCGTCCAGTGCTCACCGATGCTGTAGCGCAGCCGGACCGCGCTCAACTGCTCGGTGAGCCCCACCCCGTAGCTCACGTACAGGCGTGGCGAGAGGTACTTGCCCAGCACCAGCGAGGTCTGATTGTTCAGATCGGTCTGCAGGCTCACGTCGGGCAAGCCGATGCGCGAGCCGAGCTGCTGCGCAAGGATTGCCCCGCCCTGCGCCAGCAGTTCGCTGGCGGCGGTGTTCTGCTGAGATTGGGTGCCGGTGGTGGTCTGCAGCGCCTGCAGCGACCCTCCGCCGCCGGACAGGATGAGCGACATGATCTGCGATTGCGAAAGCGAGGGGTTCGAGAAGAAGGAAACCTGGGGCTGCTTGAGCGTCCCGCTGACGTTGATTCCGGCGGTGACGTCCGGATAGCGGCGCACGGCGCGGATCTCGATACCGGGATTGTCGAGCGGGCCGCCGCGGAAGAAGAGCCGACCGGATTGGATGGTCAACCGGCGCGCATAGGCCGAATACTGACCCTTCTGCACGTACAGCTCGCCGGTGGCGGTGGTGCCCTGCCCGAAGCCGCTGCGCACCGTGAGCCGTCCGCTCAAGTTGCCGGTCAACCCCATCGTATCGATGTGGACGTCGTTGCCGAGATCGAAGGTGATCGCACTGAGCACCTGGTAGCGGTGGGCCACAGGGGTCGACTCCTCGCCGAGGAGCACCTGATCGGAGCTGGTGCGTACCGCACCGGTGAGATTGCGCGGGGCGATACGTGCATGCGAGATGCTCACCGTCCCGGTCACATCGATGCGATGCGCCGCCATGCGGAAGTCGAGATTCGGCGCGGCATCGATGCGCGCTTCGGGCAGATTGACGACCCGCAGATCGCTACCCTGCAAGTGCAGCTCGGCGCTCGGCCCGGAGGCATGCCAACCCATCTGGCCAGAGGCGTGCAACAGACCGCTTCCGACCCGTGCCGAGCCCTCGATCTTCAGGCCGCCGTCGGCCAGGTGCGCCGTCACGGCCAGGTCGCGCATCTGCAGATTGGTGCGATACACGTCCGCGGAGGCATTGACGATCTGAGCGACGCCACTGATGTGCGGATCGGCCACTGTACCGCCGACCGTGGCGTTCGCGACCAACGCCCCCGAGACCGCATCGACGCCGGGTAGATAAAGTGACACCAGATTCAGGCGCGCCGTGCGCGCATGCACCGTGCCCTGCAGAGGCATGTTCTGCCAGCTCGCGACGTTGCGACCGATATCGAGCGTCGCATCGAGTGTGCCGATGGCGCCAGAGCTGAGCGAGGCTTGCGCCCGGATGATCCCCGGCCCTGCCGTGGCGATGAGCAACCCCGAGCCGATGGTCGTGTGCTCGACCTTGCCGCTCACCAGCCGCCGCGAGAGCACCCCGTCCGTCAAGGTCATGCGCAACGCTCCCTGCGCCGGCGAGCCGCCACCACCGGCGAGTTCGATCCGTGCGCCGAGCGTGCCCTGGTACTCGACCTCGGGAGTCATGCCCGCAGTGAGTGTCGCGAGCGGCAGCGTGTCGGCGGTCACGTGCGCCGACCAGCTCGCCGGCGTCCAGTTCGCCCCGGCGCACAGTGCGCCCGGCGTGCCCTCGAGGCACAGCTCCCCGAGCGCACTGTGCGAGCGGGAGAGGAACAACGAGGCAACCTGACGCAAGTGCAGCTTCAGCGGCTGCGGCCCGGTCACGTTGAATGTGGTGATCTGGCCGTTGAACACGCCGGCGGCGAAACGCCCCGCGGCCTGCGCCGTCAACTGCATACCCGGTGCGCTCATCGCCAGATGCGCGCGCAGACTCGACGCCGGGCCGGTGAGTGTGAAATCGAGACTGCGCAGCAGGTGGTGCCGCGAGCGCAGCGTGCGCAGGCGCAGCAGCACATTGGAAGAACTGCGGCCCGTCGGGTCGAACCGCACATGCGCCGTGATCGAGGCGAGTGAGTTGGCCCCCACATGCAGATCCGAGCCGCGCAGCGATGCCAGCACCTGCGGTGCGCTGAGCGGACCATCGATCGTTCCGCTCGCATCGATGCGGCCGCGAGCGGCGGCCGCGAACAGACTCATATCCCCGGCAAGCGCGAAGCGCAGGCGCACCTGCTGGTCCAACCGGCCATCGAGCGCAAGGTGCGTCTGACCGAGATCGAGGCGAACCTGTTGAAACGACCAGACACCCTGATCGCGAACGATGCGCCCGCGGCCGCTGGCCGGCTTGCCGCGCACCTCGCCGCTCAGCTGATTAAACGTGATGTGCATCGAGGCGCCAGCGCCGAAGCCCTGTCCGGACGCGCGCAGCGCAAAACCGACCCGACCGCGCAGCACCGGCCGCACGCCGCCCGGATCGAGGCCCGTGGCATGCGCGCGCAGTGACCAGCGCTTGACCGGCAACCAAGCCAGTCGGCCGCGGGCGATCACCTGGCCACCGAGCAACCGCAGGGTCGAGTGCGCGATCGCCAGGCCGGTGGCACTGACCGTACCGACCAGACTGACCGGAACGGGCGGTGCCGCACCGAGCTGAGCGACCCCTCGCGCGGTGATGTCGTAGGGCAGCCGGCCGGCGAGTGTGAAGGTGCCGGCCGCGCTGTGCAACCGCGACCGACCGACCAGCGGCCAGCGCAGCGCGCGCCAGAGCCCCTGCAAGTGCAGGTCCGGCCGCCCGCCCGCGAAACGGGCGGTCCCGGTTGCGCTCAGAGCCGCACCCGAGGCCAGATGGCGGAGCATGACCCGACGCGCCGTGAGTACACCGCCGACGTACCGGCCGAGAAGCTCGACGTGGAAGGCGCCCGCACCCAGCCCGGTCGGATCGAGGCTCCCGCCGAGGGTAAAGTCCTGCAGAGCGCCGCTCAGCGCCAGCTGGGCACGGATGAGGCCGAACCGGTCGGTGCGATGCCAGGCGCGCAGATCGAGCCCTCGGACGTCGAGTTCGCTGCGCGTCTGCCAATGACCGTCCTGCGTAAACAGCAGGCCGTGCAATCGGACGCTGAAGGGCTTGCTCAGACGCCCCGAGACGGTGAGCTTGGCCAAGTCCCCGCGCAGCGCGATGTGGCCCACCCAACGCGGCTGCTCGGGCGCTTGCCAGGAGAAATGGCCCCCGAGGGACAGCTGCAGAGGTCGGGCGGCATGCAATGCCAGCGCCATGGCAGAGGTACCGTACCCCGTTTGCAACGTGAGGTTGGAAACTCGCACGCTTCGATGGCTGATCGCGACCGCGCCATTGATGTTTGTTCCCTGTAACCGCCGCCCGTCCTGCAGCTCGAGCGCAAGCGCGCCGATGTGCGCGCGTGCGATCGTGATGCGCAGCCACCACGGCAAGAATTGTGGATGGGCCGGCGGGGGCAGAGGCGCCACGGGCTTGATGCGCACGTAGACGTCGGTGACGCTCGTCTGCCGGCTGATCAGGCTGTGCCATGACAGCGGCGAGAACTGCACCTGGGTCGAAACCCCGTCGAAGCGCAGATAAACGTGTCGCTGGTCGATCACGACGCGACGCGCATGCACGCCGCTCGCCAGCGTACCGCTGACCTGCTCGATTCTCACCTGCGCCGTGCCGAAGCGCTCCGGCAGATGCGCCACCAGGAAGCGCAAGCCGCTTTGCGTGTAGACGACAAAGTAAAGCGCCGCAGCACTCAGCACCACCAGCAGGGTGATCAGCAGGCCGCTCAGTGTCAGAAATCGGCGCATCGCTTCGGGCCGCTCACAACCGTGGCGAGAAGTTGATGTACAGCCGTGGGCTGCCGGGCTGCGAGAGCGGTTCGCCGACATCGATGCCGAGCGTCATCACCGGCAGACGCACCCTGAAGCCGATGCCCGCGCCATACTGCAGCAGATGCGGGATATGGAAGCTGTTAAAGGCATTGCCGTAGTCGAAAAACGCGGCGATTCCGAAGTTGTGCGGCAGATCGCGATCGATTTCCACGGTGCCGCTGATCATGTCCTTGCCGCCAGCCTGCTGCGGCGGCAACGGACAGTGCACCGGATTGACGACGTTGGCCGGCGGGCTTTGACCCACATAACAGTAATAGTCAGTGGTGGTCTTCGCGGCCTTGTCGATGACCTGATAAACGCCGGTGGCGTAGAAGGTCTGCTCGGGAGCGAGGGAATTGTACTCGAAGCCGCGCACGCTGCTCTCACCACCGGCAAAGAAGCGCATCACGGGCGGCATGCTGTTGAAATGCGATACGGCGGTTGCGCCAAAGGCATCGCGCAGCAGCAGGTGCCAGCGGGGCGCGAGCTTGAACACCCGCTCGAGTTCGACTCGGATCTGCAGAAAGTCCGCGTGCGAGCCGAGCGCGCCATGCGAGCCGCGCACCTCGATCGACACGCCATGGCCGAAAACAGGCTCACCGAAGTAATCGCTCGGGACCGAGGTGATGTCGACGCCCGGCACGAGCATGTTGCCGACCACACTGGCAATGCCCGTGACCGGGTTTGCGCACGCTCCAGTCTGGGTCAGGATCTGCGCCGGACAGATGGCTCCCGACACCGAGCCGGTGGTGTGTACGCCATCGAGGTACCACACGGTCTGCCAGCGGCCGGTGACGCGCGTCAGGCTCGCCCCGAGGGTCATGGTGCGTGCGGTCACGGCGGCGAGCTCGCGCTGCTCGACGCTGGCGATAAAACTCAGATTTTCGGTGGCCGGATCGCCGATCGGGATGACGTAGCGGCTCTGCAGGCTGTACTTGGTGACCTGCGCGGCTTCCAGATCGACGCTCATGCGATGGCCTTCCTCGTTCACCCGCCGATCCTGCCAGCTGATGATCCCACGCGCGCCGGTGTCCGTCGCATAGCCGGCCGCAAGCGAGTACACGTTGCGCCGGCTCGGATGCGCCTGAATGTGCACCGGCACCGTGTGCAGCGTTTTGTCCGGCGTGCCCGGCACGACTTCCAGGTCGGAGAAATACCCCGCGTCATCGAGCACGAACTGCGTGCGAAGCACCCGCGTGAGGTCGAAAGGCTGACCCGGGCGGTAGCGCAGGTAGCGGCGCACCAGCGCGTTCGTCACGGCATGCTGCTCGATGTGTGTCGCCCCGAAGCGGTAGCGCACCCCGGTGGCAACGGTGAGCAAGACACTGGCGCGATGTTCGTGCGGGTTGACGAGGATCTCGTGGCGGACCAGGTGCGCATCGACATAGCCATAGATCGCCGCGGTCTGCAGCAGCTCGCTCTTCAACGTCTCGTAAGCAGCCTCGTTCAGGCGCTCACCGGGGTGAAAGGGCAGATGGGCGGTGATGTGCGTGAAGCGTGGGTCAGCGCTGCCCGGACCGGTGACGCGCACCTCGACGGTGCGCAAGATGACCGGCGGTCCCGGCGTGATGTCGAGCAGGACTCGCCAGTCATTCGGGCCGGTCTGGCGCACCGCCGGATGCACACTCGACTGGAAGTACCCGTACGGTTCGAGCGCCGCTCTCACCTCGCTCTGGACCCGATTCTCCAGCCGCTCGATCGTCTCGGCGTTCAGGTGCGGGCTCTTGCGGTAGCGTTGAAAGCTCAGATAGGCGAGCACATTGGCGCGTAGTTTGCCGCCGACCCCGCGGATCGTCAGCGCGATGTCGGCGTGCGCAGTGGCAGCAAGCAGCGCGGCGAGCGCGAGCGCGGCCCGCGCCAACCGAGCCCCGCAGTTCCGATTGCGACGCACCATTTAGCGTTGAGACTCCGACCGGCAGACCATGAATTAATCATTCTAATCTGTCATGACCGCGCATGACCGTGACGGTTCCCGGACCACTCAGCACCATTGGTCTGCGGCCAGCCGGTATTCGCTCTGCCCGACGGGACGTCCGTGGCGATCGAAGCGTCGCTCGGACATGTGCAGTGCGCCACTCGGCTCGAGCAGCAGGACCGTCGAGCAGCGGGTACCGAACTGCGGGTGCTCGACAAACGGAGCCGACAGCGCCCGCTCCCAGGACCCCGGTGTGCCCTCGTGGGCCGGCTCCGTCCCCGTCGCGGCCGCACGACGATCATCGAGCATCCCAAACAGCACGGCTGAGGCGTCCTCGCCATCCGGGGCATCCGCCAGCCAGCGCTCGAAGGCAGAGCGCACGCGGGTCAGTTTCGGCCAGGGACTGTCCAGGCTGTGGTTGGAAAGCCCATAGACGCCGGGCTCGAGCCGTCGCGCGAATGGCGCGACCCGGTTCGAGCCGTACCATAGCGAGTGCTCGTCCGCGAGCAGCAGATTGAAGCCGCCGTAGCGGGCGGCGCGCGGCCGCAGCGCGCCCAGATAGTCCCCGGCACCCGCCGGGTCGGTGAGGAACTCCGGGATCAGGCCACCGCGCGACGGGGTGTCGGTGGAGATCTGCGGTTGCTCGCGATAATTGGTGATGACACCGAAGCGTCGACGCTGATCGATGCCGAGCCAGGTGCCTCCGGCACGCAGATCGCGCCCGGCGAGCAGCGCAGGGGGCGCCGGCCACGGTGCGAGCGGTTCGGCCGGACGATCGTGATATTCGTCGCGGTTCGCCGCGACGATGAGCCGGTAGTGCGGATGAGCCCGCCAGGCGAGCACCAGCAGACACACTACGGCTGCGCTCCGAGCCAGGCGTCGATCAGCCGGCGGGAGATCGAGTGCGGCGGCGGCAGCTGAATGCTGCCAGCGCGCAGCGCCTCACGGGAGAACCAGCGCGCATCCTCGAGTTCCCCGCCGACGCGCACCGGCCCAGGGGCCCCAACCGCTTGGAAGCCCACCATCAGGGACGCCGGGAAGGGCCAGGGCTGCGAGGAGTCGTAGCGGCTTGCGAGTACCTGCACGCCGGTCTCCTCGAGCACTTCGCGCTGCACGGCGTCCTCGAGGCTCTCGCCGGGCTCGACGAAACCGGCGATGGTCGAGTACCGGCCCGGCGGCCACGTGCGCTGGCGCCCGAGTAGCGCCCGTTCCCCGTCGCTGACGAGCACGATGATGGCGGGGTCGATGCGCGGGAAATATTCCTCGGCGCATTGCGTCTCGACACAGATCACGCTGTGCCCGGCACGCGCCGGAGCGGTCGGCGCGCCGCACACACCGCAGCGGCGCTGACGCGCCCGCCAGACCGACAGCGCCCGGGCGTACGCCAGCAGGCCCGCCTCCTCGACGTCGAGCTCTGGGGAGAGCGGGCGCAGCTCCTGGAACGAGGCGCCTGCGGGCAGCTCGACGTCCTGCCATCGCGCGTCCAGCGATAGCAACACGCAGCGGCGCCCGCGGAACCAGCCGAGCAGCACGAAGCGATCAGGCTCGGCTGCCGCCACCGCCGGATGGTGCGGCGAGACGAATGCGATGCGCGGCGGTGCGTCGGCATAAAGCAGCTGGCTCGTGCCGCGGGCGAGCAGGAACTGGGTGTGCGGATCGGCGAGCGCGCGCTCGAGCCAGTCACCGTGCTCGCGCAGTTCGGTGCGGCGGTCAACGTAGGTGCCAGAGAAGAAGTTCGGTCGGACGGGTGTCATGGCCTGCGGGTGATGTGAGTGGCACGCGTGCGCCGTGCGCCCCCGCGCCTTCCCTTCGGAGGGGCACAATGATCGCACCATCGCGGGCGCAGCGGGAACCGCTCGACGACGATGTGCCCGCGGCACTGAGTGCAGTGCCGCACCGCGAGTTGCTCGCCCGAGCGCAGGCATTGGGCCAGAAACTGCGCGTGCTCGAACGAGATGGCCGGCTGCGGCACCAGCTTGGTGTAGTAATCATAGACATCGCAGAGCAGCGCACCGACGTGCCGGCGCTGCGGCGAGGCGGATTGGCCTGTAGAGGGCTCCTCGCCGACGAGCCCGCACGCGCAATAAGCCGCTGCGAGCAGCGCCGCCTCGGTGCGCACGCGCGCCGAGCGCGTGAAATAGCCGACCTGCTGCGGGGACTTGCCGCGATGGCGCGGCAGATTGCTCGCCCCGCCGCAGTAGCGCTGCCAGAGCTTGCGGATCCGGTGATCGGTGAGCCCGGTATACAGTCGGATCGTGCGCGTACGGGCCTCGTAGCGCACCAGCCGCAGTGCCAGCTGAAAATTCTGCAGCTCGCCCTCGTAGCGATCTTCGAGGATACGCATCACGTTTCCTTCCCGGCCACTGTGCCGCGCCCCAAGCGATGCATTTTCGGCTATCTGCGGCAAAGGGCAATCGGACAATGCGACGAAAGTCGACGCAAATGCAGGGGTGGCGTTCGGCCGTGGCCGCGGTACCATCGGCCGTGCATCGGGTGAGACGGGGGTGCGTGATGTCGGATCCCGAAACAGAGGCTCGCCAGAGGACCCCACCGTGGGTCACGCGGGCGCCACGTGAGGTCATCGAGACGCTGCCCGAGCTCAATGACTTCTGTCTGCAAGTGCTCGCCGAGCAGGCGCGCGCGGGCTGTCCACACGCTGCGGTGTCCCGCATCGCACATCTGTGGCTGCAGCTGAACGCGGCGGGCCGGCTGCGCGCCGCCAATCACCCGTATCTGCTGTTCGATGCAGGATTTTCCGATCCGCAGCGCTGGCAAAACCTTGACCGTCCGCAGATCAATGACGGCTCACCGCAAGCGTACGGAGCTCTGTTCACCGGTTCGCGGGCCGTCGCCGCCTCGGAGATGATGTTCGTCTTCGCCTGGTCACTCGCCCGTCGGCACCCCGTGCAGGCTCGCCTCGCCCTCGGCTTGCACCCGCTGTGCGCCGAACGGATCACGGCCGACAGCGTGCTCGGCGCTCACCAGCTCGGCCACCGGCTGTGGATGTGGCTGCGTCCCCGCTGGCTGGATACGCCCGAGTTCTGGGACGAACTGCTGCAAGCGGCTGCCGAAGGCGGTGCCGCCCAGCTGCGCGCCCGGATCCAAGGCATGCGCCTGCTCGCGGCGCAGACGGCCGCTGCGCTGCGCCCCAGGAGCCGCCGGGAGTCGGCCTAGATCGCAATCTGGTGCATACCGGCCGAATCCCGCGCGGCGCGGAACATGCCCTCGGTATTGAAGTCCAGGCTGATGCGCCCGGCGGCATCGACGGCGATGATGCCGCCGGCCCCGCCGAGCGCTTGCAGCCGCTCATGCAGCGTCTCGCGCACTGCCTCGGCAAGGCTGACACCACGGTATTCGACCAACGCGCATATCTGGTGGGCTGCGACCAAGCGCATGAAATATTCGCCATGCCCCGTGGCCGACACCGCGCACACGCCGTTCTTGGCGTAGGTACCGGCACCGATGATGGGCGAGTCGCCCACGCGCCCCGGTCGCTTGTTGGCCATGCCACCGGTGGAGGTGGCCGCGGCGAGATTGCCGGCGGCATCGCGCGCCACCGCGCCCACCGTGCCCTGTGGGGAGGGCATCAGCTCCGAGACGCTGGCGCCGCCGCGCAGCAGTTCCAACTCGGCCTGACGCTCGGCGGTTCGAAAGTGGGCGTTCGGCACGAGCGCAAAGCCCTCCTCCAGCGCGAACTCCTCGGCGCCGGCGCCCACCAGCAGCACGTGGCGCGATTTCTCCATCACGCGCCGCGCAAGATCGATCGGGTTCTTCACGTGCCGGACAGCCGCGATCGCACCGGCGCGCAACGTACTGCCGTCCATCACTGCCGCATCGAGTTCCGCGCCACCGGCGCGCGTGAGCGCCGCGCCGCGGCCGGAATTGAACAACGGATCATCCTCGAGGACGCGCACTGCGGCGACCACCGCCTCGAGGCTCGAGCCGCCCCGCTCGAGCACCGCGTAACCCTGGTCGAGTGCCGCGCCGAGACCCTCCTGGTACTGCTGCTGCCGAGCCGCGGACAGCCCCTGTGTCGGCAGCGCGCCAGCGCCGCCATGAATCGCAATGGAATACATATAGAACGAGTACCCCGCGCGCATTGCGCCCGCAGTCGCTATGATCGATGCGGATTTTAATGGTGAACGAACACATGCCGCACGGGATTCGAAGCATTCTGATCGCCAATCGGGGCGAAATTGCCATCCGGGTGATGCGGGCCGCCAACGAGCTCGGCTTGCGCACGGTTGCCGTCTACTCGCGCGAGGACCGCTTTTCCCTGCACCGCACGAAGGCCGACGAATCGTACCTGGTCGGTGAGGGCAAGGGCCCGATCGAGGCGTACCTCGACATCGAGGACATCCTGCGCATCGCGCGCGAGGCGCGCGTGGACGCGGTGCATCCGGGCTATGGGTTTCTCGCCGAAAATCCCGAGTTCGCGGCGGCCTGCGCACGCGCGGGCATCGTCTTTATCGGCCCCGAAGCCGAAACGATGCGGCTGCTCGGCAACAAGGTATCTGCGCGCGATCTCGCTGCGCGGGCCGGGGTCGCCGTCATGCCTGCCACCGCACCGCTGCCTCAGGAGATCGAAGAGTGCGTGCGCCTCGCGGCCCAGATCGGTTACCCGGTCATGCTCAAAGCGAGCTGGGGCGGCGGCGGACGCGGCATGCGCGTGGTCGAGAGCGACCAACAGCTGCACGAGCTGTTGCCGGTTGCTCGGCGCGAAGCCAAGGCGGCGTTCGGCAACGACGAGGTGTATCTGGAGAAGCTGGTGCGCCGCGCCCGCCACGTCGAGGTACAGATCCTCGGGGACGCCCATGGCGGGCTGGTGCACCTGTACGAGCGCGACTGCACGGTGCAGCGGCGCAACCAGAAGGTGGTCGAGCGCGCCCCGGCGGTGTTCCTCAGCGCCGCGCAGCGCGAGGAGATCTGTCAGGCGGCCCTCGCCATCGGCCGGGCGGCCCACTACCGCAATGCCGGCACGGTCGAATTTCTGCAGGATGCCGACAGCGGCCGGTTCTATTTCATCGAGGTCAACCCGCGCATACAGGTCGAACATACGGTCACTGAGTGCGCCACCGGCATCGATCTGGTCAAGGCGCAGATCCGTATCGCCGAAGGCGCGCGGCTCGGCACGCCGGAAAGCGGCGTGCCGGCGCAGCCGGACATCCGCATCCAGGCACACGCCCTACAGTGCCGGGTGACGACCGAAGATCCGGAAAACAACTTCATTCCGGACTACGGCAAGATCAGCGCTTACCGCAGTCCCGCCGGTTTCGGCATCCGCCTTGACGCCGGCACCGCCTATACCGGCGCCATCATCACCCGTTCGTACGATTCGCTGCTGGTCAAGGTAACCGCTTGGGCGTCGAGCCCCGAAGAGGCCATCGCGCGCATGCACCGCGCGCTGTGGGAATTTCGCATTCGTGGCGTGGTCACCAACTTGCGCTTCCTCGATCAGGTGATCTGTCATCCGAACTTCGCCGATGCAACCTACACCACGAAGTTCATCGACGAGACACCGGAACTGTTCCGTTGGCCGCGCAAACGCGACCGTGCGACCCGGATTCTGAGTTATATCGCCGACACGATCGTCAACGGCAATCCGGAAACGCGCGCCCGGCCGCGCCCGGAGCGGATCGAGACAGCGAAGCTGCCGCCGGTAGCGCTCGCCGAGCCGCAGCCCGGGACGCGCCAGAAACTCGATGAGCTTGGGCCGGAGGGCTTTGCCCGCTGGATGCTCGCCGAGCAGCGCGTATTGCTCACCGACACCACCATGCGCGATGCGCATCAATCGCTGCTCGCCACGCGCATGCGCACCATCGACATGGCGGCGATCGCACCGTATTACGCGAGCCTCACCCCGCAGTTGTTCTCGGTGGAGTGCTGGGGCGGGGCAACCTTCGACGTAGCGATGCGCTTCCTGCGGGAGGATCCGTGGGATCGGCTTGCCGTGCTGCGCGAGCGCATGCCGAATCTTCTGCTGCAGATGCTACTGCGCTCCGCCAATGCCGTCGGCTATGCCAATTATCCGGACAATGTCGTGCGTTTTTTCGTCAAGCAGGCGGCCGCGCGCGGCATCGACGTGTTTCGCATCTTCGACTCGCTCAACTGGGTCGAGAATATGCGCGTGGCGATCGACGCGGTGCTCGAGACCGGACGGCTGTGCGAGACCGCCATCTGCTACACCGGCAACCTCATCGATCCACACGAGCGCAAATACACCCTCGATTATTACCTGCGCCTCGCGCAGCAACTGAAAAGCGCCGGGGCACATGTGCTCGGCATCAAGGACATGGCCGGACTGTGCCGGCCGCGCGCCGCCTTCACGCTGGTCAAGGCGCTGAAGGAGGAGATCGGCCTGCCGGTGCACTTCCATACCCACGACACCAGCGGCATCGCCGCCGCAAGCGTATTGGCCGCGATCGAGGCCGGCGCCGATGCCGTCGATGGCGCCATCGATGCGATGAGCGGACTGACCTCCCAGCCCAATCTCGGCTCCATCGTCGAAGCGCTACGCCACGGCCCGCGCGACTGCGGGGTGGATCCGGCGAAGCTGCGCATGCTGTCCTCCTACTGGGAGCAGGTACGGCGTCTGTATGGTGCTTTCGAGAGCGACATCCGCTCCGGAGCCTCCGAGGTTTACGTCCACGGCATGCCGGGCGGACAGTTCACCAACCTGCGCGAGCAGGCACGCGCACTGGGCATCGACAGCGCGCATTGGCCGCAGGTGGCGCAGGCATATGCGGACGTCAACCAGATGTTCGGCGACATCGTGAAAGTCACGCCGAGCTCCAAGGTGGTCGGCGACATGGCGCTGCTGATGGTCACGAGCGGACTGACCCCGCAACAGGTCCTCGACCCGGAAGTGGACGTACCGTTCCCGGACTCAGTGGTGCAGTTCTTCCACGGTGACCTGGGTCAGCCGTACGGTGGATTTCCACCGACCCTGCAGCGCAAGGTGCTCAAAGATGCTGCGCCGCTAGCGGAGCGGCCGGGCGCCTCGATGCCGCCCGTCGACCTGTCCGCGACGCGGGCGAAGATCCAGAAGGCGACGCCGCGCGCGGTGAGCGACGACGATCTGGCGTCTTATCTGATGTACCCGAAAGTCTGGCTCGACTACGCCGCCGAGCGGGCCCGCTACGGCGATGTGAGCATCCTGCCAACTTCGGTGTTCTTCTATGGCATGGAGCCGGGTGATGAGATCAGCATCGACCTGGAGCGCGGCAAACGCCTGTTCGTTCGCTACGTGGCCTGCAGCGAACTGCACGAAGATGGCATGCGCACCGTATTCATGGAGCTGAACGGCCAGCCCCGCTCGCTGCGCGTGGCAGACCGCAGTCAGGTCGCCAGACGCCCCCCGCAGCGCAAGGCGGAGCCGGGCGATGCCAGACAGGTCGGCGCACCCATGCCCGGGACGGTTGCGACGATTGCAGTGAGCGTGGGGCGCAAGGTCGCACGCGGCGATGTGCTGGTGAGTCTCGAGGCGATGAAGATGGAGACCCAGGTGCGCGCCGAGATCGACGCCGAGGTGGCGGAGATCGTGGTCGCACCCGGCCAGCAGGTCGATCCGAAGGATCTGCTCATCGTGCTGCGCTAAGAGCGCTCGGGCGCGCCAACCAATCGGGATACGATACAATTGCCGGCATTGGAGCGTGCCGATCTCGCAGAGCAGCAAGTGCGTGAATGGTTCATGTTCTCGGATCGGCGCAGCCCGGCCGCGTTTTGGCTCGGCTGTATCGGCGTCGTGCTCGGCGTGCTGCTGCACATCCCGCCATTCATCGCTGCCGGTGCGATGCAGTACCGGATGGCCGGCATGCCAATGGGCACCCCGATGCTCTTCGGGATGGCGTGCATCCTGATCGGGACGATGGCAGCGGTCTACGGTCTGCAGCCCAAAGCCGCGACCCACAGCCACGGTCGAGCGCACGAACGCATCGTGGCGCCCGAAGAGGCGCCACTCACCCCATGGCATTGGGCGGCCTGCACGGCGCTCGCGGTGGCGCTCGCGGTGGACATCATGAAGGTCAGCTCGCTCGGCTTTGTAATCCCCGGCATGCGCACAGAGTACCGCTTGAGCGCCGCACAGGTCGCGGTACTGCCATTTGCGGCATTGATGGGCGCGACGCTCGGCTCGTTCCTCTGGGGCGCCCTGGCGGATCGCTATGGCCGGCGTGCGACCATTCTGCTCGCGGCCGTGATGTTCATCGGCACCTCGATCTGCGGCGCCATGCCGTCCTTCGCGTGGAACGAATTCATGTGCTTTCTCATGGGCGCCTCGGCCGGGGGACTGCTGCCGGTGGCCTACGCACTGCTCGCGGAGATCATGCCGACGAGTCATCGCGGCTGGAGTCTGGTGCTTGTCGGCGGCGCTGGTGCGCTCGGCGGGTACCTGGCGGCTTCGGGATTCTCGGCACTGCTGCAACCGCATTTCGGCTGGCGAATCATGTGGTTTCTCAATCTGCCCTCGGGATTGATGCTGATTACCTTGGCGCCGCTGATTCCCGAATCGCCTCGTTTTCTGCTGCACATCGGTCGTCCGGATGAGGCACGCGCGACACTCGAGCGCTTCGGCGCCTTGATGATCACCCCTGCCGCGGCTGGCGAGCAGGCGCCGGCTGATGAGGATGGCCGCCGTCCCGCCGCGCTGCGGAGCCTGATCGGCACGACGATGGCGCTGGGCGTTGCCGGGCTGTCCTGGGGCTTCGTCAACTTCGGTCTGCTGTTGTGGCTTCCCGGCGAGCTGATCGCGGCGGGCCGTAACATGGGGCTTGCCGCCGCACTGCTCGCCCGCTCATCTCTGCTGGCCGCGCCGGTGGTGATATTCGCGGCGGTGCTCTACTGGCGCTGGAGCACCAAGGGTGCACTGCTGGTGATGACCGCGATCACCGCTGTCGGGGTCCTCACGCTCACTTTGCAGCAAACGGGTGCGCCGGCCGCGGCCAACCCGTTGCTCGCACCCGTTTTGCTCATCATTGGCTCGACCGGTGTCATATCAATCCTTCTGCCCTATGCGGCCGAGAACTACCCGCTTCAGGTGCGCGGACGGGCCACCGGCTGGGTGGCCGGCTGCAGCAAGGCCGGCGGCCTGATCTGCCAGGGACTCGGAGCGCTCGCACTGGTGCCGCCACTGCGCCTCTCGAGCGCAGTCACCGCCGCTGCGGTCCTGCTGAGTCTGATCCTGATCGTCTGCTTCGGGCAGGAAACCCGCGGGCTCGATCTGCGGCGGCTGGACCGAGCGTTGATCCGATCGCGCTGAGCGGTCAGCCGCGATGCAACAGCAGCAGCGCCAGACCATGCTGCGGCACGGTGACCACGATCCGTCCACCGACCAACTGCACCGGGCGCGGCGGGGTCAGTCGACCGGCGTCGCGCAAGACTCTGATCTGCTGCGGTGTCGGCCATGATGGTCTGCCCATGGCATCGAATGCGCGCAACACGTTGCTGTGTGTATCGTCTACGCGCCACAACAGCCCACGCGCCGCAGCGGGAAAACCGTCGATCGTGATGTCGAATACGCGTTGAGCACGCCGGCGCGGAGGGTGGGTGTAATGGTGACCGCGGCCATCCGGAGGGGCGTAATCCCACAGCGCCAGCACCAACGAGCCGGTGCGCGTACGCGTGATCAACGCAGATCGGGTCTTCGGCAGCAAGCGCACATGGCCGAGCCGGTGCAGCAGCACAAAGGCATTGAAGGACGGTTTCGGGATGTCGTCCTCGGCGATTAGTCCAAAGCCGCCGTAGAAGGGTTTATGGATCACTCCGCCTTCCTCGAAGACATCGGAGAACGTCCAATAACTCATCGCCTGCAGCAGCCCGGCGCACTGGCGGATGGTCGAGGCGATCCACGGGCCCATGTAGGGCGTGTCGGTGACGTCCGGCTCGTTGCTGTAGCTCGCGTTGAACTCGGAGAGAATCAATGGCAGATGCGGATACGGCGAACGGGCGATCTGGCGATGGACCTTGCGCACCGCGCGACACACCATTGTCCGGCGGGAAACATGCATGTGCCTTGCAAACACGTGCTCGGCAGTGTCGTTCCCGTAGACGTGGGTGCTGACGAAGTCGATCGGCACGTGCGCCCGCGCGACGTGGCGCAGGAATGCGCTGACCCATGCGGCCTGTGCAGTAGCCGGACCGCCGACGCGCAGGCGGGGATTGACGCTCTTCAGCGCCCGGGCCGTATGGTCGTAGAGCGTGAAGTAGGTCTTCTGCTTCGGTACGCCACCCCAGAAGCTCAGGTTCGGCTCGTTCCAGACCTCGAAATACCACTTCGCCACTTCGTTGATGCCGTAGCGCGCGATGAAATGGCGGGCCAATGCCTCGATCATGCGGTCCCAAGCCGCATAGCTGCGCGGCGGGGACACATTCGGGCGATACCAGAACGGTTGCACGGCGTGCCGATTGCTCGCGAGCGCCCGCGGCATGAAGTCGAGTTCTACGTACGGTCGGACGCCATGCGCGCGCAGCGCATCCATGATCTGGTCGACATAGGAAAAGTTGTACGGTTCGGTCGCCTCGCTGCCCTTGTGTCGCTGGCCGTGACGGTTATAGAAAAGCGCCGCGTGCCCCACGAGAAGTCCCACATCGTCGTCGAGCAGGCCGTGGAAGCGCACGTAGCGGATGCCCGTTTCGGCACGCATCATCCGCAGGTCGTGCTGATAGTTCGCCCGCAGCACGAGCACCGCCCGACCCGATCCGAACATGCGCTCCCAGAAGTGCGGAAACGCCTGACCCGGTGCCTGCGCATCGATGTGCAACGCCTCGCTCGCGAGCGGGGACGCCACGCTCGCCGGCGCCGCATCAACCCGCGCGCCGCTGCAGCACGCCAGTGCAGCGAGCAGAGCCGAAAGCAGGGTACGATTCATGGCTGTTTCTCCGCGGCGGCAGGCAATGAGGGTCCGTGGCTCGAAGCGGCTCGGCCGCTATGGTAGAGGATTTCCGCCACGGAGAGCGGGCGTCGCGCAGTGGCCGAGCGGTGTGCCGGCTACTGGCGCGCCGCCGGCAGCCAGCCGCCGGTGAATCCGGCGCGCAGCAGACCTTGGCGGACATACGGATTGGCGCGCATGACGCGCCAGATGAGCCCGCTGCGCTCATTTTCGATCATGGCGATGATCGGGCCTTGGTCGATCCCGAGGTAATTCCCGTCGACCCAACCGAGCCCACGGACGACGTGTCCGTGATGTGCACGCGCCGCATCCGTGAAGCTCGGGTTGAATGAATCGAGAAATCCGTAGCGCGTGTAGATCAGCGTGCCGTAGCGGCGCAACAGCGCCGCCGTTCCCCGGCTGACGACATGTGGTGCAAAAGGGAGCGAGGCAACCATGGCAGTTGGCGCGAGCGTGCCGTCGTCTTTGTTGGGCCGGGTGATGCCGCGTGCGACGTAGTCATAGAAGCGGCGGGTACTGCGCTGGAACGGTGCGGTGACGTTGCCAGGGCCGTCACAGGTGGTCAGCCCCCAGATGTTCGGGCCGTATCCGGCCCATTTGTGCGGGTTGCGAATTGCATATTCGCGCTGCGCCAACGTGGCGCGGCGTGAGTTCTCGAAATACGTCTCGTGGTGTGCACGCATGAACGCGTCGGCGATGCCACGCAGATCGATCCACACAGCCGTGTACTGATGACCAAACTGGGGTCCGAACGCCAACAGGGTCTGACCATCGATGTGACGCCAGTCCGCCGCGTCGGTGGAGGTCCACGCCTGCCACGCGTTGGCACGCAATGGGTGGGTGGGCGAGCCCAGAGCGAGAATGTACAGAATCGATGCTTCGTTGTAGCCGGCCCAGCGTACCCGGGAGAAGCCGCTTTCGGGATACCAGGCGATGCTGACGCGCGGATCGGCGCCGGGCGCGGCCCAGCGCCAGTTCACCCGCAGATACAATTGCCGGGCCAGAGTGCGGATCTGCCTCTCGAGCGGGGTTGGCCGGTCGAAATAACTGCCGGCGGCGAGCACGCCGGCCATCAGCAACGCGGTATCGATGGTCGACAGTTCACTGTGCGGCGCGCGCAACCCGGTGTGCAGATTCAGAAAGTGATAGAAGAATCCCTGGTAGCCCGCCATACCGCGGCGCGCCGGACCCTGTGGCAGACTCCACAGGAACGCCAGGGTGGTACGCACGCGCTCGGCAGCCGCGCGGCGGCTGACGTAACCACGCTCAGCGCCGATGACTTCGGCGGTGAGCGCAAAGCCGGTCGCGGCGATGCTCGCGGGTGCCGGCGTCGGCCAGCGATCCGGCGCCAAGCCGTTGCGGGGATTGGTGGTCTGCCAGAAATATTCGAACGTGCGCCGCTCGATGTCCCGATACATGCCGCGCGAATTGGCGGTGATGCTGCGGATGCGCGCAGCAGGCAGCGCGGGGATCACCCGCTCGGCAGCGCTTGCGCCACGCGCACAGGCCAGTGCGCTGAGCACACACAGTGCCATGAGCGCGGCTCGATGTCTGGGCGGGCCGATGAGCGTCATGCGCTAGAAAGCGTCGCCCAGCGGCCGCAGGTGCGCTACGGCGCCAGAATTCCGGACGATGAGGTGCGTCTCGAGGAACCGCATTAGGCCGCACGCGGCGGCGTTGGCCACGTCCCGGAAGCTTGTGGAAAAGTGCACTGCCGCTGTGAAGGGTCGAATGACGAAGCTAAAATATCGCAATTCCGCGGCCGGTCAAGTCACCGCTCGTCGGCCGGCCGGTCCGACAGCCGCAGCGGCAATGACCTCGGGCAGCCGCCAGCGCCCGCTGCGCGGACCAGCGCCGCCGTGGCGAGCCGCAGTCCGGGGGAAGAATTCGGGCGCTGGGACGTCTTACACCGATACAGAGGGCGCGCAGAGAACCCGCCGCGCTCCACTCGATCCGCCGGCAGCTGCCGCCCGTCCGCCAGATCACAGGATCATTGGATCATGAGCCGTTCGTTCATCTCGCAGGGCGCCCCAAACTCACCTCGGGGCGAGCATGCCAGTGCCGCCCCGATGCGCCAGGAGTTTCCACGTCCGCTACCGCGGTTCAGTCTGCTCGCTCCGGAGCGCGGCCGCTCGAGCCACGATCAAATTGCGGCGATTCTCGGCACCGAGCTGCTGCAGGGACGTTATCCGCCCGGGGCTACCATGCCTGGAGAGGCTGAGCTCTGCACCCGTTTTCACGTCTCGCGCACCGTGTTGCGAGAGGTGATGAAGACACTTGCCGCCAAGGGCTTTGTCGTCCCGAAAACGCGGGTCGGAACGCGGGTTCGCGATGCGCTCTTCTGGAATTATTTCGACGCCGATGTGCTCGCCTGGCGACTGCGGCTTGGCCTTGACGACGAGTTCCGCATGACGCTGACCGAGGTGCGTCGGGCGGTGGAGCCGGCCGCCGCAGCGCTCGCCGCGCAGCGGCGCCGGCCCGAAGATATCGCACAGCTGCG
This sequence comes from Pseudomonadota bacterium, assembly GCA_021808195.1. Next base: position 82,858 of record JAKBCE010000004.1, read on the forward strand.
TGAGTGCCTGCGGCAGATCGGCCGGGCCGGTCAGTCGCGCCAGAGTTTCGCGGCCGCCGATCTGGACTTCCACCTGGCCATCGGCAGCGCCTCGGGCAACCCGCTGATCCGCTCCATCGCCGGGGTCATCGAGACGGCACTGGTCGCCTCATTCACCTACAGCTCGCCCGTGGATGACCCGAGCGATCACGCCGCAAGCGTCACAGGACACGCGGCGGTGGTCGATGCGATCGAGGCCGGCGATGCATCCGGCGCGGCGCAAAGCATCCTGGCGGTGATCGACACGGCCGTGCGGCGCATCGACAAGCATCGCGGCACGAGCAGCTAGGCCGCGCGGGCTCGGCGGTCATACCCAGCCACCGTCTACGATGTACTGCTGGCTCGTACAGGCACTGGCGGCATCCGAGGCGAGGAACGCCACCACATTGGCGACCTCGGCGGGCTGAAGTTTCCGCTTCAGGCACTGCCGTTCCGTGATCTCGCGCTCCGTCTGCGCAGTGACCCATTTTTCGAGCTGGCGCGGCGTCATGATCCAGCCCGGCGCAACCGCATTGACGCGAATGCCGTACGGACCGTAATCGCGGGCCAGCGAGCGGGTCAGACCAAGGATGGCGGATTTCGCGGCGGTATACGCCACCATGCCGCCCTGGCCGATCATCCAGGAAATCGAGCCCAGATTGATGATCGAGCCGCGGCCGATGGTCTGCATGCCCGCCAGCACCGCCTGCGCGCAGAAGAACTGCTGTTTGAGATTGACGGCAATCAGACGGTCCCACAGCGCTTCGCTGAGCGTATCGCTCGCATGTCGCTCGTCATTCGCGGCGTTGTTGACCAGCACCTCGATGGGCCCGAGGCGTGCACCGATGGCTGCAATCGTCCGCTGCAGCGCTGCCACATCGGTGAGGTCACAGTGCTCGAAGTGCACACTCGCGCCGGCTCCGGTCAACTCCTGCACCAATGCGCGCGCAGGCCCCTCGAGCACGTCGATGAAGACGACTCGAGCCTGCTGCGCAGCGAATTGCCGTACGATGGCCTCACCGATGCCCGAGCCGCCGCCAGTGACGAGCACGATCCGCTCCTTCAGTTCAGAATACAAGGCTGACATGGTCGGACTCCGTTGCAGGGTTGTTACATTGGGCCAGCTCGGCAGGACCCGGCCATAGGCGCATCTTACTGCACCGGCTCGAGCCACAGCGCCGGCCGGCGACCATTGATCGAGGAGCATCGGGCACACATGACACTCACCGGGGAACTGTTCATCGGCGGCACGCGCCACAGCACGCCACAACGCTTTCGCGCACTCGATCCGACTCACAACCGCGCACTGGAGCCGCCGTTCAGCGCCGCCGGCGCTGCGCAGATCGAGGCCGCCTGTGCGCTCGCGCACGCCGCGTTCGATCCATACCGCGCGCTGGCACCGGCGCGGCGGGCGGCTTTTCTCGAGTCCATCGCGCAGCACATTCTCGAGCAGGGCGAGGCTCTGCTCGAGCGGGCCCACGCGGAAACGGCGCTGCCGGCGGCACGGCTCGCGAACGAGCGCGCTCGCACGGTCGGGCAATTGCGCATGTTTGCCGCCGAATTGCGCAGCGGGGCATGGCTTGGATTGCGCGTCGATCCGGCACTGGCGGACCGCCAGCCGCTGCCGCGCCCCGACCTGCGCCAGCGCAAGATCCCCTGTGGGCCGGTGGCAGTGTTCGGCGCGAGCAACTTTCCGCTGGCGTTTTCAGTTGCCGGAGGCGACAGCGCCGCGGCGCTCGCCGCAGGCTGTCCGATCGTGGTGAAGGGCCATCCGTCCCATCCCGGCACCAGCGAGTGGGTCGCCGGAGCAATCGTCGCGGCGGCGGCCGAGACGGGCATGCCCGCGGGCGTATTTTCGCTGCTCAACGGCCCGGACACGGCGCTCGGTGCGGCGCTAGTCGGCGACGGGCGCATCAGCGCGGTGGCGTTCACCGGTTCGCGCGCCGGCGGACAGGCGCTGATGCGGGCGGCTGCGGAGCGGGCAGTGCCCATCCCGGTGTTCGCCGAAATGAGCAGCATCAATCCGGTGATCGTGCTGCCGGCGGCGCTGGCCGGCCGCGCCGCGAGCCTTGCGCAGGCATTCGTCGGCTCGGTAAGCCTCGGCGTCGGTCAGTTCTGCACCAATCCCGGTCTCGTGCTGGTGCGGGACGGCCCGGGAATGGATCAGTTCATTGCAGCGGCCACCGCCGCATTCGAAGCCGTCGCACCGGGAGTCATGTTGAGCGACGGCATTCATCGCAACTATGCACACGGTCTGCAGCGGCTGAGCGGACACGGTGCACAGCTGCTCGCTCAGGGTGGCGCAGCCGTGGCGGCGAACGCGGCCCGCGCAGCCCTGTTCAGCGTCCCGGCAGCGATGCTGCTCGCGGACCCGGGGCTGGCAGAGGAGGTCTTCGGGCCCGCCTCGCTGCTGGTGCGCTGCACGAGTGCAGAGGAGATGCACCAGGTCGTCGAGCGTCTCGACGGTCAGCTGACTGCGAGCTTGCAGATGACGGATGAGGATCGGGCACTCGCACAGCAGTTGCTGCCCGTGCTCGAGCGCAAGGCTGGTCGCATTCTGATCAACGGCTGGCCCACCGGCGTCGAGGTCTCGCATGCGATGGTGCACGGCGGCCCGTTCCCGGCGACGTCCGACGGCCGGAGCACCTCGGTCGGCACGTTGGCGATCGAGCGGTTTCTGCGCCCTGTGTGTTACCAGGGGTTCCCGGACGAGTTGCTGCCCGCGGAATTGCGTGCCGCACAGCTGCCGCGCTGGCCGCACCGACTCGAGGGCGAATTGCGTCTCGGCAAGCCGGCTTGAACTGCGCTCTAGCCGCACGCTCGGGTGACAACGCTCACAGCGGTCGCGGCGCCGCACTCTCTGCGGCGCCGCGCACCAGAGTGTTGCGCAGCGGCAGCACAAACGCATCGGCGCTGATCTCGAACACATCGCCCGGCGCGGTGCGGATCTGGTCGGCAAAGGACAGTGTTGCCGTGCCAAAGAAATGCACATGCACGTCGCCTGGCCGGCGAAAGCCCGCATATTTGAAATGATGATGCTCCAGGTTGGCGATCGAGTGCGACATGTTCGACTCGCCGGTCAGAAATGGCTTCTCCCAGAGCAGACGCCCCCCGCGATAAATGCGGCTCATGCCTCGAACGTCGGTCGGCAGCGTGCCGGTGAGTAGTTCCGGACCGAGTGCGGCCGGGCGCAGCTTCGAGTGCGCGAGCCACAGGTAATTGTGCCGCTCGGTGAGGTGGTCGGAAAATTCGTTTGCCAGGCAGAAGCCCAGCCGACGCGGCACGCCCTCGGAATCGATGAGATAGATCCCGGCAAGCTCCGGCTCCTCGCCGCCGTCGAGCGCGAAGGCCGGCGCGGTGAGCGCCGCACCGCTCGGCACGACACTCGACCCGTCGCCCTTGTAGAACCACTCCGGCTGCACACCGACGGTGCCCGGGGCGGGTTTGCCGCCCTGCAGCCCCTCCTGGAAGATGCGCATCGAGTCGGTCTGCCCGCCCTCGGCTGCGGCAAGCGCGTGCATCCGATCGCGGCTCGCGGCCGAACCGAGGTGCGTCAGCCCCGTTCCGGTCAGGTACAGATGAGCGGGGTCTGGGTGGTCGATGGGCGGCAGGAGCCGAGCGCTGGCGAGCTCGAGGTGCCGGCCCGAGCGCCTGCGCTCGGCGGCCTGCGTCAGGCTCACTCCCTCAGCAAGGGCTGCGCTCGCCAGGGCGTGCACGCTCGGCGCTTCCAGAAGCGGCTCGGCGCGCCGCTCGTCCAACAGTGCGGCGACGCACCGCGTCCCGTTCACTTCGATCTGCAAGAGACGCAACGACATAAGCTCCCCGTACGGCTGGCGTGCGCCGAGCGGACTTCATCATAGTGCAGCGGCGCCCAAATGTCTGAGTTAAAAAGCCTCCTTGACAGCCGGTCTGGGCACTCCGTATTGTCTGAGTAATACGCGCAATGACTCGGCAGCGCGAACTCGAGCCAGAATTCTCCGATCCGGAGCGCTAAGCATGGCACTGACGGTGAGTGGCGCAGCGGCTGCTGCGCAGGCGGACACGCCGCGTCGATATACAGCCGCCCTCGTGGTGCTCGCCACCGTGTTTTTCATGTGGGGCTTTGCCACCGTTCTGAACGACATCCTGATTCCGCACCTGAAGTCCGCGTTTCGGCTCGACTACGCGCAAGTGCTGCTCGTTCAGTTCGTGTTCTTTCTGGCGTATCTGGTGATGGCCATGCCGTCGGCGAAGATCCTCGAGCGCACCGGCTACAAACTCGCGGTCGTACTCGGCCTGCTCGGCATGGCTGCAGCCGCCGGCGGCTTCATCCCGGCGGCGATGCTCGAGTCGTACGGCCTGTTCCTGTTCGCCCTGTTTGTGCTCGCCGGGTCGATCACGCTGCTGCAGGTTGCGGCGAACCCGTATGTGGCAGTGATCGGTTCACCGCAGACCGCCTCGAGCCGGCTGAATCTGGTTCAGGCGTTCAATTCCGCCGGCACGATGCTCGCGCCGCTGTTCGGCAGTCTGCTGATCCTCGGCCGCGGTGCGCGCCACGCCGCCCCTGGGGCCGCGGCCCTGACGGCCGCGCAGCGTGCCGCCGGCGTGCACACGGTCGAACTCCCCTACGCGATCATGGCCGCGGTGCTCGTGCTGCTCGCGCTGCTGGTCTGGCGGGTCCGGCTGCCGGACCTCGGCAAGCAGACCCGGCGTGCCGCGCAGGCCGAGCGTGCGCGCCAGAGTCTCTGGCAGCATCGCAATCTCGTGCTCGGCGTGCCGGCCATTGCGCTGTACCTGATCTGCGAGGTCGGCATCGGCTCGACGCTGGTGAACTTCCTGTCGCTGCCTTCGATCGGCGCGATGTCCCACGCCCGGGCAGCCGATTACCTCACCATTTATTGGGGCGGCGCGATGGCCGGCCGCTTCATCGGCGCCTGGTTTCTACGGTGGATGCGGCCGCAAAGAGTGCTGGCGGCCGTCACTATCGGGGCGCTCGTGCTGGTCGGCGTCGCCATCGTCTCGAGCGGATCGGTGGCGATGTGGAGCCTGCTTGCGGTTGGACTGTGCAACTCGATCATGTTCCCGACCATTTTCACGCTCGGCATCCGCGGCCTCGGACCGCTCACCGAAGAAGGCTCGGGTCTGCTCATCATGGCCATCGCCGGGGGCGCCCTCGCCGAACTGCAGGGAGTGCTCGCCGATGCCATTGGCCTGCATCTGTCCTACGTTCTGCCGTGGCTCTGTTACGGCTACGTGCTGTTCTACGCGCTGCGCGGTTACCGCCTCACGGCTGCCGCGCACGACGAGCCGCTGACCGCCTCGTGAGCGGCTCGGCGCGCCGGGACCCGCCCCGCGTGGTATCGAGCAGCGCGAGGCGCACCAGTTCAGTCATGGCCGCCTGCGCAGCGGCAGGGTCGCGCCGCTCGATCGCCTCACAGACTCGCTGGTGATCGGGCAGTGGATCGCGACTGAGCGGTCCGGCGCGCTGTTTGAATATCGTCGTCCAGGCGACCGCAGCGGCGATCCCGCTCGAGAGCGAGGCGAGAAAGGGATTGCCCGAGGCGGCAAGCAGCACCGAGTGGAAGGTGCGGTCCGCCTCCCGACCCGTCTCGGCAGCCAGCGTATCGGCCGCCATCGCCTCGAGCGAGCGTCGCAGGGCGAGCATCTGCTCCTTGCTGCGGCGTGTTGCCGCAAGCGCCGCTGCCGCCGGTTCGACGACGGCCCGCAGCTCGAACAGTGCGCTCAGCAGCCGCGGGTCCGGATGGGTGCTGAAGATCCAGGAAATCACGTCCGGATCGAGCAGATGCCAGGCACCCGGAACATTCACCCGGGTGCCGAGCTTGGGGCGCGAGACCACCAGGCCCTTGGCGGCGAGGATGCGCACCGCCTCACGGTAGGCGGTACGGGACACGTTGAGCTGCTCGCTGGCGGCGATCTCGCCGTCCAACACACAGCCGGGCGCAAGCTCGCCGGAAACGATGCGCACACCGATATCGCGGGCAATGGTGCCATGCAGCCGCAGCGCATTGCTGCCTGGTGCGGTGACGGACGAGGCAAGCGTCCTCGCTCGCATGAATCGCGCACTCTCGAGGCGGTGGAGGGCGTTCAGTATAGCGCTGCCTCGCGGCACTGACGCGCAGCATCGTTCCGGAGGAGGCGCTGCGGTTTCAACAGCGGTGACGGCGTGCGCCTACTTGCCGATCCGCCGGGGCAGCGCCGATCTCAACCCGCTGCGGGGCGCAGCAGGTGTGGTCCGAGATCGCGCGGCGTGCGGCATCCGAGCTGACCCAGCACCCGCTCGAGCTCGATCGTGAGCATCTCCAGGGCGCGGCGCGCGCCCGCCTCGCCCGCGGCAGCAAGCCCGTAGAGCGTCGCGCGTCCGATCATGACCGCATCGGCGCCGAGTGCGAGCGCCTTGGCGATATCGGTGCCGCGCCGGATACCACTGTCGATCAGGATGGTCAGTTGGTCGCCGACGGCGGCGGCGACGTCCGCGAGCACTTCGATGGGTGCGACACAATAATCGAGCTGACGGCCGCCGTGGTTGCTGAGCACGATGCCGTCGCAGCCGAGTCGCGCCGCGCGGCGTGCATCCTCAACAGTAAGCACGCCCTTGATGAACAGCGTGCGCGGCCAATGATCGCGCACCCATGCGATGTCGTCCCAGGTAATCGTGGGCGCAAACATCTGCGGGATGATGGTGCTGCCGCCGACGGCACTGACCGCGCCAGGCGGCAGAAACGTCTCGAGGTTGCGAAAGCGCGGAACCCCGCCGCGCAGCAGAACTTGGCTCAGCCAGCGCGGGTGACGCAGGGTGTCGAGCGTGGCTCTGAGGTTTGGGCGCCCCGGTCTGCGGTAGTTGCGCTTGTCCCACTCCCGGTTGCCAAAAACGTTGGCGTCGGTCGTGAACAGCAGCGCCTCGTAGCCGCTTGCTGCGGCACGCCGCATGATGTCTTCGGCAATGGCGCGATTGCGCATGACGTAAAGCTGCATCCACAATCGACCGCCGGCCTGCTTCGCCACATCCTCGAGCAACGTGGTCGAGAGCGTACTCAGCGCATAGGGAATGCCGAATGCCGCAGCGGCCCGTGCCAGCGCGATGTCACCTTGCAGATGGAGCATGCCGTTCAAGCCGGTCGGCGCGATCGCGATTGGCGCCCCGCAGGGCGCGCCGAGCAACTCGGTCGCAAGGCTCCGTCCTTGCGTATCGAGCAGAGTCGGGGGCACGAAACGCAAGGCGGCGATTGCCGCGCGATTGGCACACAGTGTCGCTTCGTCTTCGGCCCCCCCCTCGACATATTCGAACACGAAGCCGGGCACGCTGCGCCGGGCCGCCTCGCGCAGTTCGGCAATGTTCATCGCCGTTGCGACGTTCCGGCCGGCAAAAGGTCTGCGTTTCCACGGCATGGCGGGCCTCTCGGATCACGTGGCGTACGTAGTAGAGGGGCATGGGCAACGGAGCGCCACTGTCCCGGACAGTCTCCGTGGCTGCCGCTGCCGGCGTGCAGCGTCCATCAGGGTCCAGGGCTCAGCCCGGCTGCCACGCCCGTACGCTCTGGTGCTGCTCGCCGAGCCGCTCGATGCCGAGCCGCAGCCGATCACCCGGCCCGAGATACACCGGTTCGGGCTTGCGTGCCATGCCGACCCCGGGGGGCGTTCCGGTGGTGAGGATATCGCCCGGCTCGAGGGTCATGAAGCGGCTGACATAACTGATCAGCGTCGCGACACCAAAGATCATCGTGCGGGTGTTACCGCTTTGCATGCGCCGGCCGTTGAGTTCGAGCCACAGCTCGAGGTTCTGCACGTCGCCCACTTCGTCGCCGGTCACCAGCCACGGGCCGACCGGACCGAAGGTGTCGCACCCTTTGCCCTTGTCCCAGGTCCCACCCCGTTCAATCTGATACTCCCGTTCGGATACGTCGTTCACCACGCAGTAACCGGCGACATACGAGAGCGCCTCGTGTTCGGCCACGTAACGTGCCGCCGTACCGATGACGACGCCGAGTTCGACCTCCCAATCGGTCTTCTTGGAGTCCCGCGGCAGCATGATGTCGTCGTCCGGACCCTGCAGACAGCTGATGGCTTTGCTGAAAATCACCGGCTCGGTGGGTATGGGCAGACCCGACTCCGCGGCATGATCGGCATAGTTCAGTCCGATGGCGATGAATTTGCGGCTGCCTGCAACCGGCACCCCGAATCGTGGCCTGCCCTCGACGGCCGGCAGATCGGCCGGATCGAGTGCCGCCAGCCGCGCCAGACTCTGCGCTGACAGATGCGGCCCGCTCAAGTCCGGGATATGCGCCCCGAGCGAGCGCAGCACGCCATTCGCATCGAGCAGTCCCGGCTTTTCCTGGCCGGCAGGTCCGTAGCGCAGCAGTTTCATGACATTCCGGTGGTGTACTGTTGTGGAGTTTCGTTCCGCATGCGAACCATTGCGATCGCGCTGCGGCAGCGTCGGGCGGCAGTGTAGGTCCACGGTCGGGTGCCTGGGAAGGGCCCGCCCCCATTCGCCCTGTGCGCTGACCCTGCGGCCACAAGCCTGCCGCTTCGCGCTGAGGATGTGCGCGAGCGCGCCGCGAGTTGCAGCTTCGGGCGCATTCGATATGCTCGCCGGACTGCAGAAGCGGGGGAGCGCACCGGCCCGTTGGGCCCCGGCATGGCCGCGCCAGAGGATTGATGCAGGCTCGAGGAGCGCCCGGGTGGAGTTGAGATCACTGGATTCGGCACAAGAGTTCGTCCCGGTCATCCGCTTCGGTGCGCTCGGCGATCTGATCGTAACGCTGCCGCTGTTGCACGCTCTGCAGGAGCGCCATGGCCGTCCCTGCCTGCTCATCGGGCGGGGATGGTGGCCAGAGCCCGTCTGCCGGGGCAACCCCGACGTGGGCCGAGTGATCTGCGTCAGCCGGCGTGTGCCCTTCCCTTTCGACATGCGCTGGTGGAGCGCCGTGGCGGCTGTTCGTCGCTGCCGCGAGCTGCCCGTTTACGATCTGTGCGAAACACCCGGCACCAGACCCGTCGAGCGACTGCTCGGCTTGGCGGGCGTAGAGCAGTCCCGGCGGCTGTCGCATCGCGATTGTCCGCCCTCACCGGGGGAACACTCGATCGAACGGCTGCTGCGGGTCTGCACCCCCGGTGGCGATGCGCAGCCGACCGGGTCGATGGCGCCGGTGGCGGTGCCACGCCTGGTGGTGCTTGAGTCCGAACGGCGGGCACGCGAGCGCTGGCTCGAGGCGCGCGGCTGGTCGGGACGAGCAATCGTGCTCGTGCAGGCGGGTAATCGGCGCACCATGAGTTCCAAGCGCGATCGGCATCGTCGGTTGAGCCGGGATGACAAGGCGTGGCCGACCGAGTGCTGGCGGCAGCTGTTGCACGCGATTCACGCGCGGCTGCCCGATGCAATCGTGTTGCTGTGCGGCGCAGCGAGCGAGGCACCGTTCATCGAGGAGATCCGTCAGAGCGCGGCCCTGGCGTGCGTGGCCGGCGCCGTGTTGGATTTGCGCTCGCTGTTTGCGCTGTGCGAAATCGCTCACAGCATGATCTCGATCGATACCGGACCGGCGCACGCCGCGGCCGCGCTCGGCGTGCCCCTGGTGGTGCTGTTTGGCGCCCATTCGCCCGCGCAATGGCTGCCGCGCAGTGCGGGCAGCCCGGTCATCGGGCTCGGCGGACCGCCGGAATTCAGCCGAGTCGATCAGATTCCAGTGGATCTGGTGATCGAGCATTGGCAGCAGTTGGTGCAGCACACGCCTTCGAGGCGCACTGCGCAGGGTAGCCAGATCCATTAGAATCCGGCATGCCTACGGAAAATGCGGTACTCGAAGCACTACCGGCAAAACTGGCGTTCCTGGCACCGTTCGAGGTCGATGGCCTCATCCGGCTGGGCAGCCCGCATGACGGGGGCTACGTCGTACCGCGAAGCGCCGTGCAGGGTGCGGACACCCTCCTCTCTTTCGGCCTCTCCTCAGACTGGACCTTCGAAGAACAATTCAGGCGGATCAATGCCGCAGCCGTCATTCACGCCTACGATCATACCGTCAGCGCTAGGAAATTCAGACGCACATTCGAGCGCGGCATCCCGCGCTTGCTGCGCGGCCGCATCACGCTGAAAGAACTGCAGACGCGGTTTCACACCTGGCAGTCCTATCGGCGATTCTTCGCGGGCGACGCATGCCATTTCAAGGAAAAAATCCACGCGGTCAACGCCGGTCCGGGACATGCAACCATCGGCAAGGTCTTCGGCAGAACGAGCGCCGAGCGAGCGTTTCTCAAGATCGACATTGAAGGGGCGGAGTACGGGATCATCAACGAGGTGCTGCGGCATGCCCGGAGAATTTCGGCGTTGGTCGTGGAATTTCACGAAACCATGGCACTGCGCGAGACCTTCTGCAGTGCGGTACAGCGGCTGCTGATGGAATTTCACATCGTACACGTGCACGGCAACAACTACAGCTACATCGCACCGGATCGGCTGCCGAACGTGTTGGAGATCACCTTCGTCAGGGGCGCTGCTCCCGAATCGGCACGCCGGCGACAGCGGCTGCCGGTCCCGGGACTCGACAGTCCGAACGACCGTGATCGTGCGGATTGTCCGATGGAGTTTGTTTCGTAGGCAGCGGCAGAACCTTGTCGGGTTGCAACCGTGGCGGCTGCCTCCCGATGGCCCCCGGGTGTGCTGCTATCGATGCAGATGGTCGGAAGTTTAGCTAACGCCTTATTTGATTGGGAGGTCGCGGAAAATCCCAGGCTAGGAAGGGGCACCTATGGGGGCTCATCTGCAGGATGCCCACGGCACAGTACCTACAACAGGACGACGATGCGGGTGCCTTGTTAAAGGCCGCCTATCTTACGGGGCAGCGCTAGTCACAGGACTGCCCACCAGGGACATGCGATCACGCCAGCCCGGAGCACCCTGATCTCGGGGTCGTTGCTCAAAACGATCCCGCGGGGGGTGTTCGGATGGCGCTCGCGAAAGGTGACGACGTGCCGGGCTTCGCTGGCGCCCACGGCGGCGGTCGCCTTGACCTCCACGGGCAGCAGCTGACCGCTCTCCTCGAGTATGAAGTCAACCTCCTGCCCGGAACTGAGCCGCCAGTGGTACAGGTCGCGGGTGGGCGCCCCGTCACGCCAGACGAGCAGGTCGCTCGCGACCAGGGTCTCGAGATGAAAGCCCGTGGGCGTGGTCTCGCGCGATGCGGCCAGCGCGAGTGCCGCATCCACGCTGTAGAGCTTCGGGGCCTTGATCACGCGCTGGTTGGAATTACGCGAATACGGCGGGATGAGCTCGATGAGGTAGCTGCGTTGCAGCGCTTCGAGCCAGCGACGGATGGTGGTCACGGGAGTGCCGAGATCCCGGGACAGGTCCGATACGTTGAGTTCCTGCCCGGTGCGAGCCGCGGTTAATCGGACGAAGGCCTCGAGTCGTGGAGCCGATTCGACCTCGAGGATTTCGAGGATGTCGCGCCGCGAAAAGATCTCGACGTAGTCGTCGAGCATCCGCAGGCGCTGCTCGGGCGGAGCGGCCACGGCCCGAGGGAAGCCGCCCGTTTGAACGACGGAGCGCCAATCTAGGGATCCGCTGGATGCTGCACGCTGCTGGAGTTCCGCGAGCACGGCCGCCTCGTCGGAGCCGAAGAGAAAGCTCCAGCCGCGGTGGTCCTCGTCGAAGCGCAGTTCGCTCAAGGTGAGCGGCCGGAGCGTCCGGTAAGTCGCGCGCCCCACCAGGGAGTCGCTGACGGACTTACTGACCTTGGGCTGGTTCGACCCGCTCAGCAGGTAGCGGCCTTTTCGCCCGTCCCGATCGACGACGGCCTTGATGGCGAGCATCAGGTCGGGCGCTCGCTGAACCTCGTCGATGAAGGCTCCCCGGTCGCCGAGGTCCGCCAGGAACCCCTCGGGGTCGGCAAGAGCTTGTTCGCGGACGTCCCGCTCGTCGAGCGTTCGCCTCGCCAGGCCCCGCGCTTCAGCAATTTCCAAGCATATCGTGCTCTTGCCGACCTGACGCGCCCCCATGACCGCGACCACCGGGTAAAGGCCGAGGTCCGCAGTGAGCTGGGGGTAGAGGGCCCGCGGGTAGTGGGTGTTTGCGTCAGGCATCTCTACGCGCTATATTGCCGTATGACGGTCAATATACCGTAGGAATATGACGATGGCAAACGCGTATTCGGCGGACGATCTGCTGGAGTTTCTCGACCATGCGAGCGACAAGGGCCTCATGCCCGCCGCCACTGCCCAGGCTCTGGCGGTAGCCACGAGGAACGTCTTCGGCATCCTGTCTGACGATGAGAAGGCCGACCTGAGCCAGCTGGATCTCGAGGCGGCGGTGAGGCGCTTTACGAACAAGCGGGCCAAGGATTTCAATCCGACGTCACTCAAGGAGTATGGCCGGCGAATCAAACGAGCGGTCGAGCTGTTCCTCGCCTGGCGCGAGGATCCGGCGAATTTCAGGATCAAGACACGCGGGACCGGCACTCCGCGCAAGAAGGAGAAGGGATCGGCGAACAGCGAGGCTGCTGCCACGGAAGCTATTTCGGAACAGGTCCCAGAGGAACTCGCGGGCACCTACCGCTCGTCAGTTCCCATTCGGCCCGGTCTCGTCGTGACGCTCGTCAATATTCCAAATGACTTGACCCGCGCCGAGGCGGAGCGGATCGCGAATTTTGTGAGAATACTGGCCCTGTGACGATAACAACACTTGGCGGCATCATCGCTCAGCGGAAGCCTCTGGACGTCTCGGGGCTTTCCGCTATTTTCCGATGCAGAAGCTGCCGAAAATACGGCCGAGCAAATCATCCGTGGTGAATTCGCCGGTGATTTCGCTCAGCGCCTGCTGCGCGCCGCGCAGTTCCTCGGCCACCAGCTCTCCGGCACGGCTGTCGCGCAGCTGCCGCTCAGCGGCCTCGACGTGGGCTCGGGCGCGCTGCAATGCCTGCAGGTGTCGGCGCCTGGCCGAGACCGTCCCGCCCTCCACGGTCCTGAATCCCATGCAGTCCTTGAGGTGAGCGCGCAGCCGATCGATGCCGCGGCCATCGTGCGCGGAAATCGCGATGCGAGGCGGGCCGGCGATCGTATCGGCGAGTGGAACACCTGCGGCAAGATCAGTCTTGTTCAGCACCAGCGTCACCGGAACGTCGTGCGGCAGGCGATCTCGCTCCTGCGCAAACGCATGTGCATCCGGGTCATCGACCAGATCGATGACAAACAGAACGCGATCGGCACGCTGCATCTGCTCGTGGGCGCGTCGGATGCCTTCCGCCTCGACCACGTCCGTGCTGTCACGCAGTCCGGCGGTATCGAGCACATGCAGCGGCATGCCGTCGATATCGATGCGTTCGCGCAGGATGTCACGCGTCGTGCCGGGGATCGGCGTGACGATCGCCGCGTCGTAGCCAGCCAAACGATTGAGCAGACTGGACTTGCCGGCGTTCGGACGGCCGGCAAGCACGACGGTCATGCCCTCGCGCAGCAACGCTCCCTGGCGCGCACTCTGCTCGATGGCGGAAAAATGATCCATGAGCGCATGGCAGCGCTCGTGCAGGTGACGATCGGCGAGAAAATCAATTTCCTCCTCGGGAAAATCAATGGCTGCCTCGACATGCGTGCGCACGTCGATGACCGCTTCGGTCAAGCCGTGCACCATCGCGGAGAACTCCCCCTGCAGCGAGCGCATCGCGGCGGCGGCGGCCTCGCGCGATCCGGCGTCGATCAGGTCCGCAATCGCTTCGGCCTGCGCGAGGTCTACTTTGTCGTTGAGAAAGGCGCGCAGCGTGAATTCCCCCGGCTGGGCGCGCCGGGCGCCGAGTTCCACAACCCGCCCGACGATCGCCTCGAGTACCGCCGGGCCACCGTGACCCTGCAGTTCCAGCACGTGCTCACCGGTGTAGGAGTGCGGCGCAGGAAAGAACAGCACGAGCCCGGCATCGATCGGCTCGCCGCGGGCATCGAGGAAACGCTCGAACCGCGCCGTGCGGGCTGGCGGCAGATCGCCGCCGAGCAGGACGGCGGTGAGTTCGGGAACCCTCGGTCCGGAAACGCGCACGATGCCGATACCGCCGCGTCCCGGCGGGGTAGCCGGTGCCACGATCGTATCCGTACGCGTCATGCGTTCAAGGTTACCTCGACCGCCCCGCCGATTGAAGCGCTGCGAGCGCTTAGTCGCGCCGCGCCGTTGCCACGGCGATGCGGCGATTGATGTTCCACTGCTGGGCGAGCGACAACAGGCTGTTCACGACGTAGTACAGAACCAGTCCCGAGGGGAAGAACGCGAACATGCCGGCCATGACAAGCGGCATGAACATGAACATCTTGGCCTGCACCGGATCGGGTGGGGCGGGATTGAGCTTGTACTGCAGGAAGCCGGTAAGGGCCATGATGGCCGGCAGTATAAAGAACGGATCGCGCGCGGACAGATCCTGGATCCAGAGCATGAACGGCGCCTGGCGCAACTCCACGCTGTAGAGCAGAACCCAGTAAAACGCGATGAATACCGGGATCTGCAGAACCATCGGCAGACAGCCGGAGACCGGATTGACCTTCTCGCGCTTGTACAGCTCCATCATCGCGCGGCCCAGCTTCTCCTTGTCGTCCTTGTAGGTCTCCTGGATGTTCTTGATGCGCGGCCCGAGAGCCTTCATCTTCGCCATGGAGCGGCCGCTCGCCTCCGACAGCGGGTAGAACAGCAGCTTCAGCAGGACCGTCACGACAATGATCGCCACGCCCCAGTTGCCGGTGAGGCGATGGGCTTGGCTGAGCAGCCAGAACAGCGGCCGGGCGAGCAGCGTAAGCTTGCCGTAATCGTCGAGGTAAGTGAGCGTCGGGTCGGCCTTCTCCAACTGCGAATGCAGCGTGGGGCCGACGAACAGAGTCTGCGCGAGGGTGAGGCTCGTCCCGGGGGCGGCCGTGTGCACCGGTCCGGTGGCCGCCAGCAGGTAATCGGCGCCGGAGACCTGCGAGGTGAACCGATAGGCCTGGCCCTTGGGGGGCACCACGGCGGTGACGAAATCATGCTGCGGCACCGCGATCCAGCCGTTGGTCACCTCGCGGGCGTAGTGCTGATAGTCACTGCTGGCCGGGTCGAGCTTCACGTATTCGTGGCCATTCCAGATGGCCGGGCCGTGGTACGCCTTGCTGCCGGGGTCGAAATAGCTGCCGCTGGTGCGCGGGTCGTTGCGGAAGAGCTGCGCATAGGGCGTGAACGTCCAGGCTGCGGCTGAGCCGTTGTGGACGGTGTACTGCAGATCGATCTGGTACGACCCCCGGTGGAAGATGAACGTCTTGGTCACGGTCACGCCACCGCTTTGCCAAGTCAGGGGCACGCGCAGCACACCGGAGGGACCCATCCGATAGTCGAGGCGGGCGCTGCTGAACCGTGCGGTCTGCGTGGGGTAGTCCTGACCCGCAGGCCCGGTGAGTCCGGTCTGCAGGAGGTACTCGCGAGCGGGGACTCTGTTCTCGAGCTCCACGCGCCGGGACTGGCCCTTGACCTGCGCATACTTCAGCAGCTTGACCTGCTGCAGCGTGCCGCCCTCGGTGCTGATCTTCAGGTCATAGACATCGGTGTGCACTTCGATGACCGCCGCCGAGGCGTTGGCCGGCGTCGGCACGACACCGGAGGCCGGCGCCGGCGGACTCGCCGGTCTGGAGGGCGGGCTCACTGCCGCGGGCGAGGCGCTCTGTGGAACGTTGTCCGCGAGGCTGGCGGTCGGAGCAGGGGCCGCCGACCGAGCCGCGACCGGCGGTGTCGTGGAGGCGAAGTGCTCGCTCCAAGTGGTGTAGTTGAACCACAGAAGGGCGAGCAGGCCGAGCCAAAGAAAGTAGCGCAGTTGATTAGTCATGTCGGTGGGCAATGCGGTTCGAGCCATGAGCGGGCACCGGATCGTAGCCGCCGGGATGCCACGGGTGGCAGCGGCCGATGCGTTTGACCGCGAGCCAGCTGCCGCGCAGGACGCCGAAGCGGTCGATCGCCTCGAGCGCGTACTGAGAGCAGGAAGGATGGAATCGGCAGTTCGGCCCGAGCAGCGGACTGATCGTCCACTGGTAGAGGCGGATCAGGCCGACCGCGAGGGCGCGCATCGTTCGTTCACCTGTCGCCAGAGGCTCACCAGGCTGCCATGCAGCTGTGCGCCCGGCACACCGTACGCCGAGGTCCGCGCGCTGACGACGATGTCGACTGCGGGCAGATCCTTTTGGTGCACGCGGAAGGACTCGCGGATGATGCGCCGGATGCGATTGCGCTCGACTGCCGTCCGGGCGACGCGCAGCGCGACCGCCAGGCCGAGACGGGGACCGGTCTTGTCGTTGCTGATCACTGTCACCGCGAAAAATCCATTGCCAAAGCGCCGTCCGCGCGCGCGCGCCGCATCGAACTCCGACTTATGCCGCAGGCGCCTGGACGCCGGAAAAGTCAGTCGCTCTCGATGCACGCGAGGCACGTTGACCGCCTCGTCCGCTGCTGCCGCCAGCCGCCGCGCTCGGTTCACACCCGCTCGAGCGTACACTGCAAGCATTGCGCAGCGGCCGGGCCGCTGTCCCGGTCTACGGGATCAGCTTCTTGCGTCCTTTGGCACGGCGCCGGGCCAGCACTTTGCGGCCGTTTTGGGTCGCCATGCGAGCCCGGAACCCGTGCGTGCGCTTACGGCGCAGCTTGCTCGGTTGATAGGTACGCTTCATACCGCGGGCTCCAGAAGGTCCATTGGGGGTTCCAAAAAGGGGCGGCAAGGCTAAGCCGTTGACCGCCAAGGTGTCAATATTTAATCGCGCTAAAATCTTCAGCACAGCGGCCGATCGGTATAGACTGCCGAGCCTTTTCCACGAAGCCGGACCCCTCCATGGTGCACGTTCTGCGGTCTCGCTGCCGTGGCATCTTTCCGCGATCGCTCCGCACGGGCGGTGCATGTCGCTGCCCGGGAGCGCTCGCGGAAGGGCTGTCACGAACGGCGAACGCCCCGGCACCCATGGCCGGGGACGGCGCCTAGATCCAGTCGGGGGAGTGCGCGCGTGGAAGCGTCGCTATGGGCCCGGTGCGTGTGCGCACTGGAAGCCGAGCTGCCGGAGCAGCAGTTCAATACCTGGGTGCGGCCGCTGCAGGCGCTCGAGGGCGCCGGCGCGCTGAAGCTGCTTGCGCCCAACCGTTTCGTGGTCGAATGGATCAACGAACGGCTGCTGCCGCGCATTGGTGAGCTGCTGCGTGACAAGAGCACCGGGGATGTGCCGATCGTTACGGTAGAGGTCGGCTCGCGCAGCCCCGTGAATGAGCCACCGCCACCACCCGTACCGGCTCTGGAGCCTGCGAAGCGGCCACGACGCGGCGAAGGCCTGGTGATCGGCGCCCGGCTCAATGCGGATTTTTCGTTCGCGACCTTCGTCGAGGGCAAGAGCAACCAGATGGCCAAGGCCGCCTCGCTGCAGGTTGCCGAGAATCCGGGCAAGGCCTACAACCCGCTGTTCCTGTACGGCGGTGTCGGCCTCGGCAAGACGCATCTGATGCATGCCATCGCACACTGCATTCGCGAGCAGAACGAGGAGGCGCGCATCGCCTATGTGCACTCCGAGCGCTTCGTCAGCGATATGGTGCGCGCGCTGCAGCACAACTCCATGAACGAGTTCAAGACGGCATACCGCTCGCTCGATGCGCTGCTGATCGATGACATCCAGTTCTTTGCCGGCAAGGACCGCTCGCAGGAGGAGTTCTTCCACACCTTCAACGCCCTGCTCGAGGGCCAGCATCAGGTCATTCTCAGCTGCGATCGCTACCCGAAGGAGGTCGATGGACTGGAGGAGCGGTTAAAATCGCGCTTCGGATGGGGCCTGACGGTTGCCATCGAGCCGCCTGAGCTCGAGACCTGCGTGGCAATTCTGATGAGCAAGTCGCGTCAGTTCGGCATGCCGCTGCCGGAGGAAGTCGCGTTCTTCATCGCCAAGCGAATTCGCTCCAACGTGCGCGAGCTCGAAGGCGCTCTGCGCCGGGTGATTGCCAATGCTCGCTTCACGGGGCGCCCGATCACCCTGGAGTTCACCAAGGAGGCGCTGAAGGATCTGCTGTCGCTGCAAGCGAAGCTGGTGACCATCGAGAACATCCAGAAGACGGTCGCGGATTATTACAAAGTGCGGGTTGCGGACCTGCTGTCCAAGCGGCGCAGCCGCTCAGTGGCCCGGCCTCGTCAGGTGGCCATGGCGCTCGCCAAAGAGCTGACCAGTCAGAGCCTGCCTGAAATCGGGGATGCCTTCGGCGGGCGCGACCACACGACGGTGCTGCATGCCTGCAAGCGAATCAAGGAGCTGCGTGATATCGACATCCGGATGAGCGAGGATTACTCGAACCTGTTGAGAACCTTGACGGCTTGAGAGGATAAGTCTGTGGATATCCGGTGGAGCGATCTGGGGATAAAGTTACACACAGACGATACACAGCTCACTCCCAGGCAGTCCCCGAAAAGCGCAAGCGAAAGCAGCGCATAACAGCTTGATCGGATTCGGGTGCGAGCGAAATCATCACTATTCACAGGCCCAATCATCACTACAATCTGAATTCTTAAAGATCTAAGAGAAGAAGATAAGACTTATGAAGCTGACGGCGAAGCGCGAGGAGCTCCTCGCTCCCCTGCAAAGCGTGATCGGTGTAGTCGAACGGCGGCAGACCATGCCGGTGCTGGCAAATATCTTGTTGTCGGCACGCGAGAAGCGTCTCGGCATGACCGGTACGGATCTCGAGGTCGAGCTCGCTGCGACGACCACGGTGGCCGCCGAGGCCGCCGGCGACATCACGGTACCGGGCCGCAAGTTTCTCGACATCCTGCGGGCACTGCCGGCGGGAGTGGACGTTACGTTGACCACCGAAGGGGAGAAGGCGACGGTGCGCGCGGGGCGCAGCCGCTTCACGCTCTCGACCCTGCCCGCGGCGGAATTTCCGGTCCTGGAGGAAATTCACGCGCAACAGACCCTCACGCTGGCACAGGGGGCATTTCACCGTCTGATCGACAAAACCCATTTTTCGATGGCGCAGCAGGACGTGCGGTACTACCTCAACGGGTTGCTGCTCGAGACGCAGGACAGCACGCTGCGCGCGGTGGCGACGGATGGGCACCGTTTGGCGCTGTGCGAGATGACCCTCACGGAGGCGGCTCGCGTCGGTCAGGTGATCGTGCCCCGCAAGGCCATTCTCGAGTTGCAACGAATTCTCGGCACAGAGGGTGAAATCGAGTTGGCCATTGGAACGAACCACGTTCGAGCCCAGATCGGCGAAATTCGATTCACTTCCAAGCTGATTGATGGGCGCTTCCCGGAGTACGGTCGAGTCATTCCAGACAATCCGCCCAAAGTAGCGCTGGCCGATCGTGAATTGCTACGACAGGCGCTACAGCGCACCGCCATCCTGTCCAATGAGAAGTACCGTGGTATCCGGGTCGGAATCAAATCGGGAATCCTGACGCTGCAGGCCCACAACCCCGAGCATGAAGAAGCCGAAGACCAGATTGAGATCGACTACACCGGCGACGAAGTCGAAATTGGCTTCAACGTGAATTACCTCCTTGATGCTCTGAATGCGATCGACACGGATCAGGTTGAGCTCGGCTTTACGGATGCCAACAGCAGTTGCCTGGTTCGGGCGCCTGGGTTATCCGAGGCCCGCTACGTCGTCATGCCTATGCGGCTGTAACGCTACGCAGCAGCCACAGCGATTCATCATCGAGGCGGCGGGTCACGGGTACCGCGGATGAGCCTCATCGAGCTTCAGGTCGAGAACCTGCGCTGCGTCGAGTCGGCGCAGCTGGCTCTCCACCCGCGTTGCACCCTGATCTGGGGAGAAAACGGTGCCGGCAAGACGTCCCTGCTTGAAGCGGCATTTCTCTTGGGTCGAGGTCGATCTTTTCGCAGTCGTCAGACCGAGCAGCTGATCCGACGCCCGGCGCCGAAGCTTCTGATCTTCGGACGGACGGACGGACCGCATCCGCACGCGCTGGGGCTCGAATTCAGTCGCGATCACGGCGTGCAGGCGCGGCTCGATGGCCAGGACGTCAAATCGCTGGCAGACCTGACCCTCGCGTTTCCGGTTCAGGTCATCGACCCCGATATTCATAAACTGATCGAGGAGGGCGGCCGCCGTCGTCGTCGCTGGCTCGATTGGGCGGTGTTCCACGTGGAACCTCAATTCGGAGAAGCTTGGTATCGCTACGCCCGGGCGCTCCGTCAGCGCAATGCCGCATTGAAGAGCCGCCCCGCCGACGCGCGGCCCTGGGAAGCCGAGCTCATCGCGCAGGGGGAGCGCATTTCCGCCGCTCGGCGGCAGGTCCTGGCACAGATCGAACCGCATTGGGCAACCGCGTTGGCTTCGATGGATTGCCCGGCTGCGCGTCTTGCCTACGCACAGGGGTGGCCGGACGCGCAGGGTCTCGAGGAGGCCTTACGCCACGCCCGTGCCCGGGACGAAGCTCGGCAGACGACTACTGTCGGACCTCACCGCGCCGACGTGCGCATCTGGGTCGAGCAGAAGTCGGCGCGGGACGTTCTGTCCCGGGGTCAGCAGAAGCTGGTGGCCGCGGCGCTGACGCTGGCGCAATTACACCTGTTGTCGCAGCACGCCGGACTGGTCCCCACGCTCCTGCTCGACGATCCTGCGGCAGAACTCGACGCTCGCCACCAGGCCGGATTCGTCGCCGAAATTTCTCGCCTGCAGTGCCAGCTGATTCTCACCGCGTTACAGCCGGAAATTCCCGGATTCACTCAGCCCGATCGCGTGTTTCACGTGGAACACGGACGCGTCCGACCGCTATAATGGGACATTGCACAACGGACTCGTCCATGGCATCCGAAGACGTCTACGATTCTAGTAAAATCAAAGTCTTAAAGGGTCTCGATGCCGTGCGCAAGCGACCCGGGATGTACATCGGTGACACCGATGACGGTACCGGCCTGCACCACATGGTCTTCGAAGTCGTGGACAACTCGATTGACGAGGCATTGGCCGGCTTCTGCGACCGGATCGTGGTCACCATCCACGCCGATGAGTCGGTCACGGTGTCCGATAACGGGCGGGGCATCCCCGTCGACCTGCATCCTGAAGAAGGTCGCTCGGCGGCGGAAGTCATCATGACCATTCTGCATGCCGGGGGAAAGTTTGACGCCAGCTCGTACAAGGTCTCTGGCGGCCTGCACGGCGTGGGCGTCTCTGTCGTCAACGCGCTCTCGGATTACCTCCTCCTCACCATCCATCGCGATGGCAAGGTTCACCGTCAGGAATACCGGCTTGGCGACCCGCTTGCGCCCCTAGCCGTAGTCGGTCCCTCAGAGCAACGCGGCACCACCATCCGCTTCAAGCCGAGTGCGCAGATCTTCACGCACATTCAGTTCAGCTACGACATTCTCGCGAAGCGGTTGCGCGAATTATCTTTCCTGAACTCCGGCGTGCGCATCGAACTGATCGATGAGCGTGAGAACAAATCGGACATTTTTCAGCACGAGGGTGGATTAAAGGCCTTCGTGAAGTACTTGAACCGCTCCCGGGTCCCGATTCACGAATCCGTACCCTGGTTTAAAACCCAGGAGGGGCCGGTCACAGTCGAAGTGGCGCTGCAGTGGAACGACTCCTATCAGGAGAGCATGTTCTGCTACACAAACAATATTCCGCAGAAGGATGGCGGGACGCACCTGGCCGGCTTTCGCAGTGCGCTCACCCGCACACTCAACGATTACATCGAGAAGGAAATGTCGGCCAAGAAGGACAAGCTGGCCACCACCGGGGACGACGCCCGCGAGGGGCTGACGGCCATTCTCTCGGTGAAGCTTCCCGATCCGAAGTTCTCCTCGCAGACCAAGGACAAGCTGGTCTCCTCCGAGGTCAAGGCGATCGTCGAAGCGGCAGTCGGCGCGAAGCTGCAGGACTTCCTGCTCGAACATCCGCAGGACGCCAAGGCGATCGTCGCCAAGATCATTGAAGCGGCGCGCGCCCGCGAGGCCGCCCGCAAGGCCCGCGAGATGACTCGCCGCAAGGGCGCACTCGATGTGGCCGGCCTGCCCGGAAAGCTCGCCGATTGCCAGGAAAAGGATCCCGCGCTGTCGGAAATCTTCATCGTCGAGGGCGATTCGGCCGGGGGTTCCGCCAAGCAGGGCCGCGACCGCCGCACGCAGGCCATCCTGCCCCTGAAGGGCAAGATCCTCAACGTCGAGAAAGCCCGCTTCGACAAGATGCTGTCGTCGGCCGAGGTCGGTACGCTGATCACCGCGCTCGGCTGCGGCATCGGCAAGGATGATTTCGACCTCGCCAAGCTGCGCTACCATCGCGTGATCATCATGACCGATGCCGACGTCGACGGTAGCCACATCCGAACACTTCTGCTGACGTTCTTCTATCGGCAGATGCCGGCATTGATCGAACACGGCCACATCTACATCGCCCAGCCGCCGCTGTTCAAGGTGAAGCGCGGTAAACAGGAGATGTACGTCAAGGACGAACCGGAGCTCGATGCGGTGCTGTTGAATTCGGCGCTGGAGAACGCCGCCGTTCATGTCAACGCCGA
Organism: Pseudomonadota bacterium; assembly: GCA_021808195.1. The sequence goes on from JAKBCE010000004.1 coordinate 105,363, forward strand.
CGCACCGCCGTTACAGGGTCCCGGGCTCGAAGCGCTCGCCCGCCAGTACACCGAGGTCCAGGCGATCATCAAGCGCTGGTCTCGGCGCTACGACGAGCGGCTGTTGGAACAGCTCATCTATCTGCCCGTGGTCCGTCCGCAGGAGTTCGATCAGGCTCTGTGGCTCCGGGATTGGGCCGCTCAGTTGCACCTCAGCCTCAATGCACGCAGCGATGCCACCCGTGCGTATGTGGTCGACTTGCGAGAGGGGAGCGATGGCCACGGCAGCCGGGTGGTGATCCGCCGCACCGAGCACGGTACCCAGAGCACGAAATATCTGACCCGGGAATTCTTCGAGTCGGCCGAGTATCAGCGCATCGCGGAACTGGCACGCACGCTCGCCGGATTGATCGGGGAGGGCGCGTTCGTGACACGCGGTGAGGCACGTCAGGCGATCGGCTCGTTCAAGGAAGCCATGAAGTGGCTGTTCGATCAGGCGCGCAAGGGACAGACCATCCAGCGCTACAAGGGGCTCGGTGAGATGAATCCCGAACAGCTGTGGGAAACCACCATCAATCCCGAAACCCGCCGGCTGATGCAGGTGAAGATCGAAGATGCGGTGGCCGCCGATGACATCTTCACGACACTGATGGGCGATCAGGTCGAACCCCGCCGGGAATTCATCGAGAAGAACGCCCTGTCGGTCACCAACCTCGACATCTGAGCGCCGGCTGGCGGGCGCTGCTCACACGATGTCGTCCGACATCGTCGCCTTGCGCTGCGCGATGAACTCCTGCAGTTGCGCGTCCGTGGCGGGATCCAGCGCCGGCGGAGTGTATCCGGCGAGCAGCGCCTTCCACTTGCGGTTCGCACGCGCCAGCTGATCCTGCGCGCCTTCGGCGCTCCATTGCTCGAAAGAATTGTTGTCCGCCAGCTCGAAATCGTAGAACGCCGTCTCGTAGTTGGCGAGCGTGTGGGCAGAGCCGAGAAAGTGCTTGCCGGGACCCACCTCCCGGAACGCCGCGAGCGCGAAGGCGTTCTCATCGAGCGACATGCCGTTCGCCATCGTGTGAAATGCGCCGCACTGATCCACGTCCATCACGAACTTCTCGTACGACATGGCCAGTCCGCCTTCCAGCCAGCCAGCCGAATGCAGGATGAAATTCGCACCGGCGAAGAATGCCGGCCACATCGAATTCGCGCTCTCGTAGGCGGCTTGGGTGTCGGCGACCTTCGCGGCGCACAGGTTGCCACCGCAGCGCAGCGGCACACCAAGTCGGCGCGCGAGCTGTCCGATCACCAGATACGCCAGAGCCGGTTCGGGTGTGCCGAAGGTGGGCGCCCCGCTGCGCAGCGACATCGAGGAGAGGAAGTTGCCGAGAATCGCCGGCGAACCGGGCCGCTCGAGCTGTGCGAGCGCCACGCAAAATACGGCTTCGGCAAAACACTGCGCCAGTGCGCCGGCCGTAGTCACCGGCCCCATGGCACCACCGAGAATGAACGGCACGCACACGGGGGCCTGATTGGCCGCCGCATAGGTACGAATGACCCGGCTCGCCTCGCCGTCGAGCACCAGAGGTGAATTGACGTTGACGTTGCCCAGGATCACGCAGTGCTCGGCGACGAATTGCGCGCCAAAGAGGATGCGGCACATTTCGATCGAATCCGCCGCGCGTGCCGCATTGGTCACCGCACCCATGAACGGCTTGTCGGACCAGCGCATGTGCGCATACACCATGTCCAGATGACGCTTGTTCACCGGCACATCGACCGGCTCGCAAACGGTGCCGCCCGAATGGTGCAGCCACGGCGCGAGGTAGGCGAGCTTCACGAAATTGTGGAAATCCTCCAGTGTTCCATAGCGCCGGCCGCGATCGAGATCGGAGACGAACGGCGAGCCATATGAGGGCGCGAACACTGTGCTGTTGCCACCGATGCGCACGCTGCGCGCGGGGTTGCGCGCATGTTGGATGAACTCGGCGGGTGCGGAGCGGCGAACGATCTCGCGTGCCAGGCCGGCCGGGACATGCACCCGCCACTGCTCGGTGATGGTCGCGCCGGCTTGCCGCCAGAGCCGGATCGCCTCGGCATCGCCGCGGATTTCCAGGCCGATCTCCTGAAGCAGCCGATCGGCGTGGTGCTCGATCGCCTCCAGGCCCTCCTCGGACAGCAGTGCGTACGGGGGGATCGCGCGCGTGATGTACGCCGGACCACTGGGCCGGATCGCGCGCTGGGCCTTGCGGGTCTCCCGGGCGCTCACCCGGACTTTGCGCGGTGACGCTGCTTCATCAGCCATGGCTTTTCCAGTCATCGGAGACCGTTGCAACCCATCCACAATGTCTGCCTCGCTTGACACGATAGCGATCCGCAAGCGGAAGTGGCTTCGTTCACGTGTCCCATTGCTAGGAGTTTGACCGTGATTGCCCCACATCGTCCGCCATCTGCGCCCGAGTTTCTCTACCACATTGTTTTAAATCGTCTTTTTGACCCTTCCGACCGTTTCGACGTGCGGGGCCCTGCATCCGGTGCCGCCGAGCGGTGATGCGGCGCTTGCGCGCGGCAGACACTTACGGCAAGTTCGCTGCCCTGATGAGTCTGCCCAGCGAGCTTCACGGCCAGCGCCCCGCGTGAACCCGATCCGATCCGAATCCGAAGAGATCTCTGCGAGTCCCTCGCGCAAGCAGGGATTGTTCCGCGCCCTGCTCGCCGGTCCCGGCCGTACCCTGGCCGATGCCTTTGCCAGCCTCGAGCGCGCACCGCACCTGGAGCGGATCCTCCGCCATCCGAGCCGCGAGGTCATGGGCGCGCAGGTCGCCCTTGCCCCGGAGGAGGGCGAGGGCTACTGGCAGTTCGCCCGCATCCAGAACGAGATCTACGTGGTGGTGGCGAACTGCGCCTATCACGACCCACGCACCGAGCGAGTCCCCGGCGACGGGCTGGTGCAGTTCGATTTCAAGATTACCGGTGACCTCACGCTCGGCGTCGGACGCACCGAACCGGTGCGCTGGAACCGCCCCTCGCTGCTGGTCTGGTCACAGCCCAAGGGCGTCGACATCAATGAGTGGACGGCGCCGCGTGCGCGCGAGCAGTTCATCATCGTCAGCATGCGACCGGAGTTTCTCGCCGAGAACTTTCTGCCCTCGAGCGTGGCGGTTTCCGGGGCGCTCAGCGCCTACGCGGCGAATCACGGCGAGAAAATCAATTACTGCCAGCAGCCGATTTCGGCCCACACGCTCGAAGTCGCCCTGCGGCTGATCAACAATCAGCACGATGGCGCCCTCGGCCTGGTCTACACCGAAGCGCTGGCGCTGGAGCTCATCTGCCACGCGGTCGCCAGCCTCTCGGCGCGCGCCGAACCGACCGCCGAGCAATTCAGTGACCGAGAGCTGCGCTGTCTGCACGCCGCGCGCGCGATCCTGATGCACCAGTTCTCCCCTCCGCCCACGATCGATGCGCTCGCACGCACGGTCGGAATGTCGAAATCGATCCTGACCAAGGGCTTCAAGGCCGTCTTCGGCGAAACCATCTTCGATTTCAGCCTCGGTTGCCGCATGCGTCACGCCCTCAATCTGATCCGCGACCAGGGCTGCACGGTCGAGCAGGCTGGCGAGGCGATCGGTTACGCGCATCCCACCTCGTTCACCACCGCCTTCCGCCGCCATTTCGGCATGCGCCCGATCGACGTGCGGCGCTCCAAGGCGCAATTGCGGTCAAACTCCTAGCAAATCCGCTGGCCGTACGAAGACCGCTGTCGTGCGCGGCGCGTATCGTTCGCCCAACAAGGCACCTGTCTGCCCGCGCCGGGAACGGCAACCCGGCACGGGCGGACGCGGGCGCTTCAGCCGCCACGAAGAGCATTTCCCCGGGGGACTGGATATGAATGACGCAAATGAGCGGCGCGGCCGCGCGAGACGGGACAGCCGGACGCAGCGCCGGGTTCTGAGCGCGGTGGGCGCCGCGGTCTGCCTGGCGTTGTACGGCGCGCCGCCGCGGGCGTGCGCCGCGCAAGCCGCTGTGTTGAGCCAGAACGCCAAGCCGGCGCACCACGTGAACGCCGCGCCAGAGCTGCCCGCAACGCTGCAGGAAATTACCGTCACCGCGACCCGCCATCGGGAAACGGCCATTTCCATCGCCGGCAGCCTCGCCGTCATCACTCCACAGCAGCTCACTGACGCCGGTGTGACCGGTCTCGCTTCGCTCGCCAACGCGGTGCCTGGCCTCAGCATGTATGATTTCGGCGCGCGGCTGGCTGGCGCCACCGTCCCCATCATCCGCGGCATCAATGCCACCGGTGAGCCGATCCGCGGCTTTCGCAGTTTCGAGCAGAGTCCGGTCGGGATATATGTCGATAACTCCCCGGTTGGCGGGTACATCCAGCTGATCGACCTGAAGCGCATCGAAGTATTGCGCGGTCCGCAGGGCACGTTGTACGGGGCAGGCTCGCTTGCCGGCACGATCCGCCTGATTCCAAACAACCCACAGCTGAACAGACTTTCCGGTAGTGTCGAGGTCGGTGGCGACACCGTCACCCATTCCAATGGCAACGGCTACACCCTGCAGGGCGTCATCAACCTGCCGATCGGGCGCAAGCTGGCGTTCCGCGCAGCCGCCAAGTACGACTATCAACCCGGCTGGATCAATGTCTACGGGCTGCTGAAGCGCACCAACCCCGGGCTGACGGGGGTGCCCGTGCTCGCCAACCCATCCGATCCGGTCGGCAGCTCGGCGATCTACTCACAGCGCTCGGACTGGAACTGGCAGAAAACCTTCACGGGGCGCGCCGCGCTGCTGTGGAAACCGATCGAGTCCTTCAAGGCCGTGCTCGCCATTCTGCATACCGGGCTGCGCGGCGATGGTGGGCCGCAGGTCAATCCTGATTTTCAGGGTGGCGTCTCGCCGATCGACCCCAACGCGACGCTGCCGCCGGGCGGGCCTTACCAGGAGTTCTCTCAGGTTGACCAGCCCTTCTCGCGCTATACCAACCTGACCAGCCTGGACATGAGCTACGACGCCGGATTTGCCACGTTGTCGACGACCAGCTCCTACCGCACCACCCGCGGCCAGCTGCTCGAGGATGACAGCTACCGCATCGCCGGCATCGCCGGCGGTGCCTACCTGCCCTACTATGCAGGCACGCCGACCAACCCCCGGTTCGTGTACGACTACCAGTTCGCCGATCATTCGCACGCATTCACCCAGGAAATCCGGCTGGTCTCGAACACCCGGCTGTGGAACATGTTTGATTATGTCGCCGGCCTGTTCTACGACAAGGAGACCCGCCAGGGTGCCTGGAACATCGCGAATCCGGGCTCTCCGGAGCGCTCCGTTGCCCAGGGCTGCACCGGCGCAATTTACTATGGCTCGACCTATCCGACCTGCCTGGTGACCAGCGGCCCGAACGATCTGGTGTTCACGCAGATCGACACGCAGCGCTTTCAGGAGGAGTCGATTTATGGCGATCTGACCTGGCACTTCGCGCACCATGCCAAGATCACCGGCGGGTTTCGGCACTACATCGAGCAGTTCACCGACGCGCAGCTGTACGCCGATTACACGTTCCCGACCTTCCTGCCGGCCGTGCCGCACGCCGCACCCGCCTCGACGAGTATCGGCAAGCTGGACATCTCCTATCAATATCTGCCCAATCAGTTCGTTTATGCGCTTTGGTCGCAGGGATTTCGCCGCGGCGGGGCGAATTCGGTGCCGTTGTCGGGGCCCTTCCAGGAAAGCCCGCTGCTGCGCACGTACGCGCCCGATCGGACGAACAATTACGAGATCGGCCTGAAGGGACAGTTCGCGAACGGCCTCACCTATGCGTTCGATCTCTTCGATGTCAAATGGGACAAACCCCAGATCTCCTCGAGCCTGCCGGACGGCAACCTCGCCGTCTACAACGCCAACACGGCTGAATCCAAGGGCTTCGAACTCGAGACCTCCGGGCCGCTGCTGTTGCGCGGACTGACCTACAACTTCGGCATTACCTATGCCGATGCCAAGCTGACCAGCGGCTTCTCGCTGCCCGCCAACAACGGGCTCGGCACGGTCGTCCCCGGGGAGCTCACCGGCAAGTCCGGCGAGCGTCTGCCGGGCAGTCCCAAGACGAGCCTCAGCGCGGCGCTCGATTACGAGCGGCACCTCGCGCCGGGCTACACGATGGCGCTGTCGCTGAACGGCAGCTACCGCAGCCCGGTGGTGATGAACCTCACGGCCGCTGAGGGCACCACCAGCGTGCAGCGCTCCTCGAGCTATCTGGTCATCAACACCGCGGCATCCTTGATCCATTATCCCTGGCGCACGACGGTGTACGTCACCAACCTGGCGAACAAGCGGGAGATTCTCGCGCCACCGACTCTGGTCGCCTTCGACAATCTCACCAACGACTACATCGTCAACCAGCCGCGGGTGGTCGGCGTGCGGCTTGCCTACCGCTTCTGAACCGAGGTCAGGCGCCGTCCGGCAGCGCAATCTGCCGGCGGCGCAGCTCGGCGATGAGCGGCGAGAGCGGCCCGCGATAGTGACGCCATCGTCCGGAAGAGGTGCCGTAGATCGGCCGTCGTATCTGCGCGGCGCTCGCGGTCAGTGACACCGCAGCATTGCCCTCGATGGCGATCGCCCCGTCCTGCCACTGCAGGTCGCAGAATCGCGCGGCGGCCCCGGCCGTACCGATCGGGTCGCGGACCAGTGCGTCATAACTCACCTCATGGAGCGCCTCGCCGAGCGTCGTGCGCCAGTGCGTCATCAACTGCGTGTAGGCGGCGTAGTAGCGGGCCAGATCGTGCAGGTCGTAACTGAAGGGGTAGGCCGCGCCGAACAAAGTCCGATACATCGCAAAACAGCTGTCGAGCGGCGAGCGTGTGACGAACAGCAGGCGGGCCCGCGGCAGGGCGCGGTGGATGGCGCCGAGATACAGAAAGTTCATCGGCAGCTTATCGAGGATCCAGCCGCCGCGGCGCTCGGCGCCGGCCAGCCGCGCATAGTGAGCTGCGACAGCAGCCGGATCCGCCGCCGCGGCGCGCTCGAACACATCGGCGTAAGTCCCGCCCGCAGAGCGGCTCTGTGGCGCGGCAGCGAGCAGGGCGTGCGCGAAGTGGTCGGTTTCCCCGTTGGAGTGCACGTCGGGAAGATTGCTGAGAATGCGCTCGAGCAGCGTCGTGCCGGAGCGGGGCAGGCCGACGATGAAGATGAACCGCTCCGACCCGGTGGCTTCGCCCCCGCAGCGAGCCTGCGCAAATACCGCCGCAATGCGTTTCAGCTTGTGCTCGTCGCGGCCGACGTCGTATTGCAGACGGTGCCGGCGCGTGCTCGCCGCGAGCGAAAACCAGCGGAATGCCTCATCGAACTCGCTGAGATCGTCGAGCTCCTTGCCGAGGGCGTAGCCCAGAAACACCCGCGCCGTGTCGTCGAGCGGCGCCCGGCCGAGCTGCTCCCGCAGCTGTGCCACGTGATTGTCCGCCGCGGTCTGCACCCGCAGCTCGGAGCGCAGCAGATAGCTTCGATATTCCTGCTCATCGAGAGCGATCGCCCGATTGCAGGCCTCCTCGGCCTGCGCGAGCCTGCCGAAGCTCCGCTCGCTCGAGGCGAGGTTGTACCAATGCCGGGGCACATCAGGTGCCAGCTGCGCCGCGCGCCGGTACAGATCATTGGCGCGCGTATGCTCGCCGAGATGCAGCGAAACGTATGCGAGCGCATCCCAGGCATCGGCGTTGGTCGGCTCGAGTCCCATGGCCATCTCGATCAGAGCATCTGCCTCGGCCGCGCGGCCGAGCTGCAGCAGGATCGTCGCCAGCAGGCCGTGCGCAGAGGAGCAGCCCCGCGCGAGCGCGACGGCCCGCTCGGCTTGCACGCGCGCCTCATCCAGGCGGCCGGCGCGCATCAGCTGAAAAGCCGCAACGTCGGGAGTGGGGGCAGTCATAGGCTCTGGGCAGGAGATTCGGGCCTTATACCGCGCGGCCGCCGCAGGGTCGAGCCCGGCGTGCGCGGCCGCGGTGGCGCAGCGGCGAAAAAGCTGATTTCCTAGCATCCGCGCGCGATCCGAAAGGCCGCTCCGACCGCCGGGGCGCTAAGGTCCGAAGCGCATGATCCGCCTTGCCGGGAACAGACGCGTGAGTTCGACCGACCCATTGCTGCAGCCGTACTCGTTGAAGCACCTCACGCTGCGCAATCGGATCATCACCACGGCGCACGAACCGGCCTACCCGGAAGACGGCATGCCCAAGGCGCGCTATCGCGCCTATCACGTCGAGCGCGCTAAGGGCGGCATCGCACTTACCATGACGGCCGGCTCTGCAGCGGTGTCGCGCGACAGCCCGCCGGCTTTCAATAACATCCTGCTGTACAAGGACGAAGTCGTCCGCTGGATGCGTGAGTTGGCCGATGCGTGCCATGAGCACGGTGCCGCCGTGATGGTGCAGATCACCCATCTCGGCCGCCGCACCCGCTGGGACCGCGGTGCCTGGTTGCCGGTGGTCTCGCCCTCGCACCAGAAGGAGCCTGCCCACCGCGCTTTTCCCAAACAGATCGAGGCGTGGGACATCCGGCGCATCGTCGCGGATTTCGCCGATGCGGCCGAGCGTATGCACGCCGCGGGTCTCGATGGCATCGAGCTCGAGGCATACGGCCATCTCATCGATCAGTTCTGGTCGCCGGCCACCAATGCGCTGCAGGCTCCGTATGGGGGCACGCTCGAGAGCCGCATGCGCTTTACCTTCGAAGTGCTGAGTGCGATCCGCAAGCGCGTCGGTGCGCAATTCATCGTCGGCATCCGCTGTGTGCTCGATGAGCGCATGCCCGGCGGACTGACGCGCACCGAGGGGTTGGAGATCGCCCGTCGGCTGAAGGCGAGCGGCATGGTCGATTTTCTCAACATCATCCGTGGCCACATCGACACCGATGCAGGCCTGACGGATGTCATCCCGATTCAAGGCATGGCGAGCGCGCCGCATCTGGATTTTGCTGGCGAGATCCGCGCGGCCGTCGGGCTGCCGACTTTCCATGCCGCCCGGATCCAGGACACGGCCACGGCGCGTCACGCGATCGCGACCGGCAAGCTCGACATGGTCGGGCTCACCCGCGCGCATATGGCCGATCCGCATATCGTGCGCAAGCTGGCCCAGGGACGCGAAGCGGCGATCCGACCGTGCGTCGGGGCCAATTACTGTCTCGACCGCATTTATCAGGGTGGATCGGCGTACTGCATCCACAATGCGGCCACCGGCCGAGAGCTTACGATGCCCCACGAGATCGAACCGGCAGCGCAGCGGCGCACGATTCTCGTGGTCGGTGCCGGTCCCGGCGGCCTGGAGGCGGCGCGGGTTGCCGCCGAGCGTGGCCACGAGGTGCTGGTGCTCGAGGCCGGTGCGCAGCCGGGTGGACAGGTGAGCCTCACCGCCCGCAGCGGCCGTCGCCGCGAAATGCTCGGCATCATCGAGTGGCGGATGGCGCAGTGCGCTGCGCGCGGCGTACGCTTCCGGTTCGGCGAATGGGTCGAGGCCGAGCAGGTGCTCAACGAGGCACCCGAGGTGGTCATCGTGGCCACGGGTGGAATACCGCACACCGAGGTGCTGCAGTCGGGCGATTCGCTGGTGGTCTCGAGCTGGGACATCCTCTCCGGAAGCGTTGCGCCGGGCGCGAACGTCCTGCTGTTCGATGATGCCGGCGATCACACCGGGCTGCAGGCCGCGGAGGTCATCGCCGCCAGCGGTGCGCGACTCGAATTCATGACGCCGGATCGGTGTTTCGCACCGGAGGTCATGAGCATGAACCTCGTGCCTTACATGCGCAGCCTGCAGAAGCTCGACGTCACATTCACCGTCACGTACCGACTGCAGCAAGTCCTGCGGGACGACGACCGGCTGATCGCCGTGGTCGGCAGCGATTACTGTGGTGTGCGCCAGGAGCGCCGCGTCGACCAGGTGGTGATCAATCACGGGACGGTTCCCAACGATGCGCTGTACTTTGCGTTGCAGCCGCACTCCACCAACCTCGGTGAAGTGGATTATGACCGGCTCATTGCAGGCGGCCGCCAGGATATCTGCAGCAATCCGCAGGGACGCTTCCAGCTGTTTCGCATCGGCGACGCCGTCGCCGCACGCAACACCCACGCTGCGATCTACGATGCGCTGAGACTGCTCAAGGATCTCTGAACTCGCCTATCCGTTCGAATCGCGCGCGGCCGGCGCAAGTCGCGACCACTACAAGGGGGATCCGCGTTGATAGCTTCCGACGCAACTGCTTCGCGGCCACCGCAGCGGGCGCTGATCCTCGCCGCTGGCCTCGCCTTGGTGATCGTCGGCGGCAGCATGTTCAACATCCTGCCCCTGATCACGGCGGGCGCTGCGGACAAACTCGGCTTCACGGCGCGTCAGGCCGGCATTCTCTCCTCGCTCCTCACCGTCGCCTCGGGTCTGAGCGCTCTGTTGGCGGGCCTGTGGGTGCGCACGCTGTCCTGGCCGCGCGCCGCGGCGCTCGCCCTGAGCGGCATGTGCGCCTCGCTGTTGGCTGCTCTCGGCGTACACGGCTACTGGGCGTTCGTTGCGTTGCAAGCGGCGGCCGCTTTCTTCAGCAGTGCCGCCTTTTCGCTCGGCATGACGATCATCTCCGACGGTCACGAGTCGGAGCGCAGCTTTGGCGCAGCGATCTCCGCGCAAGCGGCCTATCAGATCGCCGCATTGTGGGCCGGCCCGTTGCTGCTGCGTCTCTCGGGTCTCGCCGGGGTGCTGCTGCTGCTCGCCGCGCCGGCAGCGCTCGCTCTGCTCGTGACGCCGCTGTTGCCCACACGGGGCCGGCCGACGCCGCGCGCGGCCCGCGGCGGGTTGGTCCGGCCGGCTCTGCTGCTCGCCTTCGTCGGCTTTGCCCTGTTTTTCGTTGGCGCCGGGGCGTATTGGACCTACATCGAGCTGCTCGGACAGGCACAGGGACTCTCCGCACCCCTCGTCGCCGACTGCCTCGCGCTCAGCGTGGCGGCTGGGATTCCCGGCGGGTTGCTCGCCTCGGCCCAGGGCAGCCGCTTCGGCACTCTGTGGCCGCTCGTGTTCGCCACCGCCCTGATGCTCGCGGCCGCCGCGCTGCTGGGCACGGCCGATGGGCTCTGGGCTTTCGGCGCCGCCGGCGTTCTTTACTACTTCGCCTGGTGCTATTCGCTGGCGTATCAGTTCACCCTCGTCAACCGCGTCGATGCCACCGGGCGGGCCGTGGCGTTGACCGGCGCATGCGCGTTCTTCGGCTCGGCGGGTGGCGCAGCGGTGGCTGCGCCATTCGTGAGCCCCCACGATTACCGAGCCGTGGTGTGGATCGCCGTGATCGCAGCCGGATTCAGTCTGTTCGCCTACCTGTTGGCTTGGCGGGTGCATGCCCGCGCCACGCGCGCCGGTCTCGGGCCGAGCGTTACCGTGGGAGGACGCCGGTGAGGACAGCGACCGCGGGCTGCCGGACTCTGCGCGGCCGTGCTGCGGGCGGCCATGGCGAAATCAACAGCCGCATGCCCCGCCGCGCTGCCGTAGGGCCCCTGAAGCCATTGCGGCCCTGACCGGATCGGACCGCTTCACCATGCACCCGTCCGACGGATGTCTCTCGCCTGCACCCGAACGCACCCTGACCGGCGTGGTGGGACTGGTCCTGGTGCTGATCGGTGCGAGCATGTTCAATATCCTGCCGCTCATCACGGCGGGCGCTGCGGACAAGCTCGGCTTCTCCACGGGTGAAGTCGGCATCGTCTCAGCGGTGTTGACCCTGACCTCTGGCACCAGTTCGCTGCTGGCGGGTCTGTGGGTGCGATCGGTGTCCTGGCCACGGGCCGCCGCGCTGTCGCTCGGGGCCATGGGACTGTGCCTCGTACTCGCCATGCCCGTCGAGCGCTTCTGGGTGTTTGCGGCGATGCAGGGCGCCGCAGGCTTCTTCGCCAGCGCGGCCTTCTCCCTCGGCATGACGATCATCTCCGACGGTCGCGAATCGGCGCGCACATTCGGTGCGGCGATGGCGGCGCAAGCCGCCTACCAGATCGGTGCGCTGTGGGCCGGTCCGTTCCTGCTGCATTTTTCCGGGCTGAATGGCGTGCTGCTGCTGCTGGCTGCGCCCGCGGTACTGGCGCTGCTGCTGGCGCCGACGTTGCCGGCGCGCGGGCGTGCCATACCGCGCACGGCGCGTGGCGGACTGCTGCGCCCGGCGGTATTGCTGACTTTCCTCGGTGCCGGCACGTTCTTTGTCGGTGCCGGGGCCTATTGGACGTACATCGAGCTGATGGGGCAGGCGTGGGGGATGCCGGGTCCGCTCATCGCCGAGTGCATCGCCGTGAGCGTGGCCGCCGGTATACCCGGCGGGCTGCTGGCGTCGGCACAGGGCAACCGGTTCGGCAGCCTGATGCCGCTCGCCTTTGCGACCGCGCTGGTGCTGGCCGCCGCGCAGCTGCTGAGCGGTGCACACGGCGGCGCACTGCGGTTCGGCACCGCCGGTTTCCTCTATTCCTTCGCCTGGTGCTACGCGCTCGCCTACCAGTTCACCTTCGTGAACGCGGTCGATGCCAGCGGGCGCGCCGTGGCCGTCACTGGAGCCTGTGGTTCATTCGGCACGGCGGCCGGGGCGTCGCTCGCGGCGGCCTGGGTGAGCCCGCATGATTTCCAGGCGGTGATCTGGATTGTCGTGATCGCCTCGTGTGTCAGCCTGGCGATGTATGGCATTTCCGCGGCGCTGCATGAGCGCTCAGCCGGCACCGCCAGCGCGCTGCAACGCGACGTCGGCAACTCGTGATTGAATCTCTGGAGGCCAATATGTCTGTCCATGTTGAGGAACACGTCTGGATCACGCTGAGCGATGGATGCCGCCTCGGAGCGCGGCTCTGGATTCCCCGCGAGGCGTTCCAGACCCCGGTTCCCGCAGTGCTCGAGTACATCCCCTACCGCAAGCGCGACGGCACACGCAAACGCGACGAGCCGATGCACGGCTATTTCGCGGCGCACGGCTATGCCGCTGTGCGTGTCGATATGCGCGGCTCGGGGGAATCCGACGGTCATCTCGCCGACGAATACCTCAAGCAGGAGCAGGACGACGCGCTGGAGGTGATTGCCTGGATCGCCCGCCAACCTTGGTGCAGCGGCGCGGTCGGCATGCAGGGCAAATCGTGGGGCGGATTCAACGCGCTGCAGGTCGCGGCGCGGCGCCCACCGGCGCTGAAGGCGATCATCACCACCTTCTCCACGGACCATCGTTACACCGATGACATCCATTACATGGGCGGCTGTCTGCTCAACGACAATCTGTGGTGGGGCAGCATCATGCTCGCCTATCAGAGCCATCCGCTCGATCCACAGATCGTCGGCGAGAGCTGGCGGGAGCGCTGGCTCGAGCGTCTCGAGCGTCTGCCGTTTTTCCCGGCACTGTGGTTGGCCCACCAGCGCTATGACGCGTACTGGAAGCACGGCTCGGTGTGCGAGGACTTCGCGGCCATCGAGTGCCCGGTGCTGGCCATCGGCGGCTGGTCGGACGCCTACACGAATGCGGTGCCCCGCCTTCTGCAGGGGCTGAAGGTGCCGCGGCTGGGCATCATCGGCCCCTGGGGGCACATTTATCCGCATGACGGTTCGCCGGGACCGGCGATCGGCTACCTGCAGGAGGCCGTACGCTGGTGGGATCAGTGGCTCAAGGGGCGCGACACCGGGATCATGCGCGAACCGATGCTGCGCGCATACCTGGAGGATCCGGTGCCGCCGGACGGCACCCGCAGCTTCATTCCGGGCCGATGGGTCGGCGAGCCGTCGTATCCGTCCTCGAACATCCAACCGCGGCGCCTGCATCTGCACGCCGATGGCCGTCTCGGGGAGCATCCCGATACCCGCAGCGCCACTCTCACCATCCGCTCGCCACAGAGCCACGGCAAGGCCGCCGGTGAATGGATGGCAACCGGCTGTCCGGGGGAGCAGCCGACCGATCAGCGGCTCGATGATGGCGGCGCACTGATTTTCGACTCCGAGACACTCGCCGATGAGCTGTGCGTGCTCGGTGCGCCGGCCCTGCAGTTGCGAGTGGCCGCGGATGTACCGGTTGCTCAGCTCTCGGTCCGCCTGTCTGACATTGCGCCCGACGGGCGGGTGACGCGCGTGAGCTACCAGGTCCTCAATCTGACGCATCGGGATGGCCACGAAGCGCCGGCCGCCCTCGAGCCCGGGCACTACTATGACGTGACCGTGACGCTGAACGCGTGTGGGCATCGCTTCCCACCGGGCCATCGCATCAGGGTGGCGATCGGGACGGCATACTGGCCACTCGTCTGGCCCGCGCCCTATCCGGCGACGCTCTCGATCGACACTGCCGCCAGCGCCCTCGAACTGCCGGCGCGGCAGCACAACCGCGGACCGCAGGTCGTCTTCGATCCGCCTGCGCATGGCCCGACGACACCGGTCACTGTGATCGACCCCGGGAGCGTTCAGCGGCTCAGCATCCAGAACCACGTCACTGGCGAGCACACGTACATCACCGAAGGTATCGGCGGACTGTTCGGTGAAGGCATCCTGCGGCTCGAGGCCATCGACTTGCAGGTTGCCCACAGTCTCAAGCGTGAACTGACGATCCGCGACGACGATCCACTCTCGGCGCGGTACGTGTTGAGTCAATCCTACGAGATGGGGCGGGAGGGCTGGCGAACCCTCATCAACACGCGTGCCGAGATGCGCAGCGATCAGGACAACTTCTACATCGCCGGCACCTTGACCGCCCGGCTGAACGGCGAGCTCCTGGCCGAGCGGCAGTGGGACGTGACGATCGCTCGCGACCTGATGTGAGCGCATCCTCCGCGGCGCGGTCCGGGCGAAGCCACCGTGCTGCACCCGGACCGCCTCGGGCGGCCCCCCCGCGCGTGACCGAGGACCCCTCGCGGGCCGGACTAGAGGTTCACCGTGGCCATCCCGGCAGCCGGATAGCGCGTACCGGCCGGTGCATCGAGCGGAAACACCTCGGCCAGCGCCTGCCGTTCCGCGGCACTCAGTTGTATCTCGAGCGCGCGGAGGTTCTCCTCGAGGCGGCCGCGGCGCTTGGTGCCGGGTATCGGCACGATGTCCTCGCCCTGCGCGAGCACCCAGGCAAGCGCGAGCTGCGCCGGCGTGCAGCCCTTTGCACCCGCTAGCGTGCGCACCTGCTCGACCAGCTGCAGATTGCGCATGAAGTTCGCACCCTGGAAGCGGGGGTGGTTGCGCCGTACATCGTCCTGCGCCAAATCTTCCGGCCGGGTGAGCGCGCCGGTGAGAAATCCACGGCCGAGCGGCGAGTACGCGACCAACGCCACGCCGAGCCGCCGGCACGTTGCCAACACCCCGTTTTCTTCCAGGTCGCGCGACCAGAGCGAGAACTCGCTCTGCAGAGCCGCAATCGGGTGCACGCGCACGGCGCGCTCCAGGGTCTGCGCTGAGGCTTCCGAGAGACCGAGGTAACGGACCTTGCCTGCCGCGACCAGATCGGCCATGGCGCCGACCGTCTCCTCGATCGGCACCTGCGGATCCACCCGATGCTGGTAGTACAGGTCGATGTGCTCGACCCCGAGACGCTTCAGGCTTGCCTCGCAGGACGCGCGCACGTACTCGGGCCGGCCGCTGACCCCACGCTTCTTGGGGTCGGACGCATCGCGCAGGATGCCAAATTTCGTGGCTAGAAAGACCGCATCGCGGCGGCCGCGGATTGCGCGGCCGACCAGCGTCTCGTTGGTGAACGGTCCGTACATGTCGGCCGTATCGAGCAGCGTCACGCCGCGCTCCAGCGCCAAGTGAATGGTCGCGACCGATTCGGCATCATCCCGAGCGCCGTAAAACTCGCTCATCCCCATGCATCCCAGGCCCACCGCAGAAACCTGCGGACCCTGTCTGCCGAGCATGCGTGTACGCATCGCCAACTCCTCGTTCATCAAGTGAATGCCCGCCGCGGGCAGCGGCGTCTCGAGACAGTATATCGCCGCACCCTGGCGCTGCCGCGCAGCGCGGCGGTGCGGGCGTAGCGGTGGCAGAATCCCCGCCTCACTCTTCACACCCCGAAAGGGGGATGGCGACCATGTCCACCGAGAACCTCGCGCCCTCGGCGCTGCAGCTGAGCCCCCGCCGGCATTCCACGGCGGCCCATACCCTCGAGGAGCTGGTCCAAGAGCAGCTCGAGCACTTCGGCATCACCGTCAATTCCCCGCACGGACAGGCGCTGCGGCGTCTCTCGCTCGCGCTGATCGAGGCAAATGGCGCCGCGCAGGACGCCTGGCGGCTCACCACCGAGACGCTCTCGGGCCTGGAGCGGCGCGATCGCATCGCGTGGTTCAATGCCAAGCGCTTCGCCTGCTTTCAGCTGGC
The DNA here is from genome assembly GCA_021808195.1 of Pseudomonadota bacterium. The sequence goes on from JAKBCE010000004.1 coordinate 121,652, forward strand.
CAAAGTGCTCGATACGCTGCAGAACCCGCTGCGCGCCACGTACCAGTCGATCATGGACGATGCGCCCACGGCCATCGCCAAGGGGCCGTATCCGCTGTTCGACAACGTGACGGCGCTGTTCAGCGCCACACCCGTGATCACTCGCACCGCAACCTACGTCTATGCGTGCACGGAGTGGGTCGAGGACGCCTTCCAAGGCAAGGAGCTGCTCCACGAGATCTACTCCCGCCTGCTCAATCCGACCTCGATCTGTCTGGCCAACCATATCGTCGATCTGGAGGCCGGGCCGGACGCGGCGGATTACTTCGCCTGGAACTTCAACTCCGGCATGGCGGCGATCGATGCCACGCTCGCCAACCTCCTCGGCTACGAGGACATCGTGCTCGCCAGCCGCAACGTCTACGGTGGCACCTACCAGCTCCTGCACGACTGGTACGGCAAACGTAGCAACCTCAACGTGTGCGTCGAATGGTTCGACGGCGAGGCGGCCGATAGCTTCGCCGCCCGGCTCAACGAGCTCGAGCAGCGGCACGCTGAACGCCTCGCGCGCGGCCGCCAGATTTACCTCTACCTGGAATCGCCGTGTAATCCGCACGGCAATATCCTCGATGTGCCGGCGATCTGCCGCACGGCGCACGCGAAGGGTCTCACCGTCATCTGCGACGCGACTGTTGGCACCCCGGTACTGCAGCGTCTGCTGCAGCGCCCGGATCGCAGCGAACGGCCGGATTTCCTCATTCATTCCTACACCAAGGACCTCTGCGGCTCGGGCAATACCACTGCCGGCGTCGTCATTGGCCGCAACGAGCGGATGTTCCTGCCAAAAGGGCAAAGCGTGCGGGCCGCCGGCCACGACGGCCGCGAGCGCGAATACCGCTGGGACGAAACGATGTTCTGGAACGTCTATTACGTCAAAGGCGCATTTCTCGACGCGGACAAAGCGTTCGAGGTGCTGAGCGGCATGCGTACGATGGAGCTGCGGGTGCTGCAGAAATGCATCAACACGATCGTGCTCGCCCGCGCCCTGGCGCTGCATCCGATGATCAACGTACACTGCTCCGCGGTCGAAAATCATCCCAACGGCGAGCTGCGCGAACGTCTCATGACGCTCGGGCTGCCGGCGCCGCTGTTCACGATCGATTTTCAGGGGACGCCGCGCCATCCACAGCCGCTGCCCCGCTGGCGCCTGCAGCGCCTGCTCGACAGCCTGGAGCCCGCGTTCGGACTTCAGGTCACGCTCGGTCAGACCAACACAGTGGTGCTGTGTCCGGCGCTGACCAGCCACTCGGAGATGTCCGAGCAGGCTCTCGCGGCCGCGGGCATCACCCCGACGACGCTGCGGATCTCGGTCGGCGACGAGGATCCGCGCTATCTGCTTGAGCACTTGCACCGCGCCGCGCAGCTCGCTGCCGGCGATGAGGAGACGGATTTCGCGGCCGGGTTTGCCGACCGGAGCGTGCTCAACGCGATCTATGCCCAGGTGTACACCGACGTGCACCAACGCTGGATTGCGGCGCGCTGCGCGCAGTGACGGCCGGCGGGCGCCCTGCGCACGGGCGGCGCCCGCCGCCTCGCAACACTCCCTCAGCGCAGCGGATCGAAGAACAGCAGCCGCAGCGAGTCAGGCGTGAACGGCGAGCGGCGAGGCATTCTGCCCGAACGCCGCCACGCCGCGATGAAAGCGTGCAGCGCCTGCGGCGTGGTGTGTGCCGCCACCACGTATACCCGGCCGCTGACCGGGTCGAGTGCCATGGTGCGGCCCGAGAGCGCCGTACGCACCGTTGCGACCGGCACGAATCTCTGCGGGCTCGCTTCGCGGATGACCGAGAGCGTTCCGTCGCTGCCATTGGCGCTGAAGATGAGCCTGCGGCGTGCATCGAAACGATCGGCGTCGGTGCCCTGCCCGATCGGTACCGTCGCCAGGGTCTTGCCGTCGTTCGCATCGACGATGACCAGCCGCCCGTTCTCGCAGCTCGCGAACAGGCGGTGCGTCACCGTATCGATCGCGAGCCCGTGCGGTGCACGGCAGGTTGGCATCGGCCAAGCGGCATCGACGCGGTCGGTCGCGGTATCGATCCGGAAAATCTCGTGATGTGTCACGCCATTGACGTAGAGCTGACCGTTGTTCCCGGGTACTGCGTACTCGAGATCTCCGCCCACATGGATGAACGTTACGACCCGGCGGCGCAGCGGATCGATGACCGCAACCGTTCCGGTGCGCCCGTCGATCACGAACGCATGCCCGCTCACCGGATCGAAGGCCACGGCATCCGCGCCACGCTCGATCTTCAGCCGCGCCAACACGCGCAGCGAATGCGTGTCGAACAGCACGGCCTCGCCGCGGCGGCCATCGTCAGTGATGCCGACCGCCGCTCGCGTATCGAACGCAATCCCGTGCGGCCCGCCCGGAATCCGGCCAACCTGCCCGAGGATCCGTCCGCTGCGCCCGTCGAGCACCGTCAGCCGATTGCCATGTGCGACGAACACCCGGTGGGAGCCCGGATCGTAGACGGCGTAATCCCAACGGTCCGGCCTGCCGAGTGCGACGCTGCGCACCAGGTGATAGGTCGGTGCGCTCTGGTCGCTCGCTGAGTGCGCCAGCGCCGGCGCTGCGAGCAGCAGCCACAGCGCAACGGTGAGTTGTGCGAGTATCACGCAACGTTGGCGCATCCGGGTCCTCCACTGTTGTCGTACGGTGGCCGTGACCGCAATCATGCCACGGCACTACCGCTGGTGCGACGCTGCGCAGGTTCGGCTGCGAATCGGCCTGTCGTGCTGTCGCCGATCGTCATCACAATTGGCGCTGACCTGCGCCGGCGCGCTAGGGTGTCGGCCCAGGTGGATCGAGCCCGCCACAGGAGGCACCATGAGCCGAATCAGCTTGCCGCAGAGCACACGCGAGCCGCTGCACGGAGCGCGCCCCCTGCGTCGCGCCGCCACGGACGAGCGGCTGGAAGTCACTCTGGTGCTGCGACCCGGTGCACCCGAACTGTGGCGCCAGCGCCTCGCGCAACTGGAGCGGGCCGAGCGGCCCGCGCCTCTGACGCGCGAGCAGTTTGCTCAGTTGCACGGCACCGCGGACGCCGATCTGCGAGCCGTGGCAGCGTTCGCCGCCCAGAGCGGGTTGAAGGTTGTGCAGCAGGATGCTGCGCGGCGCACCGTGGTGGTCACGGGCACCGTCGGGCAGATGAATGATGCATTCGGCGTGGAGCTGTGGCAGTTCGAACATGCGCAGGGCACGTATCGGGGGCTGCACGCGCCCATTCAACTGCCTGCCGAACTGCAGCCGGTCGTGGTGGCCGTACTCGGCCTGGACAACCGACCGCAGGCCCGTCCGCATTTTCGAATCCGCAGCGCGCGCAAGCCGCGCCGCTCGCGCGCGGCGGCTGCGCTCGAGGCATCGTTCACGCCGCTGCAGTTGGCCGCGCTCTATCAGTTTCCGCCCGCCACGGGTGCCAATCAGTGCATCGCGCTCATCGAACTCGGTGGCGGTTACCGCCCGGCCGATCTGAGCACGTATTTTGCGGGACTGGGATTGCCGGTTCCCGAAGTCCTGGCCGTTTCGGTCGACCATGGCGGCAACGCGCCCAGCGGCAATCCCAACAGCGCCGATGGCGAGGTGATGCTGGACATCGAGATCGCAGGGGCCATTGCCCCGGCGGCCACCCTCGCGGTCTACTTCGCACCCAACACCGATGCCGGCTTTCTCAACGCGGTGACCACAGCCATCCATGACCCCGTCAACCGTCCGACCGTGATATCGATCAGCTGGGGCGGACCGGAACCCACCTGGTCCGCGCAGGCGCTGCGCGCCATGGACCAGGCGTTTCAGGCTGCTGCCCTGCTGGGCATCACGATCTGCGTGGCGGCCGGTGACGGCGGCTCGACGGACGGTCTGGGCGGCACGGCCAACGTGGTCGACTTTCCGGCCTCCAGTCCGCATGCCCTGGCGTGTGGCGGAACCCGCCTGCACGCCACTGCAACGGCCATTGTCCGCGAGAGCGTCTGGAATGACGGTCTGCCCGCCAAAGGGGCCAGCGGCGGTGGCGTCAGCGGCTTTTTCCCTTTGCCGCCGTGGCAGGAGGGACTGCACGCTACGGATACCCAAGGTCAGCGTATGGCGTTGAGCAGTCGCGGTGTGCCCGACGTCGCTGCTGATGCAGATCCGCGGTCCGGCTACGATGTCATTGTCGATGGCGCGGCGGCAGTGTTGGGTGGCACCAGCGCGGTGGCTCCGCTGTGGGCGGGACTGATCGCTCGCCTCAATGGCTCCGGGACCGCCGCGGTTGGATGGATCAACCCGCTGCTGTATGCGCATCCGGCGGCGCTGCGCGACATCACTCGAGGCAACAATGGCGGTTATCGCGCTTCGCGCGGCTGGGACGCCTGCACCGGCCTTGGCAGTCCGCTCGGCGCGCACATTGCCGCCCTGCCCGGCCTCTGAGTTCGCACTGCCGGCAGTGCAGCCGCCCCGGGGCCACTCAGAACTCGGCGTGCCCTTCCAAAAAGAACACGCACGCGCCTTCGAGCACCACCCGCGCGCCACGCACTGTGCAGAAGAGCTCGCCACCGCGCCGCGATGCCTGATAAGCGCGCAGAGAGGGTTGGCCGAGCCGCTCCGCCCAGTACGGCGCGAGCGCGCAGTGCGCACTGCCGGTGACCGGATCTTCCGCGACACCCCGGGCCGGGGTGAAATAACGGCTGACACAGTCGTACTCGCCATCGCCGCGCGCGGTGACGATCACCCCGAGGCGGTCGAGGCCCGCGATGGCAGCGATGTCCGGCTGCAGCTCGCGCACGGCCCGCTCGCTCTCGAGTACGGCGAGATAATTGATCGCATCGGCGCGCACGGTTTGTGGCACTGCGCCCAGCGCCCGCACGAGCGCCTCGGACGCGCCGATCTCGGCGGTCGGCCGGGCCGGAAAGTCCATCGCGTAACCGGCGCTCGAGCGTCGCACCTGCAGCGCACCGCTCGCGGTGTGGAACGTGACGACAGAGCGATCGGGCTCGAGTCTCTCGAGCACCACCGCAGCGCTTGCCAGTGTCGCATGCCCGCACAGCGGCACCTCCACCTGCGGGGTGAACCAGCGCAGGTGGTAAGAGCCGTTGCCGCCGACGAGAAACGCCGTCTCGGAGAGGTTGTTCTCGGCGGCGAGCGCTTGCAGGAGCGCATCGTCCGCAAAGGCCTCGAGCGGCATGACGGCAGCGGGATTGCCGTGGAAGCGCTCGCCCGTGAAGGCATCGACTTGGAAGATTCGGCTGCGCACTGCCGCCACCTCACTCGGCCGGCGCACGGCCCTCGAGCCGCGCGACGGTGCCCTCGATCCACCCCTGCACCTGCTCGTTGACCTCGCGCGGATCACGCCCGGTGGCGCTGACCGGCGGGCCGATGACCACACGGATGGTGCCGGGCCGTTTGCGCCAGCCGCGCCGCGGCCAGAAGCGGCCCGCATCGTGCGCGACCGGCACCAGCAGCCGACCGGTCTGCGCGCCGAGCAGCGCACCGCTGACGCCGTAGCGGCGCGTCTGGCCCGGCGGCATGCGGGTGCCCTCCGGGAAGATGATGATCCAGTCACCCTCTGCCAGGCGCTGCTTGCCCTGCGTGACGACCTGACTCACGGCCGAGTGACCCGACTTGCGATCGATCGCGATGGCGTGCATCTGACGGATCCCCCAGCCGACCGCCGGGACCCAGGTCAGCTCGCGCTTGAGCACCCAGACCTGCTGCGGGAACACCAGCGCCATGGCAATCGTTTCCCAGGAAGAGGAGTGCTTCCACAAGGCGATGTGATTGCCGGCCGGTACGTTCTGCAGACCCTCGACCCGATAGTCGAGCCCGCACGTCCATTTCAGCACCTGCAGCAGGACCCGCGACCAGACCCTCACCAGGATGAAGCGGCGCGGAAACGGCAACATGGAGCAGGCGATCACGAAAAAGATCGAGTACAGGAACGTCCACAGGAAAAAGAACAGCGTGAAGAACAGCGAGCCGAATAGCTGCATGATGTGCGCTCAGCCCGGCAGCCGTGACAGGTCGGCGACCCCGGCGAACAGCGCGCGCATCTCGCGCAGCAGCGCCAGGCGGTTCGCGCGCAACTCCGGGTCCTTGTCCATGACCATGACCGTGTCGAAAAAAGCATCGATGCTCTGTCGCAACCCAGCCAGCTCCGTCAGTGCGCCGGCGTAATCACGCCGTGCGATGGCCTGCGGGACCGTCGCGCGCAGCGCAAGCAGCGCCTCGAACAGCTGTCGCTCCGCCGGTTCCTGCAGCAGCGCCGGATTGGCCGGCCGCTGCGGGTCGGCGCCCGGTGCGCCAGCGGTCGGCTCGCTCTTGCGCAGGAGGTTGGCCACGCGTTTGTTGGCCGCCGTGAGACTCGCCGCCTCGCTGAGGGCCAGGAATGTGCTGAGCGCGCTGAGCCGCGCATCGAACTCGAGCGGCGAGCGCGGCCGGGTCGCGAGCACCGCATCGAACATCTCGGTGCTGATCACACCCGAATCGCTCGCGCGGGATGCGCCTTCCAGGTAATGCGCCCGCAGCCGCTCAAACACGTAGTCGTAGAGTTCCCCGGCCGTGTCAGGTACCGCAGGCACGGGCTTGCCCGCGCTCACGGCGATCCGCTCGATGTCCGAGCGCGCCAGGCGGGCGGCCTGCTCGAGCAGGCCGGTGAGATCCACATCGAGGCGCTTCTCGAGCAGGATGCGCACCAGGCCGATGGCCGCGCGGCGCAGCCCGAAGGGATCTTTCGTGCCGGTCGGCTTCTCGCCGATCGCAAAGATGCCGGCGAGCGTATCGAGCTTGTCGGCGACCGCGAGGATGGTGCCGGTCGCGGTGAGCGGCAACGCATCCCCGGCCGCGCGCGGCAGGTAGTGCTCGCCGAGCGCCGCGGCGACTTCGCGGTCTTCGCCGTCCGCAGCCGCATAGTGCGCGCCCATCGTACCTTGCAGCTCCGGGAACTCCCCGACCATCGCGGTGAGCAGGTCGCATTTGCACAGCAGCGCGGCCCGCTCCACCGAGGCGGTCGGCTGAGCGAGGCCGGTGGCCATCTGTACGGCGAGCGCGCGGATCCGGCGGGCGCGGTCGCCGAGGGATCCCAGCCGAACCTGGAAGGTGACTGCATCCAGCGCCTCGATCCGCGCGGCCAGCGGACTCTTGCGGTCCTGGGCCCAGAAAAACGCCGCATCGGCCAAGCGCGGTCGCACCACCCGCTCATTGCCTTCGATCACCTTGGCCGGCTCGCGGCTGTCGAGATTGGCGACGGTGACGAAACACGGCAGCAGCGTGCCGTCGGCGTGTTCGACCGGGAAGTAGCGTTGGTGATCCTCGAGCGTCGAGATCAGCACCTCGCGCGGCAGCTGCAGAAAGCGCGGCTCGAAGCGCCCGGCGAGCGCGACCGGCCACTCCACCAGCGCGGTGACCTCATCGAGCAGCGCCTCACTCAACAGCGCCTCACCGCCGAGTTCGGTCGCCGCCGCGGTCACGCCCGCGCGGATCCGCTCGCGCCGAGCGGCGAAATCCGCCACCACGTGGCCGCGTTCGGCGAGCGTGCGCTCGTAGGCGCCGGGACTCGTCAGCCGCAGCGGCTTCGGGGCGTGGAAGCGGTGTCCCCAGGTCAGCCGGCCGGCGGTGCTCTCCAGCACCGTCGTCGGGACGACTTCCCGTCCGAACAGCAGCACGACCCAGTGCACGGGGCGCACGAACTGCGCCTCGCTCGTCCCCCACCGCATGCGGCGGGGAATGGGCAGCGCCTCCAGCGCACTGTGCACGATCCCGGGCAGCAGTTCTGCGGTCGCAGCGCCGCTTTTGACCCCGGTGTAGTAGAGAAACTCCCCTTTGGGTTCGCGGCGCCGCTCGAGGGTATCGAGGCCGACTCCGCAGCTGGCGGCAAACGCCTGCGCCGCGCGGGTCGGCGCGCCGCTCGGATCGAACGCGGCGCTCAGCGGCGGGCCACGCCGCTCGAGGCGCTGCTCGGGCTGCTGGACGGCCAGTCGCTTCACCCGCACGGCGAGCCGCCGTGGGGTGGCAAAGGACTGCAGTGCACCGTGCGCGAGGGACGCTTTGAGCAGGCCGCTCTCGATTGCGGCGGCAAACGCCTGCTCGAGCGAGCGCAGGGCCTTCGGCGGCAGCTCCTCGGTGCCGATCTCGACCAGCAAGTCGCGCTTCTGCATGCTCAAGCCCCCACCGCGTGCTGCAGCAGAGGAAAGCCGAGCGCCTGTCGGCTCTCGAAGTAGGTGCGCGCCACCGCGCTCGCGAGCGTGCGCACGCGCAGGATATAACGCTGTCGCTCCGTGACCGAAATGGCTCGCCGGGCATCGAGCAGATTGAACGTGTGCGAGGCCTTGAGCGTCTGCTCGTAGGCCGGGAGCGCCAGTCCTTGCGCGAGCAGTGCCTGACACACCCGCTCGTGATCCTCGAAGTGGCGCAGCAGCGTCGGCACGTCGGCCTGCTCGAAGTTGTAGCGCGACTGCTCGACTTCATTCTGGTGGAACACATCGCCGTAGGTCACCCGTCCGCGCGGACCGTCGGTCCACACGATGTCATACAGGCTCTCAACGCCCTGCAGATACATCGCGAGCCGCTCCAGACCGTAGGTGATCTCGCCGCTGACCGGCCGGCAATCCAGTCCGCCCACCTGTTGGAAGTAGGTGAACTGAGTGATCTCCATGCCATTCAGCCAGACTTCCCAGCCGAGCCCCCAGGCACCCAGGCTCGGGGATTCCCAATTGTCTTCGACGAAGCGCACGTCGTGGACCAGCGGGTCGAGTCCGAGCGCGCGCAGGCTGCCGAGGTACTGCTCGATCAGATCGGCCGGCGAGGGCTTGATGATGACCTGGAACTGGTAGTAGTGCTGCGCCCGGAAGGGGTTCTCCCCGTAGCGGCCATCGGTCGGGCGGCGCGAGGGTTGGGCGTAGGCGGCGCTCCAGGGCTCCGGCCCGATCGAGTGCAGGAACGTGGCGGTATGAAAGGTACCGGCGCCCACCTCCATGTCATAGGGCTGAAGAACGATGCAGCCGCGCTCAGACCAGTAACGCTGCAGCGCGAAAATGAGCGCCTGAAAGGTGCGGGGAGGCTGCGGGATTTTCATGAGTTCGCCGGTAGAGCAGAAGAGCTCGCAAGTATAGCGAACGACCGCGGGGGAAAAGGCCGCACCAAAATTGGGCCACTAGCACTGCACAGGCCGGCTGGCCCATCGGCCTTGCGCGCAATCTGCACAATTTTGGTGCTGTGACTGATTGAAACGCACTATTATGGTGCCATTCGACTGCAGTCGGCCGATAAGCGATTGATTTCACGAGCCTGAATTCCTGGCACGGGAACTGCACTATTCGAGTGCTCCGCCACGTGGCTCAGCAGCGAACGAACGTCGAGCGACTCGCAGGCCCTTCGGGATCGACCGGATCCGGCGGCAGGCCGGGCGGTCCCGATGCGGCGGGCGCCATTTCCATTCCTCCGGAGGCGATATGACACCGAGCGATGTACTGAAGCTGATCAAGGAAAAAGACGTCAAGTTCGCGGACCTCAGGTTCACCGACAGCCGCGGCAAGGAGCAGCACGTCACCATTCCGGCGCGACTGGTCGATGAAGACCTGTTCCGCGACGGCAAGATGTTCGACGGCTCGTCCATCGCCGGCTGGAAGGGTATCAACGAGTCGGACATGATCCTGATGCCCGAGGCGAACACCGCGGTGCTCGACCCGTTCTTCGAGGAAACCACCGTCAACTTGCGCTGCGACGTGATCGAGCCGGCCACCATGCAGGGCTACGAACGCGATCCGCGCTCCCTCGCCAAGCGCGCCGAGGCGTACCTGAAGTCGACCGGCATCGCCGACAATGCCCTGTTCGGTCCCGAGAACGAATTCTTCATCTTCGACAATGTGCGCTACGGCAACGAGATGCACGGCTCGTTCTACAGCATCGATTCGGTGCAGGGCGCGTGGAACTCCGGCACGGACTTCTCCGAAGGCAACACCGGACATCGTCCGGGCATCAAGGGCGGTTATTTCCCGGTGCCGCCGGTCGACGCCTATCAGGACATCCGTTCGGCGATGTGTCTGGCCTGCGAGGAGCTCGGCCTGGTCGTCGAGGTCCATCACCACGAAGTGGCCACGGGCGGCCAGGGTGAAATCGGCATCGGCGCCGGCACCCTGGTGCAGAAGGCCGATCAGGTGCAGCTGCTGAAGTACGCGGTGCTGAACGTCGCGCAGCGCTACGGCAAGACGGCCACCTTCATGCCGAAACCGCTCGTCGGCGACAATGGCAGCGGCATGCACGTGCACCAGTCCCTGCAAAAGGACGGCAAGGCGCTGTTCGCCGGCGACAAGTACGGCGGCCTGTCGGAGCTCGCGCTGTATTACATCGGCGGTATCATCAAGCATGCCAAGGCGCTCAACGCCTTCACCAACCCGGGTACCAACAGCTACAAGCGTCTGGTGCCGGGCTTCGAGGCGCCGGTCATGTTGGCCTATTCGGCGCGCAATCGTTCCGCCTCGATCCGCATTCCGTGGGTGTCGAACCCGAAGGCGCGCCGCATCGAGGTGCGGTTCCCCGACTCGATCGCGAATCCGTACTTCGCCTTCACGGCCATGATGCTGGCCGGGCTGGACGGTATCCAGAACAAGATCCACCCCGGTGATCCGGCCGACAAGGACCTGTACGACCTCGAGCCGGAGGAGGCCAAGCACATTCCCACCGTGTGCCACTCCCTCGACATGGCGCTCGAGCACCTCGACAAGGACCGCGAGTTCCTCACCCGCGGCGGCGTGTTCACTCACGACGTGATTGATGCCTACATCAATCTGAAGATGCAGGAGGTGACCCGCTTCCGCATGGCGACTCATCCGGTGGAGCTGGAGCTGTATTACAGCTGCTGATCGGCCATGACCGCACCGCTCTCATCCGACGCCGAAGCCGCTCCCGAGTCGGTAGCGTGCTTCGGCGCGGATGGGACGGCTGTGGGCGTAGCCGGCGCGCGACAGGAACGCGCAGTTTTGTGCTTCGCGCGCCAAGGGGATATGCTCACCTCTCATGAACGCCTTGCGTGTGAGCGTCGCGACGGCCTGGGTTGCCGTGCTGTGCGTGGGACTGTCCGCGCCGGTGTGGGCCGGAGGCGGCGACAACGCCACGGTTTACAAGTGGGTCGATGCGCACGGTGTGATTCACTACAGCGACCACCCGCACCCGAACGCGATCAAGCTGAGCATCGAGGGGGCGCAGACGTATGCGCCGCCGCCACCGATGCCTGCCGATCTGAATGCCACACCGCCGGCATCCTCGGCACGCCCCGCGCACGCCTACAGCAGCTGCCGCATCGCGCAGCCACACAATCAGCAGATGCTGATGAATGCCTACCATGCCACCGCCATCGTGCGCACCAACCCGCCACTGTTGCCCGGCAATCGGATTCAGCTGTACTTCGATGGTCGGCGCATGCCCGGCGACGGACCAGCGTTCACCTTTCCCGTCTATCGCGGCCAACATTCGGTCTCGGCGGTGGTGCTGAACAGCGTCGGACAGATCGTCTGCGAGACCTCGACGGTGACGTTCTACGTCCATCAACCGTCGATTCAAAATCCGCACAACCCCGTTCGACCGCACTGATCCCGGATTCGCCCGCCGGGGAGCACCGGCCGCGAGGAGCGCTCGGTGGCGGTTGAGCCCGGTTTGCCCTCGGCGCTCGCACACTTCGACCCGGCCGGCCTGTTCGATGCACTGTCGACCGGCATCATCGTCCTCGACGCGCAGCTGTGCGCGATTTACGCCAATGTGGCCGCGCAGGATCTGCTCGCCTTCAGTCTCAACCAGGCGCGGGGCCGACCGTTCACCGATTTCCTGCCCGACAGCAATGGATTGCGCGGTCTGATGTACCGCGCGCTCACGAGCGGGGAGGGGATCGCGGACCGGGAACTCACCGTGCGACCGGCCGGCACGCCGCGCGAGACTCGCACGCTCGATGTCACCATCACGCCGCTCGAGGGTGAGATTACCGGTACCCACCTGCTGCTCGAGCTGGCCGATGCGACGCAGCGTCAGCGCATCACGCGCGAGAACGATCTGCTCGCCCGTCTCGATGGCAGTCGGCTGATGATCCGCCAGCTGGCCCACGAGATTAAGAACCCGCTGGGCGGACTGCGCGGGGCGGCGCAACTGCTCGAGCGCGAGCTGCCCGATGAGGCACTGAAGGAATATACCCATGTGATCATCGGCGAGGCCGACCGGCTGGCGGCGCTCGTCGATTCGATCGCGGGCCCGGCCCGCGTCCCGGAGAAAACACTGCTCAACGTGCACGAGATCTGTGAACATGTTTACCGGCTGCTGCGCGCCGAGGCGCCTGCCGAAGTGCTCATCGAGCGTGACTACGACCCCAGCCTGCCGTTGGCCACGCTCGATCGTCATCAGCTGATCCAGGCGCTGCTGAACGTCGCGCGCAATGCGCTGCAGGCGCTCGCGGGCCGTGGCCGTATCGTGCTGCGCACCCGGGCGTCGTCAAACGTGAGCATCGGCTCGGCCCGTCATCGGCTGGTCGCGAGCGTGCAGGTTCAGGATGACGGACCCGGTGTGCCGCCGCATCTGCACACCAGCCTGTTCTATCCTCTGGTGACCGGCCGCCCGGATGGCACGGGCCTCGGCCTCGCCGTCGCCCAGGAACTGGTGAGCCGCAATGGCGGCCTGATCGAATTCGACAGCGAGCCGGGCCGCACGGTCTTCACGTTGTTGCTGCCGCTCGGGGAGGGCGCATGAATCCGGCGCTGCGGGTCTGGATCGTCGATGACGATGCGTCGATCCGCTGGGTGCTCGAGCGGGCGCTGCGCAACGGTGGACTGGTGGCCCGCGCGTTTGATTCGGCCGAGCCGGCGCTCGAGGCACTGCGGCGCGATGCGCCCGATGTGCTGATGACCGATATCCGCATGTCCGGGCGCTCCGGTCTGGATCTGCTGCGCCGCGTGCACGACACTCGTCCGCAGCTGCCGGTCATCGTCATGACCGCGCACTCCGATCTCGACAGCGCGGTGTCGGCCTACGAGGGTGGCGCATTCGAGTACCTGCCGAAGCCTTTTGACATCGATCAGGCCGTGGCGCTGGTGCGTCGGGCGGCCCGTGTGCAGCCCACGCCGGCAAACGATGGTGCAGCCGATCAGCAGATCCCGGAACTGCTCGGGACTGCACCGGCCATGCAGCAGGTGTTCCGCGGCATCGGCCGGCTGTCGCGCTCGAGCGTGACGGTACTGATCACCGGGGAGTCCGGTACCGGCAAGGAGCTGGTCGCCCGTGCACTGCACGAACACAGTCCGCGCACCGGGCGCCCGTTCATCGCACTCAACACCGCCGCCATTCCCGGCGATCTGCTCGAGTCCGAGCTGTTCGGTCACGAGCGGGGCGCCTTCACCGGCGCCGACGCGCAGCGGCGTGGCCGCTTCGAGCAGGCCGACGGTGGCACGCTGTTTCTCGATGAGATCGGCGACATGTCGACACCGCTGCAGACGCGACTGCTGCGCGTGCTGGCAGAAGGCGAGTTCTACCGCGTGGGCGGGCAAACCCCGATTCGCGTCGATGTGCGCGTCATCGCGGCGACTCACCAGAATCTGCAGGAACGCGTGGCGCAGGGGTCGTTTCGCGAGGACCTGTACCATCGCCTGAACGTCATCCGTATCGCTCTGCCGCCGCTGCGCGAGCGGCTCGAGGATATCCCGCTGCTGCTGCGCCACTACCTGCGAATGGCCGCGCGCGACCTCGGCGTCGAGATCAAGGCGCTCGCGCCGCAGGCCGAGCAGCGGCTCGTCGCCTATCGCTGGCCGGGCAACGTGCGTGAGTTGGTCAATGTCTGCCGCCGGCTGTCGGTGCTCGCGCCGGGCCGGGAAATCGGTCCAGAAGATCTGCCGGCGGAAATCGACGCGCGTGCGGCCGACTCGCACGCCGACTGGCAGAGCACGCTCGCGGACTGGGCCGACCGGCAGGCCGCGAGCGGCGAGGCTGCGTTGCTCGATGTGGCGTTGCCGCAGTTCGAGCGGATTCTCATTCGCGCCGCGCTCAAACGTACCCAGGGCCACCGCCAGCAGGCGGCGCGGCTGCTCGGCTGGGGACGCAACACCCTGACACGCAAGCTGAAGGAACTTCAGCTCGAGATTCCCGAGCCGAGTGGTGAGTCGATGGAGCCGTGAGCGCCTGGCGGCGCCGCGCAGGCGGAGCGCTCAGACGTGCAGCGTGCCGGTCAGTTCCGTGACGCTGCCGAAGCCGTGCTCGTGCAGATAGTCGCTGATCCCGGCGTTGATTCGCTTGCACGCCATCGGATCGTAGAACAGCGCCGTACCGACCCCCACCGCGCTCGCCCCGGCGATGAGAAACTCGATCGCGTCCGTGGCCGAGGTGATGCCGCCCTGGCCGATGATCGGAATGCCATGCTTGCGCGCCACCTCGTGCACCTGATGCACCTTGAGCAGCGCGATCGGCTTGATGGCCGGGCCGGACAGCCCGCCCTGGATGTTGCCGATCACCGGCTTGCGGGTGCGCGCGTCGATCGCCATGCCCATCACCGTGTTGATCACCGAGAGTGCATCCGTGCCCGCCTCGATGCAGCGTCGGGCATTCTCACGGATGTCGGTCTGATTGGGCGACAGCTTGGTGATTAGCGGCTTGCCGGTCACGCGGCGGCACGCTTCGACCACCTGCGCCGACATGTCCGGATAGTTGCCAAAGGCCACCCCGCCCTCCTTGACGTTCGGGCAGGAGATGTTGATTTCGATGGCGTCGATGGGCGACTGGTCGAACAGGCGGGTGACTTCGGCGTACTCCTCGACCGTCGAGCCTGACACGTTGGCGATGAAGCGCGTCTCGGAAAAATCGAGCTCGGGCAGGATGCGCTCGATGACGTGCCGCGTGCCGGGGTTCTGCAGGCCGATCGCGTTCAACATGCCACCCGGGGTCTCGTACACCCGGTGCGGCGGGTTGCCGAGCCGCGCACCGAGCGTGGTGCCCTTGAGCACGACGGCGCCGGCGTCGCGATTGGAGAAGCCCTCGATCCGGGTGTATTCCTCCCCGAAGCCGACGCAGCCGGACAGCAGGACGATGGGTGAGGCGAAGTGCAGCCCGCAGAATTTCAGTCTTAGTGCGTCAGACGGAGCAGTCGGTGCCTGGGTCATGGGGCGTTCAGCGGCGATGTCCGGCACGGATGCCGGCAGAGCCACTCATTATCGCACTGTGCGCCGGTGCCCAGAAACTCAATCGCGATGCCGATGGATGTGGATCTGGATGCGCCCTTTCGGACCGATCAGCCACGAGGCGAGCCAGCCGGCGATCCAGACGATGAGCGCAGCCTGAAACGCGGTCCAGAAGCCGCCGTAGAGGTGGAAGCCCGGCAGCATCCAGGCGACGAGCGCCAGCATGGCGGTATTGACGACGAGCAGAAACACCCCGAGCGTGAGCAGGGTCAGGGGCAGCGTCAGCAGGATCACGACGGGGCGCACGATGGCGTTGACGACACCGAGCAGCAGTCCGGCGAGGACCAGCGTGCCCGGATCATCGATGCGGATACCCGGCACCCAGCGCGTCGCGACCCACAAGCCCAGGGCGGTCACCACCGCGCGCAGCACGAATGACGTCACAATCCCTCCACAGCGTCCGTCGACTCGAGCAGGGCCTTCAGGCGCACCAGGGCTGCCTGCCAGCCGGTCCGCAGCCGCAGGTACGGCAGATCCCACTGTGGGTCGGCGGGAATGCCCGAGCCGAGCAATCGCAGGATGGTGCCCGAGCGGGCCGGCTCGAGAATGAAATCATCGACGAGCGCGCTCTCGGTCGGTGGCAGCGCCGCGGACGGCAGATAGATCAGCCGCAGGCGCTGCTCCGGTACCCAAACGTCGATGCAGGCCTCGAGTTCCGTGAGGCGATCGACGCGCGCCCGAAACAGCCCGCCGGGTCGGGCGCTGATGGTGGCATCGGGGGAGCACCATTGGGCCAGCAGTTCCGAGTCGGTCAGTGCCGCCCAGACCGGGGTGACGTCGGTGCGCAGGTCGAGCCGATGGGCATAGCCCCGGGTCTTCTCCATGGCGGCCATTGTGCCATCGCGCCGCTGCGCGTGCAGGGGCGGCGCCCTGCCCCCCGGCGCGGCTGAATGGCCATCACGCTGGCGCCGGAATGGGCACAATACGCACGCCGGCCCGGCGCGGGCCGGTGACCCCATTCCTGGACAGCCTCGGAGGCCTCGATGGCGCTCGTGCAACTGGTGATCGTGCTGGCTCTATTAGAGTTCTTCGCGTTCGGCGCGGCCGTCGGCAAGGCACGCGGTACCTACGGCGTGGCCGCTCCGGCGACCAGCGGTAACACCATGTTCGAACGGTATTATCGCGTGCAGATGAACACGCTCGAGCTGCTCGTGATGTTGATTCCCGCGATGTGGCTGGCGGCGAACTACATGAACCCGCGCATCGTGGCCGGTCTCGGCGCACTGTACCTCGTTGGCCGGCTGGTCTATTTCCGGTCTTATGTGAAAGATCCGAAGACGCGCAGTCTGGGGTTCGCGCTCTCGAGCGGGCCGATCCTGGTGCTCATGCTCGGCGCGCTGGTCGGTGCGGCTCGCGCCGTGTGGCATCCTTTCTGAGCGCCGCTCAGTCCGTTTCGGGCTTGATCGGCCGGCGCATCAACCCGCGGACCGCCTCGCCCGGCGTGAGGCCCTCGTACAGCACCCGGTAGACGCTCTCGCTGAGCGGCATATCGACGCCGTGTCGGGCCGCCACCTCGTGCACGGCGCGCGCCGCGGGATAGCCCTCGACCACCTGGCCGATGGCGGCCAGAGCCTCGGCCGGCGTGCGGCCGGCGGCGAGCGCGAGCCCGAAGCGCCGGTTGCGCGACTGGTCATCGGTGCAGGTCAGCACCAGATCGCCGAGACCGGCCAGGCCCATGAAGGTCTCGCGCTGCGCGCCGAGCGCGACGCCGAGGCGCATCATTTCGGCGAGCCCTCGGGTGATCAGCGCGACCCGGGTATTGGCCCCGAAGCCCAGTCCGTCGGATAGTCCCGCGCCGACCGCCAGCACGTTCTTCACCGCACCGCCCACCTCGACGCCCACGATATCGGTGGAGGTATAGGCGCGGAAGTTCTCTGCCGACAGATCCTGCGCCAGCGAGGTGGCAAAGGCGGCGTCCGCCGAAGCGATGGTCATGGCGGTCGGCAGGCCAGCGCCGACCTCGCGGGCGAAAGTCGGGCCGGAGAGCACCGCGACCGAGCGTGCAGGCCCGAGGATCTCGCGGGCCACCTGATGGGGCAACAGCCCGGTGGGCAGCTCGAATCCCTTGGTTGCCCAGGCGAGCTGGGTCTGAGGCGCGAGCAACGGGGCGATGTGCTCGAGCAGCGTGCGAAACGCATGACTGGGCACTGCGATCAGCAGGTCCCGCGCGCCGGCGAGCGCGCACTTCAGGTCCGGCTGGACCTGCAGCGCCTCGGGAAAGGCGCCGGAGGGAAGATAGCGTTCGTTGCGGCGCTCGCGCGCCATGCGCTCGAGCTGTGCGCGGTCCCGGCCCCAGAGCCGCGTCGGACGGCCGCTGCGCGCGAACTGAACCGCGAGCGCCGTCCCCCACGAGCCCGCGCCGAGCACGGCCACCGGCCGGTCCATTCCGGATGCGGTGCGCATGATCAGGCGCGGGCCGTGCCGTTCAGTTTGCCTGCTGGTTGGCGGGCATACCCTGCGGGGTTTGGTTCGCTGCGTACAGCGCGTCGAAATTCACCGGCGGCAGCAGCAGCTGCGGGAAACCGCCCTGGGTGATCAGATGCGACACCTGGGCGCGGGCATAGGGGAACAGCACGCCCGGACAGATCGCGCCGACCGCCCGCTTGGTGTCCTCGTCGCTGAGGTTGCGCAGCAGGAATACGCCGGCCTGCTTGACCTCGACCAGAAACGCCGTCGTCTCGCCCTGCTTGGCCGACACCGTCACCGTCAGCACCACTTCCTGTACCTCGGGCGCGAGCGCATTGACCGCGGTCTGCAGGTCGAGATTGATCTGAGGATTCCAGTTGCCGTCCCCGCGCGGCCCGTTCGGCGCCTCGTACGAGCAGTCCTTCAGATAGACGTGCTGCAACTGCAGGATGGGGCCGTTGGCGTCTTCGGGTGCCGGCACGGTGCCGGCGGCTTCATTTGCCATGATTCAGACTCCGCTTTGTAAAAGTTTGTCGAGGCCGCCTCGGGCATCGAGCGCAAAAAGATCGTCACAACCGCCGACGTGCGTCTCGCCGACGAAGATCTGCGGCACGGTGTGCCGGTGGCTGCGTGCCATCATTTCGGCACGTGCCTCGGGGAACTCGTCCACGTCGATTTCCTGAAACGCAATGCCCTTTTGCTGCAGCAGCTGCCGGGCACGGGCACAGTACGGACACCAGCTGGTGGCGTACATCAGAACCTTCGGCCCACTCATGCGCTGCGTCCTGCGCCCTTCTCGAGCGGCAGATGCTCGGCGCGCCACGCCGAGATTCCGCCACGCAGATTCATGGCCTGCTCGAAGCCCTGTGCGCGCAACTGGCGGACGGCTGCCCCGGCCAGCGAACCGCTGTTGCAGTACACGATGATCGGCTTCTGCTTGTTCTTCTTCAGCACGTCCGAAGCCTTGAGAATCTGCTCGCCATCCATGCGGCGTGCGCCCGCCAAGTGGCCTGCGGCAAATTGCTCCCCGGGCCGCAGGTCGATGGTCAGTGCGCCGCGATTCATCATCTGAATGGCTTCCTGGGGCGAGACGGACGCGAAACTCTCCGTCCGTGCCCGAATCTCAACCAGGACCGCGAGCGCCGCCACGACTGCTGTCGCGGTGACGAGCCAGGGATGCAGATGGATATATTGAGAAAGATGATCCGTGAACACAGGGGTGCGAGAAGATCGTATCGGCCGCCAAAAGGTCGCGCATTATAGCGCCCCTATGCGATCCGGCATGTCCCTAAAACCCATGGGGTTCGGCGCGCGGATATTCATGGCTACGGTCGTGCTTGTGCTCTGGCCTGCCATGCCGGCGACCGCGCGGGTGTCTCCCCAGGTCGCGGCCCGCCGGACCCAGGAACGCCTGCACGTGGTGCAGGCACAGATCGCGCGGGTGGCCCGCCAGGTCGAGCAGTCGCGGCTCGAGCAGAGCCGCTTGACGCAGGCGCTGCGATCCACCGAGCAGTCCGCCGGCACGGCGCGCACGGCGCTGGCGAGTATTCGTCGCCAGCGCGCCGCGCTCGCCGCTCGCCGCGCGCAGCTCGCCGCACGGCAGCAGACGAGCCAGGCGGACCTGAAGCGCACTCGCCATCTGCTGCTCGGGGAGTTGCGTGCGGCCTATCTGATCGGCCGAGAGGGTCCGCTCACGTTGCTGCTCAATCAGGGCCGCCCTGGCCGCATGCAGCGGATGTTCGCGTATTACAGCTACTTCGGCCGCCAGCGCGCCCACGATCTGGCGCAGATCGAGGCCGATCTGCAGCACATCGAGCAGCTCGATGGCGCGTTGCGCGCCGCGGATGTGCAGCTCGAGGGGCTCGAACAGCAGCGCCAGGGGCAGCTGACGGCGCTCGAGCAGGCGAGCGCCGCCCGCCGCAAGGTGCTGGCGAGCATTGCCGCGCGCACCCGCACCCGTGCCGAGCGGCTGCAGCGCCTGCGCCGCCAGCAGCAGGGTCTGCAAATCCTGCTCGCGGCGCTGCGCCGCGCCGAGGCACGTCTGCCGCACGAGCATCCTGCCCAGCGCTTCACCCGCCTGCAGGGTCATCTGCACTGGCCCGTGGTCGGTCGCCTGATGGCGCGCTTCGGTGAGCCGCGTGCCGGCGGTCTGCGCTGGGACGGCGATCTCATCGCCACCCGGCTGGATGCGCCCGTGCACGCGGTGGCGCCGGGTCGGGTGATCTTTGCGGATTGGCTGGCCGGCCTCGGACTGCTCATTATCATCGATCACGGCGGTGGCTATATGAGTCTCTATGGACACAACGACCATCTTTACGCGCGCGTCGGGCAGCAGGTCGCGGCCGGTCAGCTGATTGCCGCGGCGGGCAACAGCGGCGGGGCGAGCCGGCCGGAGCTGTACTTCGGGATCCGTCACGGGACCCGGCCCGTCGATCCGCGACTGTGGCTCGAGCGGCATGCCCGCTAGACTGTCGCCATGATTGCCTGGCTCATCGATTTTGTCCTGCACCTCGACACTCACCTCACGGCCCTGCTGGTCCAGGTCGGTGCCTGGACGTACCCCATTCTGTTCGCGGTGATCTTCGCCGAGACCGGCCTGGTGGTCGCCCCGTTCCTGCCGGGCGATTCTCTGCTCTTTGGCGTCGGGGCGGTGGCCGCGGTCGATACCAGCGGCACGCTGAGCGCGCCGCTGGCCACCCTCGTGCTGGCACTCGCGGCGATCCTCGGCAACACCGTCAATTACGGTGTGGGGCGCGTGATTGGACCGCCCGCATTCAGCGGCCGCTACCGGCTGCTGAAAGTCGATTATCTGCATCGCACGCACGCGTTCTTCGTCCGCCATGGCGGCAAGGCGATCGCGCTGTCGCGCTTCCTGCCCATCATCCGCACCTGCATGCCGTTCGTTGCTGGGGTCGGACAGATGCCCTACGGACGCTTCCAGGGCTACAACGTCCTCGGTGGCGTCGGCTGGGTGTCGCTGTTTCTCTGGGGAGGGTATTTCTTCGGCAACGTCCCGCTCGTGAAACGCAACTTCGGTCTGGTCACCCTGATCATCATCGGGGTGTCGCTGCTGCCGGTGGCGATCGCGTTTCTGCGGCGGCACCGGGCGCATTCGCCCGCCTCATGAGCGGATCGGCTGATGAGAGCCGCTCGTGCCAAAACCCGCCGCAGCAACGAGCAGCGCAAGGGCGATGCACTGGTTGCGGCCGGGATTGCCCCGAGCCGCTTCGGCAAACGCAAGCCGGGGCAGCCGCACCGGGACCGCCAGCACGCGGCGGCTCGCGGGGAGCGCAAGCACAAGCGACCGTGGGACTGAGCGGTGCCGCAGGGGAGGTCGCATGGGTGCGGACTATGACTACATCATCGTCGGTGCCGGCTCGGCCGGCTGCGTACTGGCGCATCGGCTGAGCGCAGACCCCACGGTCCGGGTGCTGCTGCTCGAGGCCGGCGGCCGGGACAACTCCTTCCTGATTCGCATGCCGGCCGGCATCGCGCGGCTGATTGCCCCCCGAGTGAACTGGCTTTATCAGACCGAGCCGCAGCCTACGCTGCAGAACAGGCGCCTGTTCTGGCCACGCGGCAAGACGCTGGGCGGCTCGAGCTCGATCAACGCCATGGTCTACATCCGCGGTCAGGCCCGGGACTACGATCACTGGGGCGATCTCGGCAATCCAGGCTGGAGCTATCGCGACGTGCTGCCCTACTTCCGTCGTGCCGAGCACAATGAGTCGATTCACGACGAGTGGCACGGAGACGGCGGCCCGCTCAACGTGTGCGAACGCCGCTACACCAACCCCCTCAGTCATCAGTTCGTTGCGGCCGCCGTCGCGAGTGGTCTGCCCGCTAATGCCGACTTCAATGGTCGCGACCAGGTCGGTGCGGGTTTGTATCAGGTGACGCAGAAGGCGGGCCGCCGTTGCAGCGCGGCGGCCGCGTACCTGCATCCGATCGCCGCTCGGCCCAACCTGACCGTTCTCACCGGTGCCCAGGGGCTGCGCGTCCGGTTGCAGGGCCGCCAGGCGGTGGGGATCGACTACGCCCGGGGAGGCGCTTGCCTGACCGCCCGTGCGCAGCGCGAAGTGCTGCTCGCCGCCGGTGCGATCAACTCCCCGCAGCTGTTGCTGCTCTCGGGTATCGGACCGGCCGAGGAGCTGCGCGCGCAGGGCCTCGCCGTGCAGCACGATCTACCCGGAGTCGGCCGTAATCTGCAGGACCACCTCGACGTCCATGTGATCCACGCCTGCACGCAACCGATCACTCTCGATCCGCTTGCGCGCGGCTTTGGCGCGGTGCGTACTGCACTGCGTTACGCGCTCCTGCACGATGGGCCCGGCGCGAGTAATGTCGCGGAGGCCGGCGCGTTCCTGTGCTGTGACGAGCGGGCCGCGACCCCGGACGTGCAGTTGCACTTCATTCCGGCCTATGTCGTCGACCACGGGCGCCGCAGGATGCCCGGCTATGGCATGACGCTGCACGTGTGTTATCTGCGCCCGGCCAGCCGGGGCACGATCCGCCTCGCCTCGGCCGATCCGCTGCAGGCTCCGCGCATTGACCCGGCCTATCTCAGTGTCCCGCAGGACCTCGGGCCGCTGGTTGCCGGGATTCGCCGCGCACGCGACATTTTCGCTCAGGCGCCGCTGCGCGCCGTGACCGGTGCGGAGGTGTTCCCGGGCGCCGAGCGCCGTACCGATACGCAGATCGAGGCGTTCATCCGCGCCGCGGCCGAGACCGAATACCATCCGGTGGGCACCTGTCGCATGGGCACGGACGATATGGCCGTCGTCGACCCACAGCTGCGGGTGCGCGGTCTGGAGGGCCTGCGCGTGGTCGATGCCTCGATCATGCCGAGCCTCGTG
This sequence comes from Pseudomonadota bacterium, assembly GCA_021808195.1. Next base: position 144,124 of record JAKBCE010000004.1, read on the forward strand.
AGCGGCAATACCAACGCGCCCACGATCATGATCGCGGAGAAAGCCGCGGATCTGATTCTGGGCGCGGGGCCTCGGCCGTGACTCCATCGGCCGCGCGCTCCCGGTAGACTGTCCGGCAATGCCGACCGAACCGCTTGCTGGACGCACCATCGCGGTGCCCGAAGGGCGCGAGCTCGCGACCTTTGCCGGGCTGCTCGAGCGCCGCGGCGCGCGCGTGCTGCGCTGCCCCATGGTGTCGATCCGCGATGCCCCCGATCCGGCTCCGGTACTGGCATGGTGCCGTCAGTGTGCCGCAGGACGCCTCGATGACCTCATCCTGCTCACCGGCGAGGGGCTGCGCCGTCTGCTCGCCGCCATCGAGCAGCATCAGCCGGCGCTGCGTGCAGATTTTCTCGCCGCGCTCGCACGTGTGCGGAAAATCACGCGCGGTCCGAAGCCGGCGAAAGTATTGCGCGAGCTCGGCCTGCACACCGATCTGTCGGTCGAGGAAGCGACGACACGCGGGGTCATGGCGGCGCTGGCGGCCGGGCCGCTGACGGGGCGGCGCATCGGCGTGCAGCTCTACGGCACCGACCCGAATCGGCCGCTGGTCGATTTTCTGCAGCACGCGGGCGCGCAGGTCTCGACTGTTGCGCCCTACGTCTATGCCGATGCCGCGGATGAGAACGCGGTGCGAAGTCTGCTCGAGCAACTGCGTTCGGGCACCGTCGACGCCATTGCGTTCACCAGCTCCAAACAGCTCGAACGGCTGGTTGGCGTTGCCGGTGAGGCGGATGTGCGTGCGGCACTGCGCCACACGGTGGTGGCCACAGTCGGACCCGTTGTCGCCGATGCGCTGCGTCGTCTCGGGATCGAACCGCAGCTGACGCCGGCCGCGGCGTTCTACCTGAAGCCACTCACCACATTGCTGCAGGCTGCGCTCGGCAGCCCGTGAACGCGGCCGCCCCGCGCCGGCCCTGCGCGAGGGCGCGCTACTGAGCGCCCTCGCGCAGGGCCGCGAGCGGCGGCTGGTTGAGCGTCGCACGGGTCGCGATCCAGCCGCTGGCGGCCACCAGCACGGCTCCGCCGATGATCGCGATGAGGCAGGCGGGCACATTGAACCGATACGGCAGATTCAACACCTCGCGCGTCAGATACCATGCGGCCGCGCTGGCCCCGGCGGCGCCGATCAGCCCGGAGAGGGCGCCGAGCGCGGCGAATTCCGCCAGCACGCCCTGCGTGACGGTTGCACGGCTTGCGCCCAGCGTGCGCAGCAGGGCGCTCTCGTAGCGCCGTTGCTCGCTGCTCGCCTGCACCGCGGCGAGCAGTACGGTGAGTCCCGCCAGGAGCGTGAAGACGAACACGCTCTGCACCGCGAGAATTGCCTTCTCGAGCATCGCCCGCACGTCTCGCAGCAGATTGTCGATATCGAAGATCGACACGCTGGGGAAGCGATGCGCCACCTGCGCCAGCGAGCGTGCCTGGCGCGGCGTGAGGTAGGCGCTGGTGAGATACGTTCCGGTCTGCTTCTCGAGCAGGCCGGGCGCGAACACCAGGAAGAAGTTGGGTTTGAAGCTGTCCCAACGCACCTTGCGCACGCTCGCGATGCGCACCGTGAAGTGATCGCCCGCAACGTCGAATGTCAGCTGCTCACCGAGGTGCAACCCCAGCCAGCGCATGAACTCGCTCGATACCGACACCAGCGGCTGGCCGTACTCGCTTGCGCTCCACCAGCGGCCGGCGAGCAGGCGGTTCGCACTGCCGAGGGTCGCCGACCAGGTCAGATTCTGCTCTCGGGTCGCGAATCGCTCGCCACGCGGATCGGGGAAATGGATCGACTCCACCGGTCGCCCGTCGATTGCGGTCAGCCGACCGCGCAGCAGCGGCAGCATGCGCTGCGGCTGGGCGCCCTGAGCGCGCAGAAACGCCGCGAATCCCGCGCGGCTCGCCGGCGGAATATTGATGAAGAAATAGTTCGGCAGATCCGCCGGCAGCGTGCGCCGCCAGCCGCCCGTCAGATCGGTGCGCAGAATCCCGAGCAGAGCCAGTGCCATGATGCCCGTGCCGAACGCAACGACTTGCACCACGCTGTCGGTGCGCCGGCGGCCGAGATTCGCAAGGCCGTAGCGCCAGGCAATTCCGACCGTGCCGCGCAGCCGGCTGGCGAGTCGCACCAGTGCCCATCCGGCTGCACTCAGCAGAGCGATGAATCCCGCCAGGCCGATCGCCAGGCGCAGGAACAGCCCCGTCTCACCCACGATCCAATAGATGAGCAGTACCAGTAGTGCGGCGGCCGGCCCAAAGGCGAGCAGCATCGCCGCTCGGGGTGGCTCCAGGTCGCGCCGCAGGACTCGCACCGCCGGTGTGCGCGTCAGCTGCAACAGGGGCGGCAGTGCGAAGCCGCCGAGCAACGCGAGCGCCGTCGTGAAGCCGATGGCTGCGGGGGCGAGGCTCGGCGCCGGCAGACCCCCTGCGGCCAATACCCCACGCAGCGCGTGCACCAGCCAGAGCTGCGTCAACGCCCCGAGCGCACAGCCCACCGTCGCTGTCAGCAGTCCAATCGCCGTCAGCTGTGCGATTGCCAGACCCAACACGCTGCGGCGCGTCGCTCCCAGCGTCTTCAACAGCGCGACCGTATCGAGGTGGCGTGTGACGTAACGCCGCGCTGCCATCGCTACGGCGGCGGCGCACAGGAGCACCGCGGCCAGCGCCGCCAGGTTCAGGAAGCGTTCGGCGCGCTCGAGCGCGCCGTGGATCTGCCGGCTGGCATCGGCGAGCGTGCGCAGCCGCTCGCCGGTGCCGAGGTGAGCCTGCAGCCACGAGCGAAATGCGCGCACCCGGCGCGGCGTGCCCGCGAACAGGGCGCTGTAGCGCACGCGGCTGCCGGGTTGCACAAGCTGGGTGCGCGCCACATCGGCGGCGTTCATCACCAGATCCGGGACGAGTCCGGTGAAGGTGCTGGCCTGATCCGGCCGTGAAATGAGCACCCGCCCGATCGTGAATGTGCCGGCACCGATGGTGAGACGTGAGCCGACGGCGGCGCCGAGTGCGGCGATGAGCCGCGAGTCCGCCCACACGACCCCTGACGCAGGCCTGCCGGCGATCGCTGTCCCCGGGGCGAACGGCCGTTGTGCGACGAGCACGCGGCCGCGCAGCGGATAGCCCGCCGAGACCGCATACAGGTCGGTGAGCTGACTGCGCTCGCCGTGAAATACCACACTTAACATGCCGATTGCGTAGGCGCTGCGCAGGCCGCGGTGCGCCGCCGCAGTGAAATCCGCCGCCGGTATCGGCCGCGGCGACTCCACACGCAGGTCGGCCGCGAGTATGGCGCTCGCCTGCAGCGCCACCGCGGCGCGAATCCGGCTGACGAGAAAGCCGACGCCCGAGAGCGCCCCGACGGCCACGATCAAAGCGAGCAGCAGCACGCCGAGTTCCCCGGAGCGCCACTCCCGGCCCAACAGGCGCAGCGCGAAGCGCACTGTACGCACGCTAGAGGATCCGGCCGGCTTCCATGCGCAGCGTGCGGGCGCAGCGTGCCGCGAGCGCATGGTCGTGGGTCACGAGGATCAGCGTGGTGCCGGCCTCGGCGTTCAGCGCGAACAGCCGCTCGATGATGTTGGCACCGGTCTGGGCATCGAGATTGCCGGTCGGTTCGTCGGCGAACAGCACCGCCGGACGGCGCACGAACGCGCGCGCCAACGCAACGCGCTGCTGCTCGCCCCCCGAGAGCTGTCGCGGGTAGTGTCCCGCGCGCTGCGCCAGACCCACATGCTCGAGCGCGGCGCGGGCTTGTGCGCCGGCGCCGGGCAGCCCCGCCAGTTCCAGCGGCAGAGCGACGTTCTCGAGCGCCGTCAGCGTCGGGATCAGATGAAAGGCCTGAAACACGAAGCCGACGTGCTGGCCCCGCACGCGCGCCCGGCCGTCCTCATCGAGTGCGGTCAGGTCCGACCCGGCGAGCACCACCCGGCCGCGGGTCGGCAGATCCAGCCCCGCCAGCAGCGCGAGCAGCGTCGATTTGCCGGCGCCCGAGGGTCCGATCACCGCCAGCGTCTCGGCGGCCGCGATCTCGACCGACACCTCGTGCACAATAGTGAGCGGACCTGCCGGACTGTCCACTGTCTTCGTGAGGTGCTCGGCTTTGAGAACGCATTCTCGCATCGCGCCGTCTTGGCTCGCTGTCATGTTGGGTATCGGGCTGCTGCTCAGCACACCGCCATCCGCCTGGGCATCAGGCCGCACCATCCTGGTATTCGGCGACAGCCTCAGTGCCGCACACGGATTGCGTCCGGAGCAGGGATGGGTGGCGCTGCTGGCGAAACGCCTGCACAGCCAAGGGTACCGATACCGTATCGTCAATGCCAGCGTCAGCGGAGAGACCACCACCGGCGGGCTGCAGCGTCTGCCGCACGCGCTGCACGCCTATCACCCCGCTATCCTCATCCTCGAGCTCGGCGCGAACGACGGGTTGCGCGGCTTGCCACTTGCGCTCGCGGCGCACAATCTCGCCTCGATGGTGCGACTGGCGCGTGCCGCGCACGCGCGTGTACTGCTGCTAGGCATCGAGATTCCACCGAACTATGGACCGCGCTACACGCGTCAGTTTGCGGCGCTGTATCCGCGGCTGGCCCGGCAGTTTCACGTGCCGCTCGTACCGTTTCTGCTCGCGCACGTCGCGCTCGATCCGCGCTTGATGCAAGCCGACGGTCTGCATCCCAATGCGCGCGGCGAGCCGCGGGTGCTCGACACGGTATGGCCGTACCTGCGGCGGTTGCTCACGCGCACGCGTTGAGCGCGACGCGACCTGAACACAGCGAGTCGGACTGAAGAGCGCAGGGCTGCCTGTCAGGCCATCGTCGCTGACACATCGGTGCAGCAGACCGAGGCGGTCGCCCGCTGCACCAGCAAGTCAGTGCTGATGTTGCGCGAGAGGCCGATGGGAAAAGCATTGCCCGGCCATTGTGTGGGTTCACGGTCGGGCATACACTCCTTGCCGGCTACACGGTTGCAGCCGTCAGAACCGGCGGAACGGAGCGCGCGTGGCGCGGCCGCAGGCCCGCCAGGGCCGTGGAGCGGGCCCGATGGCAAGCGCCGCGACGCCGTTGCGAGCAGGTGCAAACCGACCAACCGGTCCGCTGCAGACAGGCTCCTGCACAGGCCCGCCGGACGACGGGGTGCGGCACGCTCGTGGCCGGACTGTGAATCGTTGTTTGCGTTGACACCCGGAGGTCATCTCATGCGCCCATCCGCTCCGCACGCTGCGTGTCGCTCGCGCCGCGACCGCTTTGGCCAAGGCCCCGCCCGTCTGCTGCTCTGGGCAGCCGCCTGCGCGCTCGCCGGCGCCGGCTTGACCGTCAATGCCCTCGCGGCAACTCCACCTGCCGTGCAGCGCGCGCTGCAGGCGGCCATTAATGGCTCGCAGCGCACGCCGGCTTACAAGGAGCGCGACCCGTACCGCCATCCGCTGCAGACGCTGGAGTTTTTCGGCATTCGCCCGACCATGCGTGTGGTGGAAGTCCTGCCGGGCGGCGGCTGGTACACCGAGATTCTCGCCCCGTTCCTGCATGCGCACGGTCAACTGATCGAGGCGACCGCGCCGGTGGCCGGTACGAGTGGTTGGGCGCACCGCTCGGCCTTGGCATACGAGCACAAACTCGCCGCCGACCCCGCCGTATACGGCCGGGTGCGGCTCGAACCGTTCGAATTGCCGAATTACCTGCATCTGGGCGCACCCGATTCGGCCGACATGGTGGTCACCTTCAACAACATGCACGATCTGATGTTCGAGAACGTGCACCATGAGGTGACGCCGATCTTTCTCGAGCGGTTTCTGCGCAGCGCCTATCGGGTGCTCAAGCCGGGTGGCATTCTCGGCATTGCCGGTCACCGCTGCGCGCCCGGCACCCCGCTCGAGCAGTGCTTCCCGATGGCGCGCCTCCCCCAGGCATTCGTGATTCATGAGGCCGAGGCGGCCGGCTTTGAGCTCGGCGGCACCTCCGAAGCCCTCGCCAACCCGAAGGATCCGCGCAACGTTCCGGTCTTCTTCTTGCCGCCGTCGCTGGCAGACAAGACGGCCGCCGCCCGCCGGCACTACGCGGCCATCGGTTACGCGGACGCCTATCTGCTGAGATTCATCAAGCCGGCGCACTGAGGCTGGCCGATACCGGCTGGCGCCGCGGCGGCGGCGCCAGCCGCTTCAGCGCCCTCCCGGCGCACGCAAAAAGGACACGCTCTTCGCCTCCTTGCCGAGCAGGGTCGCCACGGTCAGCGCCACGGCGACGATGCCGAGCGTTGCGGCGAGCACCGCGGCAAGATCGTGACCATGGCGTGCGGCGATCGCAGACTGCGCCGGCGCGAGTAGCGCCATGGCGAAATTGCCGAGCTGGTACGCGAAGGCCGGCAGGATTGCCCGCACCCCTGGCGGGGAGAGTTCATTCAGGTGCGCCGGCACGATACCCCAGGCCCCCTGCACCATGAACTGCATCAGGAACGCCCCGAGTGCCAGCAGCGGCACGCTCGGGGCGTACGTCCAGAGCGGAATCACCGGCACGGCGAGCAGCGCCGCGCTGGCGATCGCCTTGCGGCGGCCGATGCGCTCGGACAGGGCGCCAAAGACCATGCCACCGAGCAATGCGCCGATGTTCATCAACATCAGCAGATCATCGGCGCGCGCGCCGCTCAGTCCGCGTTGCCCGATCAGGAACGGCTTATACAGATCCTGCGAGCCGTGCGAAAACGCATTGAACAGCGCCATGAGCGCAATCATGTACAGCAACAGCGGCAGGTTGGCCGCCGCGATGCGACCGATCTCGCGCAGCGAGGCGCGCCGGGCATGTCGGCCCTCGAGCCACGCCGGTGATTCCTCGACCCCGATGCGGATATAGAGCACGAGCAGCGCCGGTAACGCCCCGATGATGAACAGTCCGCGCCAGCCGACCGTCGCGAAGAACAGGCGCGAGACGGCGGCAGCGAGCAGGAAGCCGAGCACGTAACCTTCCTGCAACAGTCCGGAGAAGAACCCGCGTCCCTGCGCCGGCAGGGTCTCGAATGCGAGCGCCGCGCCGACCCCCCACTCCCCGCCCATGGCAAGACCGAATACCGCGCGCAGCGCGAGCAGCACGGCGAGATTTGGCGCGAACGCCGAGGCGAGTTCGATCAGCGCGAAGGACAGCACGTTCGCCATGAGAATCGGGCGGCGCCCGTACTTTTCCGCGAGCCAGCCGAACAGCAGCGCGCCCAGGGGGCGCATCGCCAGAGTGAGGGTGATGCCGAAGCTCACCGCCGTGAGACTGACCCGGAAATCCGAGCCGATCGCGTGCAGGGAGACAATGAAAATGAAGAAATCAAACGCATCGAGTGTCCAGCCGCCGAGCGCCGCAAAATAGGCGTGGCGCTGCGCGCGCGTCAGTTTGGCGAAGTTCTCGATCAGTCTCATGCTTGTGCTCCCACTCGCGGACCCGGTTAGCCCACGCCGGCCATCAATCGCTTCACCGGCGCGGTGATCAACAGCAGCAGCGCCCCGCCGCCGGCGCTCCACCAGAACAGCTTCAGGTACAGCGCCGGCAGCGTCGCCAGATGCTGGGCGTTATAGTCGCCCGAGAGCAGCCCGGCGAGAAAGCTGCCGAGTGCCAGGGTCAGGAACCACAAGCCCATCGTCTGTCCGGCGAAGCGCGCAGGCGCCAATTGGGTGGTCGAGGACAGGCCCACCGGCGAGAGGCACAACTCGCCGCAGGCGTTGAGGAAGTAGGTGGCGGTCAGCCACAGTGGGGAGACCCGCTGCCCGTGCATCACTCGCAGCGCCGCCCCATACATCACGAGCATGCTCGCAGCCATCAGCAGCAGCCCCCAGGCGAATTTCGCCGGTGAGGACAAGTCTCGTCCGCGCCGGCCGAGGGCGACCCAAAGAGCCGCAAACAGCGGCGCCAGCGTGATGATGAATACGGGGTCGACGGCTTGCATGTCGCCGGCCGGCATGCGCCAGCCGAACAGGTTCAAATCGGTGTAGCGTTCGGCGAACAGCGTGAACGAGCCGAACATCTGCATGTAAGCCATCCAGAATACGGTGGATGCCGCAAACAGCGCCATCATGGCGAACACGCGGCCGCGCTCCTCGCGGCTGAGTCCCCCCGCGAGCGCCATGTACAGCAGATACGCTGCCATCAGAATGCCGACTGCCCAGGAAATCGATGCCGACAGACTGACCGCATTGAGCGTGAGGCGGCCCGTGAGCGTCAGAAACACCAGCAGCACGATCAAGGCCGTGAACCCCCACAGGGCGAGCCAGGAGCGCCGCTCAGTGTTCGCGGGCGCGTTGCCTGCGCGTCCCAGGTAGCGCTGCGTGGCGAGGAATTGCACGACCCCGATCAGCATGCCGAGGGCAGGCAGAGCGAACCCCGCGTGCCAGCCGAAATGTTGGGCTACGACCGGCACGAACATCGGACCGAATAGTGAGCCGATGTTGATGCCCATGTAGAAAATCGAGAAGCCGGCGTCGCGCCGTGAGCCGCCCTCGGGGTATAGCGCGCCCACCGTGGCGCTGACGTTGGGCTTGAGCAGGCCCACGCCGAGCACGTTGAAGATGAGACCGAGGAAGAACGCGCGGTGGCTGCCGGCGGCGAGCAGAGCGTTGCCGGCGCTGATCAGCAGCCCGCCGACGAGCACGGCCCGGCGGCCACCGATCAGTCGGTCGGCGATCCAGCCGCCGAGCAGCGACAACAGGTAGGTGCCGCCGAAATACAGACCGACGATGGCGTTGGCGCTGCGATCCCCGACACCCAGTCCGCCGCGGCCGCTGGCGGCGACCATGAACAGGATCAGAATCGATTGGATGCCGTAGTAGGTGAAGCGCTCCCACATCTCGGTGAAGAACAGTGTCGCGAGGCCACGCGGGTGGCCGAACAGAACGCGCTCCACGGCGGGCTCGGCGTGCCGCGTGTCAGTGCTGGTCGTGCGCATGATCCCCCGGGAATGTTGTTCTTCTGTGCCTCAATGAGCCGTGCTCTTCGGCTCAGGATGGTGCGGTCGGCTCCTCTTCGGCCGCGCCGGCGCCGGGGCGCACCAGAATGCGCGCCATGATCACGCCGGTTTCGTAGAGCAGATACATCGGCACGGCCATGATCGATTGCGAGACGGCGTCCGGCGGTGTGATAAAGGCCGCGACGATGAACACCCCGAGCAGCACATAGCCGCGGATGGCGCGCAGTTTCTGCACCGTCACCAGATTCATCACCACCAGCAGCACCACCGCGACCGGCACTTCGAATGCTGCCCCGAAAGCGAAAAACATCACCAGCACGAAGTCCAGGTACTGCGAGATGTCGGTCATCATCGCCACGCCCTTCGGGGTGGTCGCGGCGAAGAAGTGGAAAATTGCTGGAAACACCGCGAAATACGCGAATGTCATGCCAGTGTAGAACAGTACGATCGAGGAGACGAGCAAGGGCAGCGCAAAGCGCTTCTCGTGCCGGTACAGTCCGGGCGCCACGAATGCCCAGACCTGATACAGCACGTAGGGCATGGCCGCAAAGAGCGCAACGAAGAAGGCCAGCTTGAACGGTGTCGTGAACGGCGCTGCCACGCCGGTGGCAATCAGGCTCGAGCCCTTGGGCAGCATTTTCAGCAGCGGCCGGGCCGCCCAGGAAAACAACTGATTGGCGTACAACGCGCAGGGCACGAACAGCAGCCCGATCGCCACCAGCGCGCGGATGAGCCGCTCGCGCAGCTCGAGCAGGTGGGAGATCAGCGTCCCTTCGGCCAGATCTTCAGACTCGGGGCTCATGGCTGCCCGCACTCTTTAGGTCGGTCTCCGGAGGACTCTCGGGCCGTCCGTCGTTCTCGCCTGCCGTCTCCACGGTCGTGACCGTTGCGCTTGGCGCGATCACGGGCTCGGGCTCGGGCACCGTGGCCGGTGACTGCGGCGGTGTGGCGCGGCGCCGGCCGTCGAGGTCGATCTCCTCCTCCAGCTGCTCCTGCAGTTGCCGCGCCATGGCGCGCGCGCGCCCGACCCAGCGGCCAACGCGGCGCACCACGCTCGGCAGCCTCTCCGGACCCAGCACGATCAGTGCGAGGACGAAGATGAGCAGAATCTCGGAAAAGCCGAAGTCGAACATGGCTGCTCAGCGGCTACATCGAGTGCGCACCCAAACCCTGCCGGTCGCGGCCGCCGGCACCGCGCAGCAAGGGCCCGTGCGCACCACGGGCCTCAGGTATTGCGACCGCCCTTGGGGGCCTGAGCGCCGCTTTTCATCTCGGGGAACTCGGCGTCGGCCCCATCGGAGCGGATCTGCCGGGTCTCGACGGACGAGGCGCTCTCCTCCTTGTCGCCCTCGTTCATCGCCTTCTTGAAACCCCGCACGGCGTGGCCCAGGTCATCGCCGATCGTACGCAGTTTCTTGCCACCGAAAATCAGCAGCACGACGACCAGGATGACCAGCAGGGTCTTGAAATCGAAATCCATAAGCTCTGGACTCCGCTGACGCGAAAAAAATGGAATAACCGAACCGCATCATAGGCCAATTGGCCTGCCCGGGCCGAGAAACTTTGCCTGCTCGGCCCATCCGCACAACTCCGGATGGCGCCAGCGTCAGCTTTCCAGCCAGAACGTGACCGGTCCGTCGTTGACCAGCTCGACCTGCATGTCCGCGCCGAACTCCCCGCTCGCGACCGGCGCGTGCCGTGCGGCGGCTTGGCGCACCAGGTGGGCGAACAGCTCGCGCGCCTGCTCGGGCGGCGCCGCGGTGCTGAAGCCGGCCCGGGTCCCTTTGTGGGTATCGGCGGCGAGCGTGAACTGCGGGACGAGCAGCAGGCCGCCTCCCGCCTCGCGCAGCGAGACGTTCATGCGTCCGCTTGCATCGGGAAAGATGCGATAGGCGAGCAGGCGCTCGAGCAACCGGTCGGCTGCCGCTTGGTCATCGCCGCGGCGCACGCCGATCAGCGCCAGGGTGCCCCGTTCGATGCTGCCGAGCGGCCGGCCCTGCGCGCTCACCCGTGCCCGGCCGACCCGCTGGATCAATCCGATCATGATTCGCTCGCCCGGCTGGCGTTCGAGGTGGCCGGTCCGATAAGATCGGAGACTGCTTTGCGCACTGAGCCGGAGATCACCATGTCGGAACTTTGGCTATGTTCACACGTGCGTTCGGGCCGGCGAATCGTCCTGGTGCTCGCCGCAGGGATGCTTGCGGCTTTCGGCACCTCGGCATCGGCTCAGCAGCCGCCTGCGGGCAACGCGCGTCAGGGGAAAATCATTGCCTATACCTGTCTGGGCTGCCACGGCATTCAAGGATACCGTAATGCCTACCCGGACTACGCCGTGCCGCGGCTGCGGGGCCAGTCGGTGACGTACCTGGAAAACGCGTTGAACGAATACCGCAACGGTCAGCGCGCCTATCCGACGATGCATCTGCAGGCACTGTCGCTCAGTGAGCAGCAGATTGCCGATGCCGCCGCCTATCTCGGCGGCAAGCCGGTGACCGCCAAACCGGTTGCCGCATCGGCAGTGCCCCAGGCTGCGGCGGTGTGCGCCTCGTGCCACGGCAGCAATGGCATCGGCGTTGCGCCGATGTATCCCACGCTCGCCGGCCAGCACGAGAGCTATCTGATCCGGGTGTTGCACGAGTATCAGACGGGCTATCGGCAAAGTCCCATCATGGATGCCATCGCGCACTCGCTCACCAACGCGCAGATTCGCATCGTGGCGGCCTACTTCAGCCACCTCAAGCCCGGCCTGCACACGGTGCCGCGGCCCTATACGCGCTGGTCGTCCGGGCACTGAGCCTCAGCGTCGGCGCCGCCGGCACACAACACGGTCCGGGGAGGGAGCAGGCCCCCCCCGGACCGCAATTCACCGGCCGGGGAACCGGCGTCGGCTGGGCGCACTCCACGCCCTTGATTCATCGGCGACACCGGGCGCGGACCGCCTGCGCCCTTGCGTCTGTCGCCATGAGCCTGTCCCTGTCTCGAATCAACTGTGGGCCAGACCGGACGGCGTGCACTCACCGTCCGGTCCGGCCCGCCGGTCACTGCACCTCGACCGGAACGAAGATCCGCGCGTCGCCACGCTGAATCAGTAGCGCGACATGGCCTTTGGACTTGGCCACGGCCGCCTGCAGCTGGCTCGCCGTGGAGACCGGCTCGCCGTTGGCCGAGAGGACGATGTCACCGGGCTGGATACCGGCATCCTCCGAGGGGCCGCTGACGCCCTGCACCATCAGGCCGCCGTGGGTGTTGTCCTGCTGCTGCTCATCCGCCGTCAGCGGGCGGACCACCAGGCCCAGCCGGCCGCCGGGCCGGTTCGCGCTGCCGGCGGCAGCCAGCGACTTGGTGCCCATGGCGCCCAGGGTGGCGATCACGTGCCGCGCAGCGTGATTGCGCCAGATGGTGAGATTCACCTTGGTGCCCGGGGGCAGACTCGCGATGCGCACCGGCAGATCGTTCGAATCTTCGATCTTGCGGCCGTTGAGCGCGATGATGACATCGCCGGGCTCGATGCCCGCAGCCTGCGCGGGGGAGTTGGGGTTGACGCTCGCGACGAGCGCACCTTCCGGCGCCGGCAGCCCGAAGGAGTCGGCGAGTCCCTGGTCGACCGGCTGGATGTAGATGCCGAGCTCACCGCGGCGGACGTGTCCGGTGGCGATCAGCTGGTCGGCCACGTGCATCGCCACGTTGATCGGAATCGAGAACGACAGGCCCATGAAGCCGCCCGAGCGGCTGTAGATCTGCGAGTTGATGCCGACCACCTGGCCCTGCATGTTGAACAGCGGACCGCCGGAATTGCCCGGATTGATCGGCACGTCCGTCTGGATGAACGGCACGTAATTCGAGTGCGGCAGCATGCGGCCCTTGGCGCTGACAATGCCCGCGGTGGCACTGTTGTCGAAGCCGAATGGTGCGCCGATCGCGAGCACCCATTGGCCGACCTCGAGGTCACTCGAGTCCCCGATGTGCACGGTCGGCAGATCATTGGCGGCAATCTTGATCACGGCGACATCGGAGACTTTGTCGATGCCGATGATCTTGGCCGGATATTCCCGCCGATTGCGCAACTGCACGGTCACCTTGCTCGCGCCGGCGACCACGTGCGCGTTGGTGAGAATGAGGCCGTCCGGACGGATAATGAAGCCCGAGCCCTCGCCCTCGATGGGGGTCTGTTGCGGCGCCTGGAACGGGAAGTTGTGGAAGAACGGCGCGAACGGGCTGCCCGGACCGAACGGCGAGCCCTGCATGCCCGAGCCGGAGGATTTCTCGATGACACGGATGCTCACCACCGCCGGTCCATATTTCTTGACCAGGGTGGAGAAGTCCGGCAGGACGACGGCCACTCCGCCGCGTGGTGAGCTCGATGTCAGGCCCGCCGGTGGGGTGGTGTTGGCGGCGTTGGCGGCGCGCACGCTGTACAGCGCGGCGAGCGGAGCGGCCCCGATCAGCGCGCCGAGCGCGGCGGCCAGCAGCGGATTACGGATCAGTTTCCTCATGGTCATAGCAGCCTCTGCGAGTCCGATGGTCAGTCTGCGAACGAATCCAGATGGCGAGCATAGGGGGCCAATCTTAAGTGACCCTTAAGGGCGGGCCGCCCCCGGCAGCTGCCACTCAGGCGGCGCGCGTGTCCAGCCAATGGACCAGGCCCTGCGTGTTCAGCTCCAGGTCCCCGGCGAGCAGCTCGGCCAGCCGCGCCTCGCTCACCGGGCAGCCGTGCCGGTGTGCCAAGTCGCGCCACAGGTGCCACATCGCCGCCTGAATCGCGCCGGGGCGATCCGCAGCGCCGGCGTTTGCGCGGGCGATGCGCTCGAGCTCTTGCAGCTGCTGCAGCAGCGAGTCCCCGAGCCGTGGCACGTCGGTGACGCGGCTGTAGTGCATCAGGTACATCGCCTCGGGCGCGTAGCCGAGCAGCCGCTCGATCGAGGCGCGCATCTGTGCGGGGTCGAACTGGGTCGGCGTGGTGGTCGGGGTGATGAAGGCGCCCGCGGGACTGTCGAGCTCGCGGTAGGAGATGCCGAAGGTGTCGCCGGTGAACATGCAGCGGTGCGCCGCATCGACGAACACTTGATGGTGCAGAGCATGCCCGGGCGTGTGCAGGACTTCGAACTCCCGGCCCGCGAGGCTCACTCGCTCCCCGTCGTGGGTGACGTGCACGCGCTCGGCGGCGATCGGCTCGATCCGTCCATAGAGCCGCTCGAAGCGCTCCGGGCCGTAGACGGCCCGCGATCCGGCCGTGAGTCGTGTCGGATCGATCATGTGCGGCGCGCCTCGCGGGTGCAGCACGCACACGGCATTCGGCAGCGCGCGCATCAGCGCGCCGGCGCCCCCGGCGTGATCGAGGTGTACGTGCGTCAGCAGGACGTACTCGACCGCTTCGGGCCTGAGACCGAGTGCCCCGAGCGCCGCGAGCAGATAGGGAACCGAATGATTGGTGCCCACGTCGACAAATGCCGCGCGCCCGCCATGGCGCACGATGTGCGCGGCGGCGTGACCGGGATACAGGTATTCGGTATCAACGGCCGTGATGCCATCGGGGTGATGCAACAGTCTGGGAGTCGGCAGCGCCGAAGCCTCGTCTCTCATGCCGTCATGGTAGCCCGTTGCGCTAGCATAGCGATATGACTTCCCCGAAGATGATCCGCCCGGCGCTCGCTGCCGTGGCTCTCAGCAGTCTTTATCTCGCGGCGCGCGCCACGGCGGCCGTCGCGCCGGCGGTGAGCGACATTCCGCCGCTCGCCCCAGCGCTCGTACACGCGCTGCAGCGCGCCGAACAGTGGCGCGGTGAGCGATTTCTCGCCTGGACCTCCGGCGGGGGAATGCTGCTCGAGGTGCACACCGGGCGGCGTATCCTGCTCGAGCGTCTCGTCAGCGCGACGGCCAAGCCAGCCGTGCTGCTCAGCCTGGAGCGGGGGATTCGCCGCGCCGTTGCGCCGCGGGTCGGTGACGCCGTGATCTACCCGCAGCGCCGCGACGGGGTCACGCAGTGGCAGCTGCGCGCCGCGTCGGGGCCTGCCCGTCCGCTCGCTCCAGGACAGCGGATCAGGGGCACGCCGCTGTGGTCTGCCGGCGGGCACCGCATCGCCTTTCTCGCCTCGGCCCCAGGTGGTACGGACGCGGCGGTCTACATCGAGCATCGGGTGAACGCCGGGGTGCCGCGCCTGGTGGCGGGCGCACTGTCCGGCCGCTGGCGACTGCTCGACTGGTCGGCGAGCGGCGATCGGTTGCTGCTCGCGCGTGAGGCAGGCCCCGACGAGCAGACGCTGTACACGGTTCGCGCCAAAACCGGCGCACTCACGCGCCTGCCGCTGCAGCCGGCACGGATCCTGAGCGCGGCCTTCGCCCCCGGTGGCGCGGCGATCTACGTGATCTGCGATCAGGGCAGCGATTACGAGCGGCTGTTGCGGCTCGCGCCGGGCTCGGGACGCGTGCAGCGCGTCTCGGCGCCGCTGCCCTGGGACGTCGAGCGATTCGCGGTGAGCCCGGACGGGCGATTTGTCGCGTACACGGTCGACGTCGACGGCCAAAGCCACTTGCATGTGCGAGACCGGCAGGCCCAGCTCGACGTTGCCGTACCCTGGCTGCGTGATGGGGTCATCGAGAATCTGCACTTCGACTCCGGCCACCGACTGGGATTCACCTTCCAATCGAGCCGCCAGCCTCCGGGCGCCTACGTGTATGACGCCGAGCAGCGAGTGATGCAGCGCTGGCGGGGCGGCTCGCCTGCGCCGCTCGGTCCCCTCGGGCCCGCCCGCGCGCGGCTCGTGCATTTTCCCACCTGGGACCGGGTCGATGGGCACTGGCGGATGATCTCCGCCGACGTCTATCTGCCGCCCGGAGCGGGGCCGGCGCCCGTGCTGATCGTGCTGCATGCGGGCGTGGCCGGGCAGTTCCGTCCGCGCTGGCGGCCGTTCCTGCAATTCGTGGTCGATCGGCTCGGCTACGCGGTGATTGCCCCGAACGTGCGCGGCTCATCCGGCTATGGCCGTACCTTCCGCACGCTAGTGGCCGGCGCCCACCGTCAGGACGCGGTCCGGGACATCGGTTCGCTCATGGTGTGGATCGGTATGCAGCCGGGTTTTGACGTGCACCGGATCGTGTTGCTCGGGCGCGGTTACGGCGGCTGGCTTGCGGTGAACTGTCTGGCCACGTTCGACGGTCATCTGCTGGGGGCCGTCGACATCGATGGCATTTCGAGCCTCGACGATTACCTCACGCGCGCCTCTGCGGCGCAGCGGGCTTACCGCCGCGCGGAAATCGGCGATCCGCGCGACCCGTCGACGGCAAGCTTCCTGCACCGCATTTCCCCGCTCGGCGAGGTCGCCCGCATCCGCTCGCCGCTGCTGATCGCACAGGGACTCGCCGGCGATGCGGTCCGCGCCGCCGATGCGCAGCAGCTGACGTATCTGCTGCGCTTCCACAACCAGACGGTCGAGCTGTTGAGCGCGCCGACGGCGGGCCGCCGCTTCGATGAACCGGCTGCGCGGCGTGCCCTGGAGGCGGCCAGCGCCCAGTTCCTGCTGGCGCTCAAGGCGCATCGCGCGAAATGAGCGGGCCCGCGGCGGCGAAGGTCACACTGACGCTCAGGCCCTGGCCGCCCTCGCCCGTGCCGAGCTCAATGCCCGCCCCGTGTGCGTCGGCAATCGCTTTGACGATGGCCAGCCCGAGGCCGCTGCCCGGTGCCTGCACGCCCGGCTGCCGGTAGAAGCGGTCGAAGACACGGGAGCGCTCCTGGGCCGCGATGCCCGGACCATTGTCGGCGACTTTCAGCACCACGTGCCCCTCATCGCTCGCAGCCCGGGCGACCGAGACGTCGACGCGGCCTCCTGCGGGCGTATAGCGCACGGCGTTGTCGACGAGATTGCGGATCAGCGTGGCCAGCGCTTCGCGCTCACCGAGGATGATCGCCGGCTGCGCATCGGCGACACCGAGGTCGATCCGGCGAGCGTCGGCGAGCGGCACCAGCTCGGCGACCACGTCCCGCGCCAGTTCATCGAGTGCGATCCGTCCGTGCGCCGGCTCGGCACGCGGCTCCTGGCGCGCGAGCGACAACAGCTGCTCGACGAGCCGAATGGAGCGCTGTACGCCGGCCGCAAGCCGCTCCATCGCCTCGGCGCGCTCGCGGTCCGTACCGGCCCGCGCGAGCGCCCCGAGCTGCAGATGCAATGCCGTGAGTGGCGTGCGCAGCTCGTGCGCCGCGTCGGCCATGAACGCGCGCTCGCGTTCCAGAGCGCCGGAGAGGCGTCCGAGCAGATCGTTGAGGGCCGCTACGAGCGGCTGCACTTCATCGGGCAACTGCGCCGAGGGCAGCGGCTCGAGCGCAGTGACCCGGCGTGCCTTGACCGAGCTGGCGAGGCGCTGCAGCGGTTCGAGCGCGTGCCCGACAGCAAACCAGACCAGGATGCCGAGAATGGGCACTGCCAGGGCGAAGGGCTCGAGCGTCTTGACCGCCAGTTGGATGGCCTGCTGACGCCGCGCGCGCATCAGCTGTGCGACCTGGATGACGCGCGTCGGGGAGGCCACCCCGTAGACGCGCCAGCGGCCCTCGCTGGTCTTGACCGTCGAGAAGCCGATGGTCGTGAAGTTGGGCAGAACCGTGTGCGGCGGTGCCCAGATGCGCTGCCCATCGATGGTCCAGACCTGGACCACAAAGCCGTACGCCGCCGCGCGTGAGGGAATCTCGAGCGGCCAGAGGTATTCCACCGGTTGATCGCGCAGCAGCAACGCCATCTGCTCGAGGTGGTAATCGAAGAATGCGTCCGCCTGACGCAGCGTGTTGTGGTAGACGACCAGTCCGCCGGACAGTCCCACCACGGCAATACCGCCGAGCAGCCAGGCGAGCAGGCGCGCCCGCAGCGAATTGCGGGTCATGCGGGTCTCACCCGGTAGCCGACCCCGCGCACGGTGAGAATGAAGTCCGCACCCAGCTTGCGCCGCAGGCCGTGCACGTGCACCTCGATCGCATTGCTCTCGAGCTCCTCGCCCCACCCGTACAGGCGCTCCTCGATTCGCGCGCGCGAGTGGATGGTTCCGGGCCGCTCCATCAGCAGCTGCAGCAGCGCGAACTCCCGCGGCGAGAGCGCAACGTCCTGCCCGTCCCGTTGCACCGTGTGCGCGGCCGGATTCAGTACCACGCCGAGGTGCTCGATCGCCGGGGCGGTCTGCCCCGACTTGCGCCGCAGCAACGCCCGGATGCGCGCGGCGAGCTCATCGAGGTCGAAAGGCTTGACCAGGTAATCGTCGGCCCCCGCATCGAGGCCCTGGACGCGGTCCGAAACCGAATCGCGCGCAGTCAGGATGATCACCGGGAGTGCATCGCCTCGCGCCCGCAGCCCACTTAGCACCGCAAGGCCTGCTCTGCGCGGCAGGCCCAGGTCAAGCAGCAGCGTATCGAAGGACTCGGTCTTGAGCACTTGCTCGGCGGTTTCGCCGTCGTGTACCCAGTCCACGGTGAAACCGTCGCGCCGCAGGCCGGCGCGGATCGCCTCGCCGATCATGGCGTCGTCTTCAACCAGCAGCAGTCTCACGTCGGTGTCTCGCCAAGTGGCCCGATGGGGCGCAATTTCCACAGCACGCGGCGTGCGCCTCTGCCACAATCGATGCCGTTCGAGGCCGCGTGACCCATGAGTTCCTCCCAGCCGACGCACGGGGCGCCCGACGCCCAGCGCACAGTCCATACGCTCATCCACGGCGCTGCCGGGTTAGGTGTGGCGCTCACCGAGCATGATGCGCTGCGGCTGCTGCAGTTGCTGGAGGAACTGACCCGCTGGAATCGCCGCTTCAACCTGACGGCCATCACGGATCAGGCCGACATGGTAACCCATCACCTGCTCGACAGCCTGGCGGCGCACCGATTTCTACACGGCGCCCGGATCGCCGATGTCGGCACGGGTGCGGGGTTTCCCGGTCTGCCGCTCGCGCTCGCCAACCCCGAGCGGCGCTTTACGCTGATCGATTCGAACGGCAAGAAGATCCGCTTCGTCTCGCATGCAGCACATGCGCTGGGGCTGGTGAACGTCGAGACGCTCCAGGCGCGGGTTGAGTCGCTGCGACCCGATCGGCCGTTTGACACGGTGATTGCCCGCGCGTTCGCCGCGCTGCCGGAGCTGGTTGCGGCCGTGGCTCCGCTCTGCGGTCCGGCGACGCGCATCCTGGCGCTCAAGGGCAAGTGGCCGAAAGCCGAGCTCGACGGCCTGCCGCCCGGGTGGCAGGCCGAGACCATCGCGCTCGAGGTGCCGGGGCTTGCCGCGGACCGCTGCCTGATCGTGCTCAGCGCGCCGCGCCCTTCGAGCCCGCACTGAGCGGCAGCACCGTGGTCTCCTTGATGACCGAGAGTGCAATGAACGAGTGCACCGACTGAACGCCCGGGAAGCGCGAGAGGTGATCGAGGAAGAATGCCTCGTAAGCCTTGATGTCGCGGCAGGCGATGCGCAGTAAGAAGTCGGTCTCGCCCATGAGCGTGTAGCACTCGAGGATCTCCGGGTGCTGGCGCACGGCCTGCTCGAACTTCAGCAGCGCGTCACGTCCGTGGCCGGCGAGCTTCACCTGTGAGAACACCAGGACGTTCAGCCCGACCTTTTCCCGATCGAGCAGGGCCACGCGCTTGCGAATCACGCCGCCTTCCTCCAGACGGCTCATCCGCCGCCAGCAGGTCGAAGGGGTCATCCCGAGGCGCTCGGCGACCTCGGCGGCCGACAGATCGCCATGCTCCTGCACCAGATCGAGGATGCGCACGTCGCTGCGGTCAAAATCGCTCTGCATAAAACATCTCGCCAAAAGGATCTGAGGTGGAATGAATAATTCATCGATCGGGCGGATAGAGCAAGCATTGTGACGTGTGGTGCACCCCTCGGGCGTAAGGTGAGTCGGCCGGATGCACACCGGAGAACTCGGGAGCGCGCCCATGGATTTATTCACGTTGCCGGACTTCGACGGCCACGAACAGGTGCTGTTCGGTTACGACGCTGCCACGGGGCTGCGGGCGATCATCGCCATTCATTCCACGGCGCTCGGACCGGCCGCCGGGGGCTGCAGGCTGTGGACCTATCCCTCGAGCGAGGCGGCACTCACCGATGCTCTGCGTCTCTCACGGGGCATGAGCTACAAAAACGCCATGGCCGAGCTCGATCTCGGCGGCGGCAAGGCGGTGATCCTCGGCGATGCGATCGCGCAGTCGCGCCCGGCGCGCTTTGCCGCATTCGGCCGGCTGGTCGATGCGCTGGGTGGCCGCTACATCACTGCCGAGGACGTCGGCACCAGCACCGCGGACATGCAGCAGGTCGCAACGATGACCCGGTTCGTGAGTGGTCTCGCCCGGGGCCGCGGCGAGGTCGGTGGTGATCCGGGACCGAAGACGGCGCTCGGGGTGTTTCTCGGCATCGAGGCCGCGGTGCGCTTCCAGCTGGGCCGGGCCCTCGATGGGCTGAGCGTGGCCGTGCAGGGCCTGGGCGGGGTCGGCCAACCCTTGTGCCGACTGCTCGCCGCCGCCGGGGCGCGTCTGGTCGTGGCCGATGCCCGGGCGGAGCAGGCCGAACGGGTGCGCGAGGAACTCGGCGCCACCGTGGTGCCTGTGCAGAGCCTCATCGAGCATCCCGCAGAGGTCTTTGCGCCGTGCGCGCTCGGGGCCGTTCTTAACGCGCAGACCATTGCGCGTCTGCGCGCACGCGTCGTGGCCGGGGCGGCGAACAATCAGCTGGCGCGGGCCGCTGACGGCGAGGCGCTGATGCGGGCCGGCATTCTCTATGCGCCGGACTACGTGATCAATGCCGGCGGCATCATCAATGTGGCCCATGAATACCGCGGCGGCTCGAGTGAGGCGGCCGTGCGCGCGGCGATCGAGAAGATCCCCGATCGCTTGACCCGGATCTTCGAGCGTGCCCGGCGCGAAGCGCTGCCGACCAGCACGGTGGCCGACCAGATGGCGCGCGAGCGGCTGCAGGCGGGACGGCGCGGCTGAGCGCCGCGCTCGCGCGCGGCTCCGGGCCCGGGCGGTGGTGAAGTACACTGTCGCCCCATGAAGCGCGTGATCGCGATTGCCAATCAGAAAGGTGGCGTCGGCAAGACGACCACGGCGGTCAATCTGGCCGCCTCCCTCGCCGCCACCCGGCGGCGGGTGCTGCTGCTCGACCTGGATCCGCAGGGCAATGCGACCATGGGGAGCGGGATCGACAAGTCGCAGATCGAGCGCGGGGCCTGCGAGGTGTTGCTCGCGGAAGCCGAGCTCGGCACGGCGCTGCGCACGGTCGAGCAGGGCGGCTACGCGCTGCTGCCGGCCAACCAGGATCTCACCGCCGCGGAGGTGCGGCTGCTCGGGATGACCGTGGGGCGCGAAACGCGCTTGCGCCAGGCGCTGGCGCCGGTGCGCGAGGCGTACGAGGTGATCCTGATCGATTGTCCGCCGGCGCTCAACATGCTCACCGTCAATGCGCTGGTGGCCGCCGACAGCGTGTTGATCCCCATGCAGTGCGAGTATTACGCCCTCGAGGGTCTCTCCGCGCTGCTCGGCACCATCGAACAGATCCGCGCTGCGGTCAACCCGTCGCTCGAGATCGAGGGCATCTTGCGCACCATGTTCGACCCGCGCAATAACCTGGCCAACGAAGTGAGCGCGCAGCTGATCATGCATTTCAGCGACAAGGTGTTCCGCACGGTCATCCCGCGCAACGTGCGTCTGGCCGAGGCGCCCTCGTTCGGGCGGCCGGTACTCTTTCACGACAAGGACTCCCGGGGCGCGCTCGCGTACCTGGCGCTGGCCGGTGAGATGATCCGTCGCGCCGAGGCCTGCGCCGAGCCTGAACAGATGTCCGGGGAGAGTGGGGCGATGAGCGGGGAGGCGGCGTCATGATTCAAAAGAAGCCGACCCTGGGGCGGGGATTGGCCGATCTGCTCGGCCCCGGGGCGCGGGCCGCCGCCGAGACGAGCGCGCCGCCGGCCGCGCCCGCCGGGGACGAGCTGACGCGGCTGCCCCTCGATGTGCTGCAACGGGGCAAGTACCAGCCGCGCACAGACATGCATCCGGAGTCGCTCGAGGAGCTGGCCGGCTCCATCAAGGCGCAAGGCGTCGTGCAGCCCATCGTGGTGCGCCCGCTGGCGGGGCCGTCCGGTGCGCCGCAGCGCTACGAAATCATTGCTGGGGAGCGGCGCTGGCGCGCCGCGCAGCTGGCGGGTCTGGCGGACATCCCGGCCATCGTGCGGCGGATTCCCGACGAGGCGGCGATCGCGGTCGCACTGATCGAGAACATTCAGCGCGAAAACCTCAATCCGCTCGAGGAGGCGCGCGCGCTGCAACGGCTGATCAGCGAGTTCAATCTCACGCATGCGCAGGCGGCCGAGGCGGTCGGGCGCTCGCGCGCCGGGGTCAGCAACCTGTTGCGACTGCTGGAGCTGCCCACCGAGGTCTGCGAGCTGATCGAACGGCGCCAGATCGAGATGGGTCATGCGCGCGCGCTGCTCGGCCTCGCCCAGCGTACCGAACAACGTCAGGCGGCCGCCGAGGTGGTGGCGAAGGGGCTCTCGGTGCGCGAGACCGAGGCGCTGGTTCGGCGCATGCTGCGCCCGCCCGTCGCGGCCCCCGCCGCTCGCAGTGCCGATCCCGATGTGCGCCGCCTCGAGCAGCAGCTGGCGGAGAAGCTGGGCGCTCAGGTCGCGATCCGGCAGGGCTCTGGCGGCAAAGGCTCGCTGGTCGTCACCTACCATAGCCTCGATGAACTGGACGGTATTCTCGCCCATATCCATTAGGATCTTCCCGGATACGCATCCGCAGGAATACGGACGCGCGCCGCGCGGAAATTTCACACAATTTTCACAGGCTTAGATCGGACGCGGATGGAGTAGACTCCCCCGGGGCCGGTCAATATAATCGCGCGGCTTTTCGGTCCGAGAGGTGTGAGCACCACCGGAGCGAAATGCGGTCCGGCGCGCGGCGGTACACCCGCGAGTGAGAATTCGGTGATCGTGATCGACCTGCCCCAAGCGCGGCGGCTGGCATTCGGCGTCGTGCTGGGCCAGGTGGCCGCAACGCTGCTGGCCGGATTGCTCGCCTGGGCGATATCCGGACGGCTCGCGGCTTTCTCCGCGCTGCTCGGCGGGGGCATCGGGGTCGCTGCGAGCCTGATTTTGGCACTGGCCGGCTTCCGCCGGCGTGAGATGAGCGCCGAGCGGGCGCTGCGGGCCTTTATGGGGGGGGAGGCGCTGAAGCTCATCGCCGTGATCGGGCTGTTCGTGGCGACCTTCGAGTGGGTGAAGGTCGCGCCGTTGGCGATGTTCGCGGCCTTCGTGGCGACATTTATCGTGTATTGGTTGGCGCTCGCCGCAGCCCTGTGGTTCGGCGCGCGCTCGCGTGGACGGCAGCAGCCGGGATCGGCTGCAGCCGCGCATACAGTGAAAGATTGACCTCGGAATCGACCAGAATGGCAGCTTCGCAGTCGTCGCGGATCGGTGAGTACATTACCCACCATCTCACCTTTCTGACCAACAAGCCGCAGACGTCGATCATCGACTTTTCGGTCGTCAATTACGACACCGTGTTCTTCTCGGTGCTGCTCGCGGTGTTGTTCGCCGGCAGTTTCTATTGGGCCGCCCGCAAGGCGAGCGCCAACACGGGCGCGCCGCGGGGATTTCAGAGCTTCGTTGAGATGATCGTCGAGTTCATCGACAATCAGGTCACGGACATGTTCCACGGCACGAGCCAGCTGGTCGCGCCGCTTGCACTCACCATTTTTTGCTGGGTGTTCCTGTTCAATGCCATGGACCTGCTGCCCGTCGACCTGCTGCCGGACATCGCCGGCGGACTGGGTCTGGCGCACCTCAAGGTGGTGCCCAGCACCGACCTCAGTTCCGTCTTCGGACTGTCCCTCACGGTATTCCTGCTCACGATTTTCTACAGCATCAAGATCAAGGGACCGCTCGGCTTTCTCGGCGAGCTGACGCTACGCCCCTTCAGCAGCAAGAACGTGTTTGTCCAGGCGCTGTTCGTGCCGATCAATTTCGTGCTCGAATCGGTGACCTTCTGTGCGCGCCCCATTTCGCTCGCACTGCGATTGTTCGGTAACATCTTCGCCGGCGAGATGGTGTTTGCCCTGCTTGCCCTGCTCACGCTGCTGCACAGCTTCGCCGGTCTTGAGACCGTGAGCGGCTGGGCGATGATGCTGATGCAGGTGGTGCTGACCTTCGCGTGGGAGGTCTTCCACCTGCTCATTATCACGATTCAGGCCTTTGTCTTCATGGTGCTCACCGTCGTGTACCTGTCGATGGCACACGAGCACCACTGAGTTTTCCGTTCATTAACGTCTTCGTCCTCGAGGAGATTTACATGCATGACGTCGCATTGATCCAAGCCATGACCGTGCTCGCGGTGGGCATCATCTTCGGAGCCGGCGCGTTCGGTACCGCCATCGGCTTCGGTATCCTGGGCGGCCGCCTGATCGAAGGCTCGGCTCGCCAGCCCGAGCTGATGCCGGCGCTACTCGGCCGGTTCTTCCTGGTCGCCGGTCTGCTCGACGCCGTGGCCATGATCGGCATCGGGTTTGCGTTGTTCTTCACCTTCGCCAACCCGTTCCTCGCGGCGCTGCACGCAGTCGCGCATTGAGGCAACGCCTGCAAACGGCTGTTCGGTAGGAGGCGACCGTGTACATCAATCTGACGCTCATCATCCAGATGGCGGTATTCGCCGTGCTCATCTGGTTCACGATGAAGTTCGTCTGGCCGCCGCTGCTTGGAAAGATGCAGGAGCGCGAGCGCAGGATCGCGCAAGGGCTGGCAGCAGCCGGTAAGGGCGAGGAGGAGCTCAAGCAGGCTCGCGCCGGCGCGGACGCCATCCTGCGCGAGGCGCGCGAGCGCGCCGGGGTCATCGTCGATCAGGCACAGCGCAGCGCCAGCGAAATCCTCGAGCAGGCGCGCAGCGCCGCGACGCAGGAAGGCCAGCGCCTGGTGGCCGCCGCGCAGCAGCAGATCGAGCTCGATGCCGCGCGGGCGAAGGAACAGTTGCGCCAACAGGTCGGGGCGATCGCCGTTGCGGCCGCCGCGAAGCTGCTCGAGCGCGAAATCGATGCGCGCGCCCACGAGGCGCTGCTCAACGAGTTTGCCGCGCAGTTGTAAGGCGTAGACGGAGAACACGATGCCGGACAAGAGCACCATCGCCAGGCCCTACGCCAAGGCTGCGTTCGCGGCGGCCAGCGGCCGCCTCAATGAATGGTCCGAGGCGCTGCTGCGGGCGGCGGCCGTGGTGAGCGATCCTCGCGTCGCGGCATTACTCGACAACCCGCACGTGACCGCCGAGCAGCTCGCCGATCTGATCTCCTCGATCGCCGGGCCGCAGCTCGATCAGGGCGGCCACAACTTCATCCGTACGCTCGCCGACAACCACCGGCTCGACTGCCTGCCGGAGGTCGCTGCGCGTTTCGAGGCGTTGAAAGCCGATGCGGAGGGAACGATCGAGGTGCAAGTCACCTCTGCAACGCCGCTCACCGAGGCGCTCGAGCGAGCCCTCACGAGCGCACTCGAGCGGCGCTTGCAACGCACGGTCCGTCTGCGCTGCGTGCTCGATCCGGCGATGATCGGCGGTGCCAGCGTGCGCGCCGGCGATCTGGTCATCGACGGCTCGCTGCGCAGCAGACTCGAGCGCATCCGGCATCAGCTCACCGCGTAAGCCAATTTCCGGGGAAACAATTTTATGGCCATCAAGGCATCCGAAATCAGCGATCTGATCAAGCAGCGGATCGAGAGCTTCAAGACCGCTACCGAGGCACGCGACGTCGGCACCATCGTGTCGGTGACCGACGGCATCACGCGCATCCACGGGTTGGCTGACGCGCGCTACGGCGAAATGCTCGAGTTTCCGGGCAACGTGTTCGGCCTGGCGCTGAATCTCGAGCAGGACTCCGTCGGCGCGGTGGTGCTCGGGGAATACAAGCACCTGCGCGAGGGCGACACCGTCAAGACCACCGGGCGCATCCTCGAGGTGCCGGTCGGACGGGAGCTGCTCGGCCGCGTGGTCGATGCGCTCGGCCGGCCGATCGACGGCAAGGGGCCGCTGAATGCCACTCGGACCGCGCCCATCGAGCGCGTTGCTCCGGGCGTGATCTACCGCAAATCGGTCAGCCAGCCGGTGCAGACCGGGTACAAGGCGGTCGACTCGATGGTGCCGATCGGCCGCGGCCAGCGCGAACTGATCATCGGCGACCGACAGACCGGCAAGACCGCGCTCGCCATCGACACCATCATCAACCAGAAGAGCTCGGGCGTTAAGTGCATCTATGTGGCGATCGGCCAGAAGCAATCGACGATCGCCGGCGTGGTGCGCAAGCTCGAGGAGAACGGGGCGCTCGCGCACACGGTGATCGTCGCCGCCTCGGCCTCGAGCCCGGCTGCCCTGCAGTACATTGCCGCCTACTCCGGCTGCACCATGGGCGAGTTCTTCATGGACAACGGCGAGGATGCGCTGATCGTGTACGACGACCTGTCGAAGCAGGCGGTCGCATACCGGCAGATCTCGCTGCTGCTGCGCCGTCCGCCGGGCCGCGAGGCGTTTCCGGGCGACGTGTTCTACCTGCACTCGCGACTGCTCGAGCGCAGTGCGCGCGTCAACGAACAGTATGTCGAGATGCAGAGCAAGGGCGCCGTCAAGGGTCGGACCGGCTCGCTCACCGGCCTGCCGATCATCGAGACCCAGGCCGGCGACGTCACGGCGTTCGTTCCGACCAACGTCATCTCGATCACCGACGGGCAGATCTTCCTCGAGACCGATCTGTTCAACGCCGGTATCCGCCCGGCGATGAACGCCGGCATCTCGGTCTCGCGCGTCGGCGGCGCCGCGCAGACCGACATCATCAAAAAGCTCGGCGGCGGCATCCGCCTCGCGCTGGCGCAATATCGCGAACTCGCGGCGTTTTCGCAGTTTGCCTCCGACCTCGATGAGGCGACCCGCAAGCAGCTCGAGCGCGGCCAGCGCGTCACCGAGATGATGAAGCAGAAACAGTACGCGCCGATGTCGGTCGCGGAAATGGCGCTGTCCATCTATGCGGTCAACAACGGCTACATGGACAAGGTCGAGCTTAAGAAGGTGGTCGCCTTCGAGGCGGCGTTGCAGTCCTTCGCGCAGGCCCACTATGCGGCGATGCTCGAGCGCATCAACCAGGAGCCGAAGTTCAGCAAGGAAAACGAGGCGGAATTGAAGAAGTGCGTCGAGGACTTCGTCGCCACGGGCACCTACTGAGCGCCGTGGTCGACTCTGCGCTGCCAACACCGACGAGGCGTTCCTGATGCCAGGCACCAAGGAAATCCGCGCCAAGATCGCGAGTGTGAAGAACACTCAGAAGATCACTCGCGCCATGCAGATGGTGGCGACCAGCAAGATGCGCCGCGCGCAGGAGCGCATGCGCGCTGCGCGCCCCTATGCCGAGAGGATGCGCAACGTCATCGGCCACCTGACCGAGGCGAATCCGGACTACCGCAGCCCCTACCTGCAGGTCCGCGACACGGTACGCAACATCGGCATCATCGTCGTGTCCACCGACCGTGGCCTCGCCGGCGCGCTCAATGCCAATGTGTTCAAGCAGACCCTGCTGCTGATGCGCGAGTGGCAGAGCAAGGGCGCGGCCGTGAAGCTCTGCCTGGTGGGCGCCAAGGGGATGGCATTTTTCCGCCGTCTCGATGCCCAGATCCTCGCCAGCGCTTCGCATCTCGGCGACCGGCCGCACGTGAAAGACCTGATCGGGACCGTGAAGGTCATGCTGGATGCGTACCGGGACGGGCAGATCGACCGGCTGTTCCTGGTGAACGCCGAGTTCGTGAACACCATGACCCAGCGCCCCTCGACCGGACAGCTCCTGCCCGTCGAGCCGATCGATACCGAGAGCCTCGCCGAGCACTGGGATTATCTCTACGAGCCCGAGGCGGCGCAGATTCTCGATGGACTGCTGATGCGTTACATCGAATCGCAGGTGTACCGTGCAGCGGTCGAGAACGTCGCCTCGGAAATGGCGGCACGGATGGTGGCCATGAAGGCCGCCACCGACAATGCCGGCAAGCTGATCAATGAAATGCAACTGATTTACAACAAGGCCCGTCAGGCCGCGATCACCAAGGAACTGGCCGAGATCGTGGGCGGCGCGGCTGCGGTTTAAGAGAGACAACACATGGCAACCATGGCCGAAGGCAAGATCACCCAGATCATCGGCGCCGTCATCGACGTCGAATTTCCGCGTGACGCCATTCCGCGTGTCTATGACGCGCTGAAGCTCAAAGATGTCGACCTGACGCTCGAGGTACAGCAGGAACTTGGCGACGGCATCGTGCGCACGATTGCCATGGGCCCCTCCGAAGGCCTGCAGCGCGGACTGGCGGTCGTCGCAACCGGCAACCCGATCAGTGTGCCGGTCGGCAAGGCCACGCTCGGACGCATCATGGACGTGCTCGGTGCGCCGCAGGACAACCGCGGTCCGGTCGCCGCCGAGGCCAATCTGCCCATTCACCGGCCCCCGCCGTCCTTCGAGGACCAGGCTGGCGGCCAGGAGCTGCTGGTCACGGGCATCAAGGTCATCGACCTGCTGGTGCCGTTCGCCAAGGGCGGCAAGGTGGGCCTGTTCGGTGGCGCGGGCGTCGGCAAGACCGTCAACATGCTCGAGCTGATCAACAACATCGCCAAGCAATACAGCGGTCTGTCGGTGTTCGCCGGCGTCGGCGAGCGAACCCGCGAAGGCAACGACTTCTATCACGAGATGATCGAGTCGGGCGTCATCGACCCGAAAGAGCTGTCCAATTCGAAGGTGGCGATGGTCTATGGCCAGATGAACGAGCCGCCCGGCAACCGTCTGCGCGTCGCGCTTACGGGTCTCACCATGGCCGAGTATTTCCGTGACGAGCAGCATGCGGACGGCACCAAGGGTCGCGACGTGCTGCTGTTTATCGACAACATCTACCGCTACACGCTCGCCGGCACCGAAGTGTCGGCGCTGCTCGGGCGCATGCCCTCGGCAGTGGGCTATCAGCCGACGCTGGCCGAGGAGATGGGCGTGCTGCAGGAGCGCATCACCTCCACCAAGACCGGCTCGATCACCTCGATCCAGGCGGTCTACGTGCCCGCCGACGACCTGACCGATCCCTCGCCGGCCACCACGTTCGCGCACCTTGACGCAACCGTCGTGCTGTCGCGCCAGATTGCCTCCCTCGGTATCTACCCGGCCGTCGATCCACTCGACTCGACCAGCCGTCAGCTCGATCCGCTGGTGGTCGGCGAGGAGCACTACAACACCGCGCGCGGCGTGCAGGCGGTGCTGCAGCGCTACAAGGAGCTGCAGGACATCATCGCCATCCTCGGCATGGATGAACTGTCCGAGGAAGACAAGCTCACCGTGTTCCGGGCGCGCAAAGTGCAGCGCTTCCTGTCTCAGCCGTTCAATGTTGCCAAGGTGTTCACCGGTCAGGACGGCAAGATCGTGTCGCTCGCCGAGACGATCCGCGGCTTCAAGGGCATCATCAGCGGCGAGTTCGATCACCTGCCCGAGCAGGCTTTCTACATGGTGGGCAGCATCGATGAGGCTGTGACCAAGGCGAAGTCGCTGCAGTAGGAGAGCCCGCATGGCCGAACCGCACACCATTCACGTCGACATCGTCAGCGCCGAGGGCGAGATCTTCTCCGGGGCCGCGACCATGGTGTTCGCACCGGCTTCGCAGGGCGAGATCGGCGTGGCTCCGCGCCACGCGCCGCTGCTCTCGATGCTCAAGCCCGGCGAGGTGCGTGTGCAGACGCCCGACGGTCCGGAGCAGCTCTTCTTTGTCGGCGGCGGCGCGATCGAAGTGCAGCCGAACCACGTCACGGTGCTTGCCGATACGGCGATGCGCGCCCGGGACATCGACGAGGCGGCGGCCCTGGCCGCCAAGCAGCGTGCCGAGGAGGCGCTGAAGGACCGCACTGACCACATCAGTCAGGCCGAGGCCCTTGCCGAACTGGCACGTGCCGCAGCGCAGCTGAAGGTCCTCGAGCGATTGCGCAAGCTACGCGTCTGACGACGCGCCCCGCGATGCGCGGCATAATGAGCGGATGAGCACACCAGTCCGCGCGCCCTCGGTGGCGCTTTCCGTCGTGATTCTCGCAGCCGGCGAAGGCAAGCGCATGAAGTCTCGCCTGCCCAAGGTGCTGCAGCCGCTCTGCGGGCGGCCGCTGCTCGCGCACGTGCTGGCAACGGCCCGGGCGCTCGCGCCCGCCCGGATACATGTCGTCTACGGCCATGGCGCCGAGCAGGTTCGTGCCGCGTTTCCGGATGCGGGTCTGAACTGGGTGCATCAGGCCGAGCAGCACGGTACCGGCCATGCGCTGCAGCAGGCCGCGCCGCACATCGCCGATGGCGAGGTGGTGCTCGTGCTGTATGGCGATGTTCCCCTGCTGCGGGCAGCGACGCTGGCACGCCTGGTGGCGATCGCTGCTGCCGGCGAGCTGGCCCTGCTGACCATGGCGCCGCAGGACCCGACCGGCTATGGCCGCATCGTGCGCGATGCGGCAGGTCGCGTCGCGCGCATCGTTGAACAGAAGGACGCCGCCGGTGAGGAATTGCGCATCGGGGAGTGCAACACGGGCGTGCTCGCCGCGCCGGCGCAGCGCCTGAAGCAATGGCTGGCCAGTCTGCGCAACGACAATGCTCAGCGTGAATACTACCTCACGGACGTGATCGGCCTGGCCGCAAGCTCCGGAGTCACCGTGACGCCGGTGCAGCTCGCCGACCCCATCGAGGCGTTGGGCGTCAACGACAAGGAGCAGCTCGCGCAGCTCGAAGGGGTCTGCCGTCGCAACACGGCGCATGAGCTGATGCGCGCGGGAGTCACCGTTGTCGACCCGCTGCGACTCGATGTGCGTGCTGACGTCTCGCATGGCCAGGACGTGTTTATCGACGTCAACGTGGTACTCGAGGGGCGCGTCAAACTCGGCAACCGAGTGCGCATCGGTCCGGGTTGTGTGATCCGCGACAGCGAGATCGGCGACGATACCGAACTGTTTGCGTATTCCGTGCTGGATGGCGCCGTGATCGGCAGCTCTGCACGCATCGGACCGTTCTCGCGCGTGCGTCCGACGAGCCATCTCGCCGATGGGGTGCATATCGGCAATTTTGTCGAGGTGAAAAACGCCTCGCTCGGCACCGAGTCGAAGGCCAATCACCTCTCGTACGTCGGGGATGCCGAAGTCGGCGCCGAGGTCAATATCGGCGCAGGCACCATCATCGCGAACTACGATGGCGCCAACAAACATCGGACCCGCATCGGCAATCGGGCGCATACCGGCTCGAACAGCGTGCTGGTGGCGCCGATCACCGTCGGCGAGGGCGCTACCATTGCTGCCGGCTCCACGGTTGCCCAGGAAGTCCCGCCCGGCAAGCTCACCATCGCCCGAGCCCGTCAGACGACCGTCGACGGTTGGCAGCGACCCGTTAAGAAGAAGACCTGAGGGCGGCGGCGCCAGGCCGCTCAGTCTCACGCCCCAGCACCCGTGTCACGAGCGCTTCAGGGCGATCCTGATAGGTCCGCTGAGCGAGCGCGAACGCTGCGGTCACGAGACGCTCGCGCCGCTTCGCAATACGTGCCAGGAGTCGCTTGCGCGATTTGGCGGGCAACGACGCTGCCAATACCTTGCTGTGCAGCACGGCGAGATTGTGCTCGTCACCCAGCAGATCCGATAGTCGGTGAGTGGCCGAAATCAGCGCTCGATTCCTCGAGGTGTGGGGTCCGGTGAGCGCCTCGAGCTGATGCCACAGATACTTTGTCTGCTTGCGCAACTCGTGGAGATTCGCGACTGTGGGTCGCGCCTGGGCGTGCTCGAGCGCTGCACGCGTGCGGCCATAGACTCGCTGCAGCCCCAGGGACAACACGGCCCGGTCATAACGGCTGGCCGGTTTTTCCATCAGCCGGCGCCGGACGGTGCGCAGGGATTTGCACGCCTGCCTGAGGCAAACTCCGTCGGTCCGCAGCCGGCCCCGCGAGTGCGCATGCTCGCGCTCGAGGTGGGCGCACAGATTGCGCTCCGGCGCCGTTGCCGGGGACGCACAGGGGAGGTCTCTCAGCGTGTCGAGGAGCACCTTGCTGTCTCTAGCGGCGCTGAGCGAGCGGGCGACGTCGCGCAACAGAGCATTGTCGTGGTGGTAGTCATCGCTGCGCAGCGCCGGTCGCATCAACCGCAACATCGCGCGCACACGTTTCAGGTCCTTGCGTACCGCATGAACTGCCCGATCGGAGAGCGGCCGGTGTTCGAGCCAGCCGATGGCCTCGGCCAGACTTTGGCGGGCGATGTGCCGTACGTCGGCCGGGCAGCATTCAGGGGAGCGGGACGGCGGGCTCACACCTCAAGCCTAAGATATCGTGCGAGCGCACAGTATCCGCAATCTCCCTGACGGAGCGGTCCATGGGGCCTACGGGTCGGTCGGGACGCTGAGCCGTGCCCGAGCACGAGAACTCGTGGCTTGCCGGGCCGGCACCGACGCTCACACAGGCAAGTGGACGGAACACCGCCCGCAAGCCCGGTCCGCGGCGCTCCAACCCCCTCGGCTGCCCACGGCCACCGCGGCAGCGACCTGCCGGTCCGGGTGGCAGGTCCGAGACATCCGGGTCAGCCGAGGCTCAAGTTCCTGCTCGAAATGTGCACCGTGCCTGCCGCGCCACCGCCACTTGAGGCAAACTGAGCGCCCCTTAGGGCAGCCAAGGTCTGAACCATGTGCGGAATCGTCGGCGCGATTGCCGAGCGCAATATCGTCCCGGTCCTGATCGAGGGCCTGCGGCGCCTCGAGTACCGCGGCTATGATTCCGCGGGCCTGGCGGTCATCGATACCGGCAAGCTCGCCCGACTGCGCACGGTCGGCAAGGTCAAGAAGCTCGAGGAGGCGCTGGCTGCCGCGCCGGTTGGCGGTGCGGCCGGCATTGCCCATACGCGCTGGGCTACGCACGGCGTCCCCAGCGAGCGCAACGCGCATCCGCACGTCTCGCGCGAAGGTCTGGCGATCGTTCACAATGGCATCATCGAAAACCACGAGGCGTTGCGCAGCGATCTCGCGGACCGCGGCTATCAATTCACGTCGGAAACGGACACCGAAGTCGTTGCACACCGCATCCACTTCCACCTGCAGCGCGAACCTGACTTGTTCAAGGCAGTGCGCGCTGCGGTCGCTGAATTGCACGGTGCGTATGCGCTCGCAGTGATCAGCGAGAAAGACCCCGACCGACTGGTGGTGGCGCGCCAAGGCTGTCCGGTAGTGATCGGTCTCGGGGTCGCAGAGAACTTCGTCGCCTCTGACGTTGCGGCACTGCTGCCGGTGACCCGACGTTTCATGTTCCTGGAAGAGGGCGATGTCGCAGAAATCCGCCGCCAGTCGGTGCGCATCGTCGGACCCGACGGCCAGGACGTCGAGCGGGCCGTACGGGAAAGCGAACTGAGCTCCGATGCCGCCGACAAAGGCCCATACCGTCACTTCATGCTCAAAGAAATCCATGAGCAGCCGCGTGCGATTGCCGAGACGCTCGCTGAGCGGGTGGTGCATGGCCGCCTGCTCGAGGCGGCCTTCGGGCCCGCGGCGACGGCGGTTTTCAAGCGCACCGCCGGTGTGCACATCGTCGCCTGCGGCACCAGCTATCACGCCGCCACGGTGGCGCGCTATTTCATCGAGCAGATCTGCCGTATTCCATGTGCTGTCGACATCGCCAGCGAATACCGCTACCGCAACCCGCTGGTTCCGCCGGACTCGCTGTTCGTCACCATCTCTCAATCCGGTGAAACGGCCGATACCCTGGCCGCATTGCGTCTCGCCAAACAATCCGGTTATCTCTCGACGCTTGCCATCTGCAACGTTCCGGAAAGCTCGCTGGTGCGCGAATCGGAGCTCGTCATGCTGACGCGCGCCGGACCGGAAATTGGCGTCGCTTCGACCAAGGCCTTCACCACACAGCTCACCGCTCTGGCCATGCTCACCGTCGCGCTCGCCCGTCATCACGGCGGTGATCCTGAGCGTGAACAGGGACTCGTGACGCGGCTAATCGAACTGCCTGGGCTGATCGAAAAGGCGCTCACCCTCGATCCGGTGATCCATCGGCTCGCTGAGCGGTTTGCCGACAAGCACCATACGCTGTTCCTCGGTCGCGGCGCGCTCTATCCGATCGCCATGGAAGGTGCGCTGAAGCTGAAGGAGATCTCCTATATCCACGCCGAGAGCTACCCGGCCGGTGAGCTCAAGCACGGTCCGCTCGCGCTCGTGGATGCCGACATGCCGGTGATTGCCGTCGCACCCAACAACGATCTGCTCGAAAAGTTGAAATCGAACCTGATGGAAGTGCGCGCCAGGGGCGGCGAACTCATCGTATTCGCAGATCCCGAATCGGGGCTGCAGCCGAGTGATGGGGTCACGGTCATCGAGATGCCGAAGCACGTGACGTATTTCCAGGCACCCGCGGTGTACACTATTCCGCTGCAATTGCTGGCTTACCACGTGGCGATCCTCAAGGGCACCGACGTCGATCAACCTCGTAACCTCGCCAAGAGCGTAACGGTGGAATAGAAGACTCGTTGGAAGCGGCCATTTTTGTGCGTCTGAATTAAAGTTGTTACCCCGAAATCAAAATCCTTACCTAGGAAATAAAGTCGTTACCCACGAAACAAAGTCGTTTCCTAGAAATTGAGCGCATTTTTTCCAAGGGCAATTGTGCCCTGCCGGACAACACTAACCTCCTACAGCGGTCTTGGTGGCGCGAGCTCAAGCCGCTGGGTGCAATGCGACCTGATCGGAGATCGTTCTAACTGAGGTCCAGCACGCCTGCGCGTCCAGCTGCTACGAGAGGTTCGACAGCCTCCCGGACGCTCTCGTGATGAGTGAAGAGCAGGACCTGTGTGGTCAAGCCGAAGTTCGCCAGGACCTCCAGGGCTGCGGCGGTGCGTGCGTCGTCGAAATGGACGAGTAGGTCGTCGGCCACGAATGGAAGGGGCTCGGCGGCCGCGCAGTATGATTCGAGTCCGGCGAGACGGAAAGAGAGGTAAAGCTGATCGCGTGCGCCGTCGCTCATCAAACCGACCGGCACTGAACGTCCGAATCTATCAAGTCCGACGACGACGGGTTGGCCCTTGTCGTCAATGTCGGCGGCGACGCCTGAGAAGGCGTTCCGCGTCAGGATGGACATAAGTGCGCCTGCTCGCGCGATCAAGGGATCTTGCTGCTGGGCACGGACCTTTGCGATCGCCTCCTTCAGAAGGTCGCGAGCGAGTGCGGCCGGAACGTAGCGTTCTGCCACCAAGTGCAGGTCAGCGATAGCGGCTTCTCGAGCCGCCAGGGCAGCGTTGAAGCCCTTCTCGTCCAGTGCCTCCTCAAATTCGGCCCTCGCTTTCACTGCCGCCTCGATCGCTTGAGTGTGGACCGCTTCCAGCGCCTCGACGTCTCCAGCAAGCTTTGTCTCTTCCGCCCTCAGCGAGTCCGGGTCTGCACCTTGCCAATCAGCTCGCAACTCCGCTTCGGATACGCCGCCACCCGCGGCTGCGAGCGTTTGGAGGAGTTGCTGTTCGGCTGCCCGCCGCTCCCGGCGCTCCAGATGCCGCAGGCGAATCTTCGCCAGTCCAGCCTCGTCGTCCGCTGGCAGGCCCGCTTGGCTGCACAGATCTTCAAACGCGGCCGCTGCGTTCTGGGCTGCCGTCTCACTATCAGTGGCATCCTGCTGGTTCTGCTTGAGCTCGTCGGCCAGCGCTTCGTGCTTGGTCAATTTGGCTTGGTGCTCTGACCAGCGCCGCTGGATAAGCTCGACTTTAGCGAGAGCGTTCTCCGGGAGCTGTAGCCCCAATCTCCGACCGAGCGCATCGGCATTTTGGATGACAGCTGCTTCGTCCTCGTCCATGCGGGCCAGCCGTCGGCGCGTGGTGGTCAGGGTGGTCAAGACACCCTCGGCGGCCGCCCATTCCATCGCTGCTGCTGCGGCGTCGTCTAGCGAAATTTTGGGATCCAGGCCCAGCTTCGGAAGGGCCACAGCCCAGGCGGAGTTCCACTCGATTTCCGCTGCTTTCAGCGTGTCAAGCCGCTCCTTTGCTCCTTGGAACTCAATGTGGTCTTTCTCGAGCTTGACCAGATCCCGTTTGAAGTCGGCGTACGCTTCCTCATGAGCCGCTATGGCAGCAAGCGCTTTGCGGACTCGATCCCCGAGCGTCACTCCCTCCTTCGGGTCGATTCCCGCCGTCTGTTCCACATGGACCAGCAACTCGAGCGGACCGCTCAGCAGGCTCTCGGCAGCTTGGACCTGCCCAAGTTGTATGTTGGCTTCATCAGTGGTCGTCAGGGTAGCCTCGCGACGACTGGCGGCATCCTCCAGGGCACGAGGCTCCGGGTAGAGCTTGGTGGCGATAGGAAAGGCCGTGGCGAGAGCCTCCGTCCTCGCTGCGATGAGCACCTTCAGGCGCTCGACCTCGGATCGGGCGGCTAGCTTCCGGGTTGCGGCTGCTTCGCTCAGACGAAGGGCCTGCGCGTGCTCGGCGGCACGCTGGGCTTCCGCCGCGCGGCGGTCGACCAGATCGTCCGCTGTGGCGATGGCTCTGTCTGCCTTATCCACGTCGCGGGCGCGAGCGTCATCGGCTGCGTTCCATCTTCCTGCCCGATAAGCCTCACGAAGGGGTTCCAGGGCTTGCCCTCGCGCCTCGCGGGCAGCGCGGACCAATTCATTCGTTGCAGGGACGCCCCCTTGAGAGAGTCGCCCAGCTTCGATGACTTGCAGGGTCTGTTCAGCTTCCGCCTCGGCCGCCGCCTTCGCCTCGGCGCGCAGCTGCGCATCGAGCTCCTCCAAGACGCGCAATTCCTCCGTCATGCGCTGGATGCTTGGGAACGGGGTCTGCGCCAAGCTGTCAAGGTCATCGAACCCTAGGGTGACCGCAGCGTCCTGAGCCTTGGTCAGCGCGGTTTGCGCTTGGCGACGGCGCAGGTCAGCAGCCTGCGCTGCGCTGGGCAGCGAGGCGATCTCAGCAGCCGTCACACCAAGCGGCCGGCATTTTTCCGTTGCCTTGGCGTCCGCGATTCTCTGCTGGAGCTTGCTAAGTTCTCTATCGAGTTCCTTGAGCCGCGCGGTGGCCGCTTCCAGTTGGGGTTCGCGGCGCTGTGCCTCAGCGACTAGGGTGCGGACTCGCGCTACATCCGCTCGGGGTGGAAGTCGCCCGACGAGGTCATCCTCGGGGCCTGCGCCCAGGCGTCGGCGAAGCTCGGTGAGCTTCTGTTCAGCTTCGGTGAGTTCCTTGATCCGGTTCGGTCGGTCTTCGCGCTGTCTTGCGACGATGACCCGTCTCTGCGCCAAATCCAAAACCTCCGCTTCAGCCGCGCTCCAATCCGGGTCGATGTTGAGTTCAGCCAAGCGTGTCGCCAGCCCCTCTGTGCGGCCCCGGGCTAGGGCGGCCGCCTCCCTCGCCTGCACGAGCTTGTCTTTGGCGGCTGCGACCACCTCGTCGAAATCATCAGGAAGTTGCGGCAGGTCATCCAACGATGCGAGCGCCGCTCGTGTTTCATCTAGTTGCCGGAGCGGGTTCGCCACTCGCGCATTGCGCTGGGCCTTAGAAAGCCCTTTCGCCGCCACGGCCTTTTCGTCGCGCACCTCGTCCCGGCGATGTTCCGCCGCCTCGACCGCTAAGCGCAAACGCTCATATTGGCTGGTGCTCAGCACGCCCGCCTTTACTTCGCGATCGGCTGCCGTAAACGCATCCAGCGCCTTGTAAAACGCCCGCTCCGTAGAGCGCCGCGGGGAAAACAGGCCGTCGATCTCCGTCTCGAGCTGTTCCAGTCTGCGCACCAGCGGGCGGAGGCCACCGCCGGCTTCGATAATCAGCCTCCCGATCTCACCTTCAGCAGTGAGCAGATCTGCACCGCCCGAGCGCAAGTCATGGTGGTCGAGGGCAAAGAAGGTTTCGAACCGATCCTTTGCTATGCCCCCCAGAAGACGGGCAAGCTGAGCCTCCTCGACGGGATTTCCTTCGCCATCCGTCAGAGTGCGACCGCGACCCTTTCGCCGGCGCAAGGTGAGCAGCGCACCGTCCGACATGCGCAAACTCGCGCTCAGCCGAAGACCGTCAGCACCGTAAAGGAGCGTCTTCGACGTCCTCTCAGGGACACCGAACAGGAAATCTTTAACAGCAGCGAGACTGGTGCTTTTCCCAGCCTCATTGGGACCATAGACAAGAGTCAAGGGAGCGTTCGGCACGAAATCGAACCTCTTCTCCTCAAAGGCCCCGTATCGCTCGATCTTGAGGCTTTCAATTCGCATCGGTGCCTCCCTGAATCATGGAAAGCGCCGATTGCATAGCACTCTGCGGCGCCTCAGCACGCAGGCGCTCCAGAAGTTCGTCCGCACGCGCCCCCGCAGGCAACTTGTCCCGCAACTCGCCCAATATCAGTTCCAAGTTGGCAGCTAGGGTTTCGGGCGGAAGGTCAAGAATTTTCTGCGAGATAATCCCGGCCGTGCCGGCCTCCATGGCGCCTGTAGCAACGGATGGCGTGGTCGCAAGAGTAATGCGTTCGATCCAAATGTCGTCCGAGACAGCGGCGGCCGCGGCGAGGATGTCCTCGCGCAGACCCTGCAGATTCATAGGGATCACGTCTGGCAAAGAGCATTCGCCAGAAAATCTTACACGCACGGCAACCGCTCGTCCTTCGGCCTCGCGAATCGCGCTCCTGAGATGTTCTCGGGTGCGAGCCACAAGCTCAGCGCGGCTGGCGCACTCGGAAATGTCAATTTCCGCGACGCTCCAACGGCAGACATCGAGCGCGCGATGCTCCAGGCCGACGACCTCTTTGTCCTCGACAGTGACGAGGAAGGCACCTTTAGGACCGGTCTCACGGATGTTCCGACCCTGTAAGTTTCCGGGATAGGCCACATACGGCCGCTCGCTAAGCAGTGCGCTGGAATGAACATGGCCCAGTGCCCAGTAGTGGTAACCGTGGTTGACCAATTCTTCGAGCGAGCACGGCGCGTAAGGCGCGTGATATGCCTCGCGCCCTTGGCAAGCCGTATGGAGGATTCCGACGTTGAACAGGCCTGGTTCGGCTGCCGGATAATTCCGGGCAAGGTTCTCCCGCACATCTTCTTGCGGGAAGCTGCGCGCATGGATCACTGCCCCCACATCAGGGAGGCGGATGGATTCAGCCTTTCTCTTGGAAAACACGTAGACGCCGTCAGCAAATTTCAGTTTGTCCATAAAGCCGTTTGCGGCATCGTGGTTGCCCAGGGCAATGAACACCTCGATCCCCGCCTCGGAAAGGCGGCGCATGCGCGAAACGAAATAAAGGCCAGTCTTGATGTTGCGCAACTCGCCGTCGAAGATGTCTCCGGCGAGGATGACGAACCGGCATTCCTCGGCAATAGCGGTATCGACGAGCTGGTCGAGGGCACGCCGTGACGCATCCTCGATGCGTTCAGCGAGGTCCGCGGATTTAGCGGCCAGCCCCAGCAAAGGGCTGTCGAGGTGTAAGTCGGCGGCGTGCAGAAATTTGAAATTCACGTGCTTACCCCCTCTGGAATTTCACTGAACCGAGGTCGATGCCCAGCATCCCTGCGACTGAGTCGACTGGGCCGCCTCCAGCGCACCTGCATGTAACCGTCCACATCAGGGTATCCCAATCGAGCGGTTGATGGCCGCCCAATACGTCCACCTTGCCAGGGCCGTTGCGCTGGGCTGCTGTTTCGGCGCTGGGACCATGGTCTTGGAGCTGTAGATTTGGCCTTACTGGTTTTGTCGCCGGCACGATCTGCAGCAACCTGGTCGTCACTCCACGGATCTGCCTCGATAACCCCGCTTCGGCCGCTGATGTAGTGCGAGCAGCAGGGTAGTTGCGGGTGCCGATCGAAGGCCACCGCGAGAGGGTCTCGCCGTCGAAGGTCATTCGCCATTCAGTTGGCGTGAAGGGAGTGACTACTTCCTGGGCTTCCAAACACTCGAGATTGAGTAACGGGCGCGCGGCCACGGTCATTGCCGCGGCCGCACTCGTCCCGTGGGCGGGTCCATTCACGGTGTAAACCCTCGGTTCTGGCACATAGGCGTCCTTATACCGACCATCGGTGTCAATCGGTGACACCGGAGCGCAGATACTCCGCAGCCTTGAATCGTGCGGCCTGCCCAGGGTCTCAACCCCCGTGCGGACCATCGCGCGCCTGTCGACTGACTACGGTTCCAAGGCTTATGAATTGAATGCCGGGAAAAAGAGCAGGCAGCTCAATGGCCTACGCGAACCGCAGACTTGACGGTATGGCACGGCTCGGCCGAGAATCCCTGTCCAAGCCCGCCGCAGACGGGCCAAGGACAACAGGAGACCGTGGACAAGTTCGATCGGATCTTCCACCTGCACGCCATTCTCTCCTCCCGCCGCACCGCGATCCCCTTGAAGGACTTGATGGCGCGCCTGGAGTGCTCGAAGTCCACGCTCCACCGTACGATCAACGCCCTCAAGGATTATCTGAACGCGCCTGTGGTGTATGACACGGGCGCGGGGGGCTACAGGTATGCGACGGACCCCCGGGGCGGGCGGTACGAATTGCCGGGCCTATGGTTTACGCCCACCGAGCTGCAGGCGCTCGCCGTGATGCAGGGGCTGCTCAAGGACATTGGGGGAGGCTTCCTACAGGAGCACCTGGGACCTATTGGAAAGCGGCTTGAGGAACTCACGAAGCATCAGCGGCTGAATCTCGGCGAGGCGGCCAGCCGCCTTCGCTTCCCTGCTCTGGGGGCGCGTCCGTCCGGCGAGGCGTTTCAGACGGTCGCCTCGGCGACATTGCAGCGCCGAAAGCTCTGGATCGAGTATCACGCCCGCAGTACCGATCAGCAATCAGAGCGGACCATCTCGCCCCAGCGTGTGATCCATTACCGGGAGACTTGGTATCTGGACGCCTTGGATGAAGACCGGGACGCACTTCGGACCTTTTCGATCGACCGCATCCGCAAGGCGTCAGTCCTCGAGGAGGTGGCCCTCGATGTGCCCGAGGCGAAACTCAACGAGCACTTCGCGACGGCATATGGAATCTTCGGCGGCAAGGCCGACAAACTCGCCGTTCTGAGATTCACTGCCGAACGCGCCAGGTGGGTAGCGGATGAGAATTGGCATCCGGACCAGCAGGGCAGATACCTAACCGACGGCAGCTACGAATTGAGCATTCCGTACCGCGATGCCCGGGAGCTCGTAATGGACATAATGCGGCATGGGCGCACTGTTGAAGTCGTGTCTCCGCATGAACTGCGAGAAGAGCTACAGGAGGAGTTAGAGCACGCACTCGTGCGCTACCGCGCGAACCCCTAGCTCGAGTTGCTGCGCATGAGGGCAACCACGGTGTCATGGTTTGACACCGCGAGGTGATGCAATGACGGAGTCAAGGTGCATCAGAAGGCGATGTGGAAATGTACAGGTCAAATGGGAAGCTCCTGTTTTCGGCGTCAGACCTGGTCGGCTTTCTCGAGTGCGAGCACTTCACCTCGTTACAGCTGACCGATCTCGAGACACCCCTTCCTCGGGCCGAGGACGATGCCGCGGCCGTGCTGGTTCAAGAGAAAGGTCACCAGCACGAGAGGCTGTACCTCGAGCAGCTGCAGAGATCTGGCGCGCGAGTGACAGACCTCTCGGCTCTCAGCGGAGATGTCCGGGGCCGCATCGCATGCACTCTGGAGGAAATGAGGGCGGGAGCCGACATTATCTACCAGGGGGCGCTGGGCTTCGACGACTTCATCGGCTACCCCGATTTCCTGCGCCGCGTGGAGGTGCCCTCCGAGCTCGGGCCCTTCAGCTATGAGGTAATCGACACCAAGCTTGCTACCTCAGTGCGCACGAAGTTCATCGTGCAACTCGCCTTCTACTCGGATTGCTTGGCCCGCGCCCAGGGCGTGCCTCCGGTCATGATGCACCTTGTCCTCGGCGACAGTCGAGAAGTCAGCCTCCGATTCGCGGACTACGCCAAGTACGTGGCTCAGCTGCGGAAGAGATTCGAAGAGCGCGTCCGGGCAGGTGTGCAGTCGACCTACCCTGACCCCTGTGCCTACTGCGATCAATGCAAGTGGCGGCAAGTGTGCGACGAGCGTCGGGTCGCAGATGACCACTTGTGTCAGGTGGCCAATATCACGCGCATTCAGATCAAGAAGCTTCAGGATGCCGGAATTCGCACCCTCGCCGCGCTGGGCTCGCTGAATAGGAACGCGCAAGTTCCAAAAATCAGCCGGGAAACCCTGGACCGCATCCGAAACCAGGCGCGCCTTCAGCTCGAAGCGCGAACGACGGGTGCGCGAAAGGTGGAGCGGCTACCGGTCGAGGGTGATGAGCGGGGCTTTGCACGTCTGCCGCGACCGAGTCCATACGACCTCTTCTTCGACATGGAGGGTGATCCGTACGAGGAGAACGGGCTCGAATACCTCTTTGGCGTCTATTTTTTCGACGAGGGGAAGCCGCAGTTTCGCGCGTTCTGGGCACACTCGCGGGCTGAGGAGCGGCGCGCATTCGAAGAATTCATGAACTTCGCGGTGGAGCGCCTGGCGCGGTACCCCGACGCCCATATCTACCATTACGCTCACTACGAGCCGACCCATTTGCAGCGGCTGATGTCGCTGCACGGTACACAGGAAGCTGAGCTCGATAATCTTTTGCGCCGCCGCAAGTTTGTCGACCTGTACACCGTGGTGCGAGAGGCGATCCGCGTTTCCGAGCCGCGATACTCGATCAAGAACATCGAACACTTCTACTTGGAAGCACGCTCCGCGGAAGTCGTCGATGCCGGTGCGAGCATCGTCTACTACGAGCGCTGGAAGGAAACCCGCGATCCGCAGTACCTCAAAGCGATCGAGGCTTACAACCTGGACGACGTGCGATCAACCTACCAGCTTCGGGAATGGCTGCTCTCGCTTCGTCCGCCCGAATCCGCGTGGGCGGCGGATGGCGTCTCGAAAGATGGGGAGCCGGTTAAGCCAGGCGAGCTCACGAAGGCCGAACAGCGCCTCGTTCCCTATCGACGGGCACTCCTCGAGTCGCTCCCGGACGATCCTACACGCTGGGGTCGTGACGAGGAGTTTCGTGAGCTTACGTACCACCTGCTCGACTTTCACCGGCGAGCGGATAAGCCGGCCTGGTGGGCTATGTTCAAGCGCATGGAGATGTCCCACGCGGAATTGCTCGAAGATCCGGAATGCCTGGCGGACCTTCGCCTCACGGATTCTCCAGTCCGGGACAAGCAATCCTTCGTCTGGACCTTCCAGTACCCCGAGCAGGAGACGAAGCTTCGGACGGGAGTGCAGGCGACTCTAGCGAGCACCGGGGAAGGCCTCGGCAAGATAGAGGTCGACGAGGAGGCGCGCCGGGTCCGCATCAGGCGAGGGGTAAAGCGTGAGCCGCTTCCTGGGCAGATCAGTATCGGCCCAGGGCGACCGATCGGGGTAGAGAGCCTCGTCAACGCAGTATTCCGCTTTGCAGATTCCCTTCTGGCAGGCGTCAATCGCTACCCGGCAGCCGAAGCGTTTCTGCGCCGGGACCTCCCCAGGTTCAGGGGCGTTGCGGCTGGAACGCCAATAATCCCTAAAGGCGAGGCCACCAGTGCTCGAATCGCGGCCGCCATATCCGACCTGGATTGCAGCTATCTCTTCATCCAGGGCCCTCCCGGAGCCGGGAAAACTTATACCGGCTCGCACGCTATCGTATCCCTGCTCCGGGCGGGGTTCAGGGTAGGCGTGTCATCCAATAGCCACAAGGCAATCAATAACCTCTTGCAGGAGGTCGAAAAAGTCGCCCTCGAGCAGTCACACGTGTTCCGCGGCGCCAAGAAGAGCAAGCCGGACGATCAGGAGTCGCTCATCAACGGCGCGTTCATCGAGGACGTCTTTGACAACGCCGATATCAACCCGGATGCGCATCAGCTCATTGCGGGCACCGCATGGGTGTTCTCTGATCCCGCGCTTGATCAGAAGCTCGACTTCCTCTTCGTTGACGAAGCCGGGCAGGTCAGCGTTGCGAATCTGGTAGCGATGGCCACGAGCGCTCGAAATGTCGTGCTCCTGGGTGATCAGATGCAGCTCGGCCAGCCGATCCAGGGCGTACACCCGGGGGAGTCTGGGCTCTCCAGCCTCGACTACCTCCTACAGGGGGCCGCCACCATCTCGCCCGAGCGCGGCATCTTCCTCGAAACCACCTACCGGATGAATCCGAGCGTCTGCCAATTCATCTCAGATGCGGTATACGATCGTCGGCTGAAATCCGAACCAAGAAATGCCAACCAGGTGCTTCTCCTGGACACGTCCGCCGAGACAATTCTAAATGCGCGCGGACTGCAATTTGTGGCCGCGCAGCACGACGGATGCTCTCAATCCAGCGCCGAGGAGGCCGAGATCGTTCGAGGCCTGGTCGAGCGTCTCCTTACGCAGCGGTACCGCGATAAGTTTGGAGTCGAGCACCCCATGGGTCTTGATGACATCCTGGTCGTTGCGCCATACAACATGCAAGTGAATCTGCTAAAGCGCGTTCTTCCGGCTGGAGCGCGGGTCGGCACGGTCGACAAATTTCAGGGGCAGCAGGCAGAGGTCGTCATCGTCTCAATGACGACTTCGAGCAACGACTATATGCCGCGGTTTGTAGATTTTCTCTTCAGCAAGAACCGTCTCAACGTTGCCATCTCGCGTGCCCGAACTCTAGCCGTCGTCATCGCTAATCCCGAGCTGTTGCGGGTGCGCTGCCGTTCTGCGGAGGATATGGCACTGGTGAATACGCTTTGCTGGGCACGGGAGTACGCGGAGTCGGCATGAGGAGCAACGCGACCAGGCCTATCGATGAATGCTCGAAATTGGAAGCAGCCGATGGTCACGAATTCTGTGAGGATGAAGGATTGAGTCAATGAGACGGCAAAGCGGCCTCCTCGAGGACCTGATATCGATCGCCGCGCGGATGTCCTGGCAAGCGGGCGTGACCGCGGCAGTTCTGTCTTGGGCAGCCCTGCATTTCGCTGCGGTGCACTTCAGTGCTT
Source organism: Pseudomonadota bacterium (assembly GCA_021808195.1). The sequence continues at coordinate 189,028 of JAKBCE010000004.1, forward strand.
CCAGGGCGGCGACGACCGTGGGCGAACTCGGCTCGTACGCTGCCGGCAGCCTTCTGGGCACGCTGGCCACCCTGCTTCAATACGTGATCCCTGTCTGCTTCCTCATGGGAGCGCTGGCCTCGCGACTTACGCAGTCGCAGGCTCGTGGCCTCTTTCGGCAGGCGCGGCTCGGAGGGCCGGAGGCCGTGAGGAGCATGACGTGGCGGGAATTCGAACAGCTGGTAGGGCAAGTTCTTCGCGGTAGGGGTTATGACGTGACGCGCAGCGAGCCGGGACCGGACGGCGGCGTCGATCTATTGGCCACGAAGGGCTCAGAGCGAGTACTCGTGCAGTGCAAGCATTGGCGCGCCCAAAGGGTCGGCGTCAAGGTCGTGCGGGAACTCTACGGCGTAGTGGCGGCCCAGGGCGCCACAGGAGGATACGTGGTGACCTCCGGCGTCTTTACCCAGGAGGCGTGGGCATTCGCTCAAGCGTGCAACGTCGAGCTCGTGGATGGCAACAAGCTCGGCTCTCTCATTCGACAAATCGGCCGAGCGGCTGCGGAAGGGGTATCCCCCTACCATGGCCGTTTAACCGATCCCGCCCCGAAAGTGCAGAACTCGGCTGAGCCGCACTGTCCACAGTGCGGGTCTCCGATGACAAAGCGCACCGCGAAACGAGGTCCTCAGGCCGGGGAAGCCTTCTGGGGCTGCTCCCGGTTTCCGGCCTGCCGGGGAATCAGGCGAATGCCAGACGCCTCATTGCCGCTCCTGGGGAGTGAAACGGGGTGACTACAGCGTGGTTCACAAGGTAGAAACTGTAAGTCTCCCGCCACAGGCGCTTGGTTGCATTCGCCGGCTTCACCGATCTGGAATATGTGAAGCAAAGAACGCGGCTCCCCGTCTCGACAAGAGGCCAATGCTTCAATCGATATCCCCACGCACACCAGAACTCGTGCACGGGGCCTCGGCTGCGCCTCCTGGATTCCCGGTCCGCACCGCGATCAGTAAGGATTGTTGACGGGCTCGGATCGCAGCCGCGCAACACCAGCCATTCCGACGATCTAGAACCTCTCGCCCCCAAAACGAAGTGTGATCATGCCGGCACGCACGCTTGGGTCGTTGACGCTACTGAGACCCAGGGCAGTTCTGCAGCCTACCCCATGTTGCTATACTCCTAGCGACGTGCAAACGCAGTACATCCGATGCCAACGCATAATAGAAAAACCGCAGTGCTGACCATCAGACTTTCACCCGAAATAAAAGCTCTCTTGCGGTCGACAGCGGCGGCCGAGCGCCGCAGTCTCGCCAACATGCTTGAATTTGCTCTCCTGGAGTATTGCTCCAAACGCTCTGTTGATCAGAGGGCTACTAAGCCGTTGGAGACGCGAAAGCAGAGAATCACAGGCTAAGCGGATGGCATTGGATATTCGTCATATCCGCTCACACACCAAGCACTAGGTACGACAGCCATGTTTGATCGGATACTATCAGAACTACGCCAAGTGCCCTTTCTTGGAACGCTGTCGGGCATTCCGCTCGACATGTTCCTCGTCGTCGCCTCGCTTACTGCGGCCTATCTAATCTTCTATCTCACGCAAGGCGTGCGGGTGGGGCTACAGTTGTGGCTCGCGGTCAGACGCATCGAGAAATTGAAGTCCAAAGAAGCTCACGTCGACCCTGATGACGTCGCTCGAGTGCTCACGCGTGAACCCTTTCGCCATCTTTGGTCCGAGTACCAGGAGACGCTCCACGAGATGACGACGGCGGCCAGTGGCGCGACGCACCTTGTGGAGGTGCGCGCGACGGTTCTAGCCGAGGTGTTCTTTACACGCGATGCGCTGGTGGATGGCCGGTTACTCGATGATTTCACCCGGCACTTGCCGGGCGTGCTGACCGGTCTGGGCATAATAGGCACGTTCGCGGGGCTTCTCGAGGGCCTCGGGCGATTCGACGTAACCAGCAGCGCGTCCGCAATCGCGGGGTTAAGACCCCTTCTAACGGGCGTCGCTCACGCATTTACCGCATCAGCTGCAGCTATCTTCTGCGCCATGCTCGTTGTCTTCACGAGCCGCCTCACTCTCGCATACTTCTATCGGTTGGTGGAGAGGCTCAATCGCGTAATCGACTCACTCTACGCGGCCGGCGCCAGCGAGGAGTATTTGTCTAGGCTCGTCAGATCCTCTGAAAAATCCGAGGCCCATGCCGCACAGCTCAAACAGGCGCTGGTCGAAGATCTGACCACGATGATGAACAATATCGTGGACCGCCAAATCAGTGCGCAATCACAGAGCAATGCTGCCCTTGGAACAAAAATCGCTTCGGTGATCACGGAGGCGCTTGCCGATCCGATGAGGAGAATTACGGCGGCGATCGAGACGACGAACCAGGGTAGTCAGCAAGCGGTTAGCGGAATGCTTGAATCGCTTCTGACCGGCTTCATGGCGAAGCTCGAAGATACGTTCGGCGGTCAGATGCGAGGCATCCAGGCGCAGATGGGACAGTCGATGGCGGCCATGACGAGCGTACAGCAAGCACTCCAGAACCTCGTGGCAGACATCGGGCGTTCGAACGAACAAGCCACGACCAAGCTGAGCGGCACGCTCGATGAAGCGATGAAGCAGGCCGCCGCCAATCAGCAGCTGATGACGGAGCAGATGCGCGAATTCGTGCAGAACTTTCGCAAGCTCGTCACCGAGGAGCAGGAGAAATCGCGGCAGACTATGGATCAGGCGGTCACGACCGTTCTCGAGCGCCTCGCAATTGCTGTCGAGCAAATGGAGAGCGTCCGCACCAGGGCAGCAGCACAGGAGGAGGCGCGTAACGCGGCACTCACCGGCAAAACTCAAGAGGCGGTCAACGGATTCGCGGGGCAGGTCGAGACGCTGCTTGCTCTTCTAGAAGAGCAAACCACGCTCACTCGCAGCAACTTGGAAGCAATATCGAACATTGCGACCCGAGCGATTGATGGCATGACTAACGGTGCGCTCACGATGGGCGCTGCGGCCCAACGCTTCGAGACCGCCGGCAATGCCGTTTCGGGTATCTTCGACCGCTCTGCCAGGGTTAGTGAGCAGCTCACCGTGAGTGCAAACGCGCTTCAGACAGCGAGTTCCGCGGTTCGTTATGGCTTTGAGCAGTATGATGCTACCCGCAAAACGGTAGAGGCTCACGTCGCGACGCTCAGCACGCTTATCGAGAACGCACGCAAGGAAGCCGGCCTCTCTCGCGCCATGCTGGACGATCTGGAGAGGATCGTAAACCAATTGAAGCTCGCGGAGAATCAGAGCCTAGAGTATCTAGAAGGTGTCAACCGGACGCTCGGTACTGCTTTCGAAGCCTTTGGAACACAGCTGGCCGGCCAGATACGGAGGTCTATCGGCGAGTCAGATGGACACCTTTCCAAGGGCGTGCAGCATTTGAACGGCGTCGTGCAGGAGCTCGGTTCCGCGCTTGCGCGCTTGAAAAGGGCGTAGCAGTGTTGAACTTCTTCACCTCCCGCCGAGCTCAAAAGCTTGAGGGCGAGTCACCCTTTTGGATCTCTTTTTCCGATCTCATGACGGCCTTAATGGCCCTGTTTCTGCTTGTCATGGCTGTGACACTGATCTCGGTGACGAAGGACGTCACTGCGGCAGAGCGGCGAAAAATCCAAAGAGAGAAGGATATTCAAGAACTCATGGCGGAGATCCGGAAGGACTCCCGAGAATTCCCTGACGTGCAAGTCGACGCATCTACCTACAGAATTGATCTAGGGAATGTCGTTCATTTTCATAGCGGGAGCGCAGACATTAGCGAGGCGGGTAGCCGCTTTCTCAGGGCCTACATTCCCGTCATTTTAAAGACTCAAGCGACGGCGCTTGGGAAAGAGTGGATTAGGCGAATCGTCGTCGAAGGCTACACGGACCAAGACGGAACTTATCTATTTAATTTGGGCCTGAGCCTGCGGCGCAGCGAGTCCGTTGTTTGCATGCTCCTTAACTCGCCCAATTCCAATGAGCCTCAGTTATCCGATGAGCAGCGGCAGCAAATCGTAAACCTGTTTCTCGTTGGTGGATATTCGTTCAATTCCATCAAGGCCTCGAAGGAGGAGAGCCGTCGGGTCGAGCTTAAAATTGAATTCTGGCCGCTCGACGCGCCACGGGAACCCTCATCGGTACTCAAGAACAAGGAAATAGGGCAATGCTAGGAGCACTCGAGGCGCTTCTTGCTCAAGCGCTCGGACGACTCACGGACTCGGCTGATACCCTCGGCAAGCCCGAGCTCATCGAGGCTGCCGCTTTCGAATCCGAGCGCCTCTTTCAGGGTCATTCCCGCTCGCACGCTCCGTCGCATGCCGCGCGAACAGCCGCGATTGCGTTCGTCAACGGGCGAGAGTTAAACGACTGGGAGACCGATGCTGTCGCCGCCTGCTTGTGTCGGCCTCTTCTCGAGTGCCGTAACGCGACGCCGTTGAGTAGCGAGCGGCTGTATTCGCTCCTTGACCGCTATGAACAGGATGCCGAGAAGCGTCAGCTGCCGAGGCTCACTTGGTTTGGGCTTCTCTGTTCTTACTTCGAATTTGATCCCGCTCGAGCTATGGAGCGTGACCGAGCTGGGTGGGAAGCGCTGCGCAAGTTCCTCCAAAAAACCTGGCCTCTAATCGATCGGGAATCTGGTTCGGGGATCGTTCCTGATTGGGTCCGGGTCATCCGCCGAGATCCTGATGTTCTCACGGACCGAGCGGCACATCGCTATGCCGCCGACTATTTGGGCGGCGATACCGCAGGAGTCTCTTCACTCGCAACGGATCTAGCGATCCCGGAATCGAGCTGGTTCTACCATGCCCTCATCTTGGATGCCGTTCGCGCCGCGACGCAACGAGCAGACGAGCCTTTCAAGGCCACCATTCCGAGGCTCATTCAGCTGCTCGTCGAGCGGCCCGTCTTCCGGGATGACGCCCTCGTTGCCATTCTGGAGCGTTACTGTCGCTGTCGCGAACAGCCAGTCCCAGAGCGGCTGAGGGACTACGTGGTAAGCCCGACTGTGTGGCGTAATCCCAAACTCAAAGCCGCTGGCCTGGCCACAAGCTGGAATCGGGTCAGTGAAGAAGTCTGGCGGATGGTTCTTGGGTGGGTAAACGAGAAGAACCTCAAAGACTTCTTCGAGATACTCGCCGATCGAAACAAAGCCGACCAAGGGCGACTCGCCTTCTGGAGTCGGTACCTGGAACAGATCAGCTGGACCCGTCTGATACTGGGGACCGACACGCTCTCCCTAGCGCGCCGCAACCGAGGTGTGGCGGACCTCATCGCGCGCGAGGAAGGAGCATACGCAAGGCTACATAACCCCCAAGGCGAGGTCGATGCGTTCATCATGGAAATCGGTGACCGAACGATCGTGGAGTTCAGTCAGAAGCCAAACGCGGTGTACTTTTACAAGACCACCGAGCTTGGGTTCGATAGATATGCGAGGGCATACCAAGGGACTCACGAGGACCTCAAATGTGGCTCCGTAAAAGTCAACCACCACAAAGGGTGGGAAGATGAAGCGGAGGCCCTCCTTAAACGGTACGGGATTTCGCCCGACGCTAGCCGCCGCGTCGGCGGGAGCCCAGTCGCGCAGGACTCGAAAGACGTACCACCCCATCCGCCTCGGGGCGCTTCGCGGGGCGCCAGCGCCGCGCCACACGGGCGCAAGCCAAAAGGTGCACGGTTCGAGATGAACGCGTTGGCCCAGGCGGTTGCAGAGTTCCCGGGCGCGTATATCGATGACCGACGTGTAAACGGGCGCGGTGGACGCCTCTGGGTAGTCGATCCCCAAAAACACGCCGCTCTGGAGAAGCAGTTGCTTCGCTGGGGATTTAGATGGGCGAATACCCGACTAGCCCATTACTATCCGGAGAGTGCGTAATGCTCTTTGAGCGTATTCTACGGCGAGGGCACGAGGCAGATCGCCCGCGCGTTTATGAGCGCCAATGGGATGATGCGGGGATTCGTCTTCGCCTCAGTGGGCCTCCGATAGAGGTAAGCGTTGAGGGACTACACGAAGCGACAGACGCTGCCAGTCCACGGGAGACTTGCCTCACCGCGTATCTCTCGCAGCTCATCATCGAAGACCGTTGTCAGCTGACGTCGACCGGAGTGCTCCTGCCCTGGGGGTTGGTTTACGATTTAAGGCGCGAGAGTGACCATGCCGTCGTCCGGGACCTGCTAGAACTTCCGCAGGAGCATTCGCTAAGCCCAGTTCTGGAATGCCGCTCGACGCTCGCCGATCGCGACTTCGAGATCACCATCGAGGGCTGGGCCGAAGCGGGAAGAGCCGTGCCGGTCTCGCGCATCATTGGCGGCATCGCCATCGTTCGAGAGGAGGAGTGGCTCCTTTCCGAAGCGGCGTGGAGATGCTCGCAGGTGATCGAGCGCTTTTCGGCTCGGGCTACCGATCAGCGCACCCAGCACGATAATGAACTCGCCTGGGGCGAAATTCGCCCGTTCGCGGATGCAGCCGGCGCCCTCTACCGAGCGCCGTACCTCGAGACGACGTTTGTGATAACGCCGAAGACGTTGCGTCTTAAGCTATCACGGGAGACAACCGCCTTTGGTCGCGTTACAACGGTCGAGCCCACATTCGACGGTGCTCCTGAGGGGTGGATTCGGGCCTTCGACCGGCACTCTTCTGTCCAACCCCACTACGATCTCACCCCTGCGGGGGGCTTCGCGCGGGTCGTTGTCTCAGAACCGGTCCGCCAGGTGCTCACCGCGATCAAGCGCGACATGCCCAACCGAAAGGTCGCCGGATCGAGAGCCGAGCAATTTCTCCATAATCCGTGGTCCTTCCTTGGCGAAGCCGCGTATGAGGTGCTCCGAGAGGAGGAGTTTCTCGAAGACAAGGCAGCCGTAGGGCCACTGAACACGACCTTCTCGCTGCACCCTCAAATGGGGCAGGCCCGTATCGAGTCCGTGTATCTCACCATAGAAGAACAATTCGCTAACGGCGGATTCAGAACAAACAGGATACCCATTCACGCGGTTCGCGAACTCGACGAGTTTATCTCTGAGCTCGCCTCGGCCCTTCGCGATGATCGTCGGCAGGTTCCCTGGGGCGAATACGATCTGTCGATCGACGCGGAGTCGCCTCTGCAGCTTGAGACGGCCCGTCAGCTTTCGCACTTGTGGAAGGCGCAGCCCGCTCAGACTATCTCGCTAGCCGACGTCTATGAGCTCGCGAGTTACAGCAACCGCATCGAAGGGATCGGAATCGCGAAGCCGAGCTATATCCCGCTCATCCAGAAGCCATCCGATTCCGATCAGAGCGGCTCGGGATGGCTGCCCGCAGACTTGGTGCCGATGGTGCGTGTCACGCTCGCAGGTCACGAAGGACAAGTTGTTATCCCGCTAACACGTGAGTGGGTGGAGGAGTTTTCGAAGCAAGTGGAGCAAGCCGAAACGGCCGGGAACGCCGAGATCCGCAGTGCGGCGCTCCCGACAGCGCTTGCGACCTCTGAGGCTCGGACGCTGCTCGATGGCTTTCACGCCATGCTCAACGCGTCGGGTTCCGTCAAGCCAGCGCAGTCAGGCCACGAGAAACCTCAGCGAAGGGCCCGAGAAACCCTCCTCGTAAAGACAAACTTCCACAAGATCGATTATCTCGAGGAGCGCGCAAAGAACCTCGCGGTTCCTACGAATGCCGCCGCGAAGCTCCCGGCGTGCTTACGGCCGACGGTGAACTTGAAGAAGCACCAGCTCGATGGGATAGCTTGGTTCCAGCACCTGCTCAGTCACGCTCCTGCACATTGCCGCGGAGCGCTACTCGCTGATGACATGGGTCTTGGAAAGACCCTGCAGCTGCTCGCCGTTCTGGGGCGTCACTACGAAATTCACAGCGACGCTGGCCCCTCACTTATCGTCGCTCCTAAAAGCCTGATAAAGAACTGGGAATCCGAGGTGCGGAAATTCTTCACACCTTCCTTTCCCGAGCTTCTCGTGCTCTACGGGGAACAATTGCGCGAGCGAAAGCAACCACTCAGTCTGATCGATTCGGAGTTGCAGTCCCGTGGCGTCACTGACCTGCTGCGGCCGGACTGGGCGGGAAACGCAAAGGTGATAATCACCACTTACGAGGTTCTCACAAACTACGAGTTCTCCTTAGCCAGGATACCCTTCGCCTTTACGATTTGTGACGAGGCTCAACGGATAAAAACGCCGGGAACTCAGGTTTCGATGGCCGTGCGGGCGCTCAAGTCAGACTTTCGCATTGTCTGCACCGGAACGCCAGTAGAGAACTCGCTCGCAGATCTGTGGTGTCTGTTCGACTTCGTTCAGCCTGGACTCATAGGGGGGCTGGAGGAGTTCGGCAAGAGATACCGCCGCCCAATTGAATGCGAAACGGAAGACCAAAAGGAGGCTCTTGAGGAGCTCAAGCGCGCGATCGGTCCGCAGATTCTACGTCGTACGAAGCACGAGCTCAAAGCGGAGTTCAAGAATAAGTATTTTGTGATACGTCGAATCAATGAGGACAAACAGACTTTCACAGAGGCGCCCGCAAATGACGAGCGCCTCGAAATCCCGATGTCGGCTCACCAGGGAGTGTTGTATCTAGCGGGTCTCAAGAAATTGCATGAGGCAGCCGAAGAAACTGACAGCCGCCGCCGCGCTAGAGCTTCCTTTGCGGCGCTTCACCTGATGAAGGCCGTCTGTGCCGAACCGTACTGCATTCCGGGGCGACGCTTCCTGCCCGATCGCGATGGCACTGCCGTTCATTTCCGAAATTCCGCAAAGCTTGCCTGGCTCATTGAGCAGCTGCGCTTGGTGAAGGCAGCTAACGAAAAGGCGATAGTGTTCACTGAGCTCCGGGAGGTTCAGTTATGCCTCTTCTACTTTTTCAAAGAGGTCTTCGGGATCAGGCCCGCGATCATAAATGGAGATTCGGAAAATCGACAAAGCTATATTGATCGATTTTCAGCCTCGGAAGGATTTGATGTGATCATCCTTTCGACACTTGCGGCTGGCGCGGGCCTTAACGTGACGGCAGCCAACCACGTTTTCCATTTTACTCGAGCGTGGAACCCCGCTAAAGAATCGCAAGCCACGGATCGCGCGTACCGCATTGGACAAGAGAAGGATGTATTCGTCTATTGCCCTGTTGCCGTCTCGGAGGACTTCGTCACATTTGACGTGCGCCTCGATCAGATGCTACGACGGAAGGCCGCACTTGCGACCGCAACGTTGGGCGACTCCTCGCTTACCGCGATGCTCAATGGAACAGGATCCGACGTTCGATTCACTGATCTAGTAGTAGATACGGATGCGAAGGGAAGTGATCTGGCGGTGCGGGCATTGACGCTCGATGACGTGGATCGACTGGACGGGTTTGGTTTCGAGGTCCTATGCCAGCTTCTTTGGAGCAAGCAAGGGTATATCGCCCGGGTGACACCAAAGCGGGCCGGCGATGGGGGAATTGACGTGTATGCCATGCGGGGCCGCGAGGGCGAACTCATCCAATGCAAAAGTTCTGGCGGCTCGGAGGTCGGCTGGGACGCAATCAAAGAGGTAACTGCGGGTTCTGCCTTATACCAAGTCCGGTTCCCTGGGACATTATTTCGCCGCATCGCTGTCACCAACAGATCCTTCACAGCGAATGCGCGTGAGCATGCGGCCGCAAATCGCGTGCGACTTGTTGAGCGCCGCGAGATCGACAGCATGCTTGCCGAGCATCCAGTCCTCAATCACGAGCTTGATGCCGCGATCGTCGACGCTGAACCAATGCTGCATTCGGAATGGAGTCGGGTCGGGGGATGATGAGAGACGCATTTCGGCTGCACGCAAATCCCTCGCTGACTCACTATAACAAGGAGAATCGCTATGCCGCTAACAACCGGATGGCTGACGCCCCCACCCTCCATCGGCGGTCTTGATCACCTGGGCACGCAGGCGCCCTGCATACTCGCGTATTCGCAGCTCCTTCCAGGCATAACGAATGTCACGGATCGGGCACGCTACTATTCGTTTTACCCGTGGGTGATCTGGTCGCTAGAAAGGTATGCCAAAGGGGCGACTCGTCAGGAATTTGTTGAGAAATTCAGGCGCGCCGATTGCCTCTTCACCCTGATTGCAGAGCGGCATGCTCGCATTTCAGATCAGGACGCGGAACGCCATGGGGCGGCAATGGTCGGCCGCATCAAGCTTACATCCGCGTTGACAGCTCTCGAGGGTGGTACTCCACTTCGACTAAGTCGGTACACAGCACAGGATTCCGACACGCGTTACTTTCAGAATGAAATGGGAGGGCTGGGGCAATATTACGCCGGAATCCTTACCGACTTTGCCATACTGGATTCGCGATCGAGCAATTGGATCGGCTACTCCCGTGAACGGGGACAGCCAATAGCGGAAAGCTTGGACGGGACCGTCGAAGGCAAGCTGTTTTGGCAGACCTGCGATTCGGACAAGGTAACTCTTGCGGTTCTCGACCGTTTGGCCGGATTCTGCCCGTGCCACCTGCCAAAGAGCACGCGGGAGCATCGCCACCTCCAGGCACTGTTTTTTAACGAAACGCCCTATGCCGAGGAGGAAGGACTGCCGCGACGCAACTCCCTGTCGATGCTCCTGCATCTGGTCCATGTGCTCCAGAGTTCGTGTCCCGGTGAAGACCTAACGCAATTGACCTTCCGGGGGTGCATCTACACCAGCCGGCTTCCGTCGGGCGCTCCTTGGGAGCTGCCCAGCAATCTTGAGAATACACGCGCTCTTTGGGCGCTTTACGAGCGCGGCGATCTGCTTTCTGTCGCGTTCCAATGTATCTTTGCCGCCGCATTGATTGTCATGAACGAAGCGGAACATCGCTTTCTTACGGCCGAGAGTTTCGCAGGCCATTTTCTGGCTACGCAAACATTGCGGCGCGCACTCAGGGCGTTTAAGACGGAAACGCTGGAGAGTGGGATCGAGCAGTATCGGCAGAATGGGCCTGCGTTGATGAGCTGGCGAGATGCCGATCACGAAGTCCAATTGGCGGAGCGCGTGGTGGCGACACCCGTCGCCGAGTATTCGAGAGGCGAGGATATCGTCGGGACTGCAATTCGGTGCCTCGTAGCAATTGCGGCGCGAGAAATGAGTGACCCCTGGGATTACACCCGTGTCGGCTGGACTGAAGAGGCTCTTTCGGATTACCCCATTAACTTGATCAGCTTTCGCAAGCGTGTTCGCGAGTGGCTACCGCGCCCAATGATTGAGGTAGCAAGGGAAATCGTGCAATGGACGCTGTCGACGCACCTACGAGTCGCGCTCCGAAAATTGAGACACACGGGCCAGTCATCATTTCGGTTCCGCCCGACAGAAATGGGATTCGAGGTTGTCCAGGTGCCGCCTCCGGCTAATACCGTTCCCCGGTTTCGGCAAGCAACCCAAATGCTTCGGGATCTTGCAATGCTTCGCCGCGTGCACGGCGTGACTAGGCTGACCGCTCTCGGCCACCAGAAGCTGGAGTCCGTCAGTGCGTAAGAGAATATCCCTGCTGGAGATAGCAAAGGAAGGCGGATATGAGGCCTCTCTTATCACAACATACGCAGTCAATTTTCCTGTATATGAGCAGCTGATTATCAGAAAGTTGGTGGGTGGAGGATGTCGCTACAACGTTCTCCTGGCTGATCAGAACCAGCTTGCGGTGGCATCCAGCAGTGAAGAATTGCGGCCGCAGCTCGCCGGCGTTGCGTACACACTCTTTCCCGTGAGGATGGCCGGAGCTTTCCATCCGAAGATCTGGCTGCTTGCGGGAAAGAGGAAGGGCGCTCTGCTCGTGGGAAGCCATAACGCCACGTTAGCGGGATTGGGATACAACCGGGAATTGTCGACGCTCGTCGAACTCACCCCAGAAGCAGACGAGGAATTCGATGGAGCATACCGGGACGCCTGGAATGCAATCGCCACATGGGTTCGGGGATGTGAGAGCCAGGTTCCTGAGATTGTGTGCGAAGCCGTATACCGATTCGAGGAATTTGCCCGACCATACTTGCGCCCGGCGCGCCCAGATCCCGCTGTAAGGTTTTATGCACAGGGCGCTGATGAGGAGTCGCTCCTCGATGCCGTGCGGGCCGATTTCGCGGGTGAGGCCAAGCGCATTGCCGTAATCGGCCCATACCTTGACTCACGACTTGAGTTTATCCGGACCCTCCAAAGGGTCTGGCCCAAAGCCAAGGTGGTCGTCGGGCTGACCCCCGAGGCGCTCGTGAGTGACGACATACTTCGGCTCCGATCCGTCCGCTGCGTGGACTCGCGAAAAATTGGTCCAGGGAGGCATGAGGGATTTGTGCATGCAAAAGGCCTCTATATCGAGGGTCGCGGATCAGGGGGTCTTCTCGCGGTCGGAAGCGCCAATCCGAGCGCACCTGCTTGGACGAACTTCCCCTCCGGGGAGAATGCAGAGGCTGTATTGGCGTGGCGCGGCGCCCATGCCAGAGAGCATGCGGAAGCTCTTGGTATTACTAAGCTCTTTGACTTACCGCGTCTTGAGCCCGGTGAGCTTCAATTACGCCCTGCATCTCCTACGGAGGAAGGCACAACTACAGAAGGACAGGTGCTGATTGGAGTGGCGGCGATCGACCCGAAATCGCGCCTTATCGAGCTGGTACTGCCGGCTGACGGGCGGGCAGGTCGCTACGCTCTTCGCTCGTCCAGCGATGCCTTGCTGCATGAGGAGCGCCTGTCGCCCGGGAGGGCGGCCTGCATTCGAATTCCCGAGGAGATTACCCTCTCCAAGATAAGGCGGGTCGAGGTGCACCTCTCCGACGGGCGGATATTGTCCGCCTGGGTGCACGATTCCGAAGAAATCGATAGCCTTGCGAGCATATCGGCAAAGGCTAAGCTTCGGAAGGCACTGGCTTCGCTGACGGCTGATGAGGGCAATCTTGCAGAGGTTCTCCAAGCGGTGGAGAAGGTCATCTTTGAAGACGACCAAGAGCTCGTCGTCCACGGCCAGACGGGTCGGCGGCAGGCAAGGCGCAAGACGAGCGAACAGGAAGAGATTCAGCCTGAAACCTTCGCCGTTGATGCTGGCAGCATAATCCGTCGTCGTGGTCGCGTGCGAGCACTGAAATCAGGCGACCTGGCGTATCTGATCGATATCCTCATCCGGCGTCTAGGCATCGAGTCGCCGAGCGATGCCGACTCCCCGGATCGACTCGGGCGGTCGGAAGAGGAGCAAGTCGGGGCAGAGAACAATCTGCCAGAGCCGACCGGCCCTGTCCCTCCGCAAACAGTCTCGGATTTGGAGCTTGCGATATTGGTCGCAAAGAAGATTAGGCGCCTCATTTCCAAGCTCTCGGAGTACCTTGAGCGAACCCCAGCGGATACCCAGCATGCACCGGCGACTGTTGCGCGGATCATTGCCGTCCTGGCGTTGATTCGGGAGCTACGGAGAATAGAGTCGCTTCCCCGATGGCGAACAGCTCGACTGCAGCTGGTTCCGGACGAACCCTGCATCGAGCTCTTTGACCTTGCGATCGAGTACCTTCTCGGGGAGAAGAAGATGCTCTTGCAAAAACTTGAGGAGGTAACCCAAGCGAAGACGGAAGAGGCGTTGCAAGCTAGAGCGCTTCTGGCGTGGCTCGCGTGGGATATCGGCGATGAGTACACCGAAGAGTTCCCGCTATCCCTCGAGTCAGACGAGAAGGAGAATCGACTTACGGCGAATGTTGCCCTCTTCGCGCTCTTCCCTTCAATTGCGGCGGACGAGGAAGAATTGGCGGCCGTCCGTGAGAGCCTCGCGCTGACGCGGCCGGTAACAGTTGCGCGGCAGCAGAGGCAGGAATCGTGGCTGAATCGCCACGCGGAACTCGGCCGAGGCTGGCACAAGCTCTTGGAGAAGCCTCTGAAGACTGTGAGTAGGAACGGACGATTGAAATTGGGGACCATCGCGGTCGTGACCACGGACGCCGAGCAGAAGCCGAGAATCGTGACGGAGCTCGCAGGCGGTCACGTCGGCCTCTCGACGGTTGGAAATATAGTTCGGTTCCAGCGCGATCGCGTCGTTGCGCTTAGTGCATAGGGCGATCGCGGGCTCGTGGCGAGGCAGCCGGCGAGCCAAATCAAAGATCTCCTGCCGCACTATTGGCAGCCTTCGCGAAGCTGATGGTGTATTGATGTTTAAATGGCTTACAAAAAAGAGCGTTCAGAGCGACCAAGGGTTCATCGTAAAGTTCACAGGCAAATTTACTGCCGAATACCGTGAAAATGAGAAGTGGATCGAAGTTGAGGTCGACAATGGAGTTATGGGCGGAACACCGTGCATTAGCATCAGGAGCAGCGCATTCGCTCGATGGAGCAGCGACGGCCAAGCTATACAGGTGGAAGAGCAGCAGCGAATCCTAAAAAATTTCAGGGACGCAATGGAATTTCAGGGACTAGCAATCTACGTTTGGTAGGGCTGAAGAACGCTGGACCCAAGCAGCTCGCGCTCAATCCACAGGTGACTTCGCCAGACCGTTACCCCGTGGCCATCAACGCAGGCGATGGGATTCACGAAATCCTAAACCGATAGCACGCCCCTTGCGTTAGCCATCCTTCTGTGCGGGATCAGGTGTCTCCATCCAACGCGTAAATCGTTCGATAACGAGGCGTTCGATCTCAATCAAGGACTCTGCGCGAGAAGCAGGGACTTCACGGTTCGTTGAGTTGACTATTACGATGACATCGCAGCCCTGGGAGCGGAGGTCGGCAACATTGGCCGGATGATCTTCCAAATACACATTGGCACCAACTGCAGATTTCTGCTTCATGAAGCAGATGTCCCAATAGGGAATGTCGTGCTTCTCAAGCCAGTCGATGGTCTGCTCGACCGCCTGTCGGTGGAACCACTCTATAAAAAGCCGGTGCGTAATGATCCGAATGCGAATGCCGAGCGTGGAAAGCTTCCGTAGCACGGCCGGCGCGTCGCGGACCGGAGGTAAATTGCGAAATAGATTCCGTTCCTTTACAGCGTAGCGATGCAATGCCTCATATCCGCCGTATTCGTCGAGCTTCCACTCGGGGAAGCCGTAGCTGACTTCCAGAGGCAATTCCTGCTGTGGCTTACCAACCCACTCGGCGGCAATCGGGTGAAGACCGGAGATGAAATCCGCCACGACGCCGTCGAGATCAACCCCGAGGACAAAATCGCTGGCGGGTTTCGATTGATGAATATCAGTCGACGTCCCCCCGCCTCCCCGGCGGCCACTTCAAAATCCCCCACCCGTGGCCAGGTCAAAATCCCCCACCTGACGGCGACGGACAGAGGATGATTACGCGGTAGCGGCGCGCTTGGCAAGGCGCTCGGCGGCCTCCTTCATGC
>JAKBCE010000186.1 GCA_021808195.1 Pseudomonadota bacterium
GGCAGACCTATTTGCCCCGCGCTGCCCAGCGACGCGGTGCCAAAGAGATCGGCTGGTCATCGCTCCGGCGCGCAAGGCAAGCCAGCGCTCACCTGCGCGGAGCACAGGCGCAGATCGCGGCACTGGACAGTCTTGATCGAGGAGTGGATTCACGAACTTGCCCCGCCCTGGGAATTGAGGAAGCAATCAAAACTGGCGGAGAGGGTGTCCACCACAAATGACGTGAATCAAAGCGTTTCGCACCGTTGGTACGCACTGCGTGCGTCATCACCGGCGACAGTGACAGGCTGTCCAGTCATCACACCATGCGAATCCATTCGGCCCCAGGCCGACTCGGTTTTCCAGGCGTCGGACCACGTGCCGATTTATCCATGCGCTCGGAGGCACTCCGGGCGTCCAACGCCCCAATCCGAGTGCTCAAATGTCAACGTTCTTTGACATTTCTGCGGGCCTGGCGCATCATGATTCGAGCCGTCCGAACACACCGGTCCGTCGGCGGCCGGAGAATTCAGGATTCAATGATTCTGCGAGTCGAAACCCAATCGCTACGCATGCTGAAGGCGCTCGGCATGCTGCTACGTGCCGAGCGTCGGCGGCGTGGGTTGAAGCAGGCCGAACTGGCCCAGGCAGCCTCGGTATCGCGCCCGACGGTCATTGCCGCCGAAGCGGGTCGCGGAGTGTCTTCGCAAAGCCTGGCCGCAATGATGGGCGTGCTGGCGCTCGACTTTGCGCACCTGAGCGCTCCGGCGCGTCCACCTCGCAAGGATTTGATGAGACCCGAGCGTGAACGGCAGACCCGACGGCGTGTCCCGTTAGAACCTGCGGTCCCGTCGCTTGCGCCGGATGAAGTGGAACCGTATGGCAATCGCATCACGAACAGCGAGGTGGCACAGACGGTCGAGCAGCAGCCTCACCGGCGCCCGTTACTCAAGGAGCTCATGACCGCCGAGCGTTTGCGCCGCGATCGCCTTGACATGAAAGTTCGGCGTGAGCGAGCTTGACGTTTACGTTTCGGACGAGCACGTGGGCGTGCTTCGCGAGGACGTTGCGACGGGCTTGATCGATTTCGAATATCGGTCGGCAACTCCGCCACAGCTCGCGGTATCGCTGGTGATGCCACCCGGGGAACCGCCCGAGGAGTATCGAGGCTACAACGGGCTGCCGCCCCCGTTCGAGGTCTCACTTCCTGAGGGAATGCTCCTCGACGCGATCCGCAACCGCTTCGGAAAACACATCGATGTCGACAGCGATTTCTCGCTACTACGCCTGATTGGCAGGCATACCCTCGGCCGCGTAACCTTCGGTGGTCCGCTCGAACGGGACAAGGGATTGGACGAAGAAATTCTCGAAGCTGCGCGCTCGGAAGGCGCAGCACGGCGCCTCGCGACGATTTTGCGCAAATCACCGCAGCTGTTCGGCGTCGCCGGTGTGATGCCAAAGATGTCCGTGCATCCACACGGCCGAACGCGGCCCGGCACAGTTGTCGGGCATGGATCCATCGTTAAATTCGACACAGCGAACTTCACCGGCGCCTGCCTGGTGGAGTACGCGTGCCTCAAGGCATGTGCGGCAGCCAACCTCACCGTGCCATCCGTCGAACTGGCACCGGACCTCACCTCGATCATCGTCGAGCGCTTTGACATTGATGATGCCGGCGGTCGCCTGGGGTTCGAGGACGCCTGTGCTCTCTCGGGCATTCGACGAACGGGCAAGTACGGTGGTTCTATCGAGCACCTGTTTCGAATGATCGGAAATTTTGTTGACCCCGCGCATCAAGCCGCAGACCGCCGCGCACTGCTGACCCTGATCGTATTGAATGACGTGCTGCGCAACGGGGATGCGCACTTGAAGAATTTTGGCTTGCTCTACGGCAAGGACTTGGCGCAACCTCGTCTAGCTCCAGTCTATGACGTGCTGACCACACAAACATGGATACACGGAGATACACCTGCTCTGCCAATCCTCGCATCCGATCCGACCGCCGAGCAGTGGCTCGACTCGCAGGGCCTTAGACAGCTGCAAGAAATCGCTGGACTGGCGGATGCGGACCTGACCGGCTTGCGTGCTCAGTGTGCGCAGGTCGCTCGCAACAGCCTCTCGGAGACACTCGACACCTGTCCGTCGTGTCCCGAACGCAATGCGCTCGCTGAAGCGCTGAGAATCATCGAGAAGGCTGCGAGCGGGCAGATGCGCGCGCGCATTCGTCGCGCCGAGGGACGCCAGCGCTCCGGTGCGCGCCGCACGGACCGGGACCCAGGACAATCCTGAGCGAGGTATCGATTCGCGTACTCGCCCGACCCTGGGGATTGCGCGAACCATCGAGACTGGCGGAGAGGGTGGGATTCGAACCCACGGTCCCCGTGAAGGGACGCCGGTTTTCAAGACCGGTGCAATCAACCGCTCTGCCACCTCTCCGCAGGCGTCTCGATGCGCGGCGGATCCTAGCAAATCGCGGCCGAATCGGCTCGTCCGCCGGCCGGGATTCTTGGACTCGCCGCCGTGCCTGCCGCCCGGGCGGCCCGGGACACCGATCAGTCCGGCAGTGCCCACGCCCCTTCGCACACGGTCTGCTCGAGCGACCGACGGTCGTTCGGGGCCTCCCGAGCCTGCAACTGCGCACTGAGCACCTCGAGCGGTGCCGGATGTCCCACGGCTGCCATGGCCTCGATCCTGAATTCCTCGGGAATGGCGAGCGCCTGCCTCGCGCGAGCGTAATCGAACCCCTCCATGCCGTGCACCACGTAGCCCTTCAGGTACCCCTGCAGCGCGAAATATCCCCACGCTGCACCCGTGTCGTACGAATGCGTCACCGACGTGCGGCCGGTGTAGCTGTTGAGCGTTCGGGAGACGAACACTACGAGCGCGGCCGCGCGCTCGCACCAGGCCTGATTGCCGGCGGCCAGCAGCCCGAAGAAGGTGTCCCACTGCGGCGTATCGCGTCGGGCGAACAGCATGCGCCAGGGCTGCTGGTTGCCCGAAGACGGCGCCCAGCGTGCCGCCTCAAACAGACTGAGCAGCGCCTCACGCGACAGTGGCTCACCGCTCATCGCCCGCGGCGACCAGCGGTCGAGGAACTGCCGGTCAATCGGATGAGCCCCCTTGCGGATTGAGCTGCCATTGAGCATCGCAGGTCTCCGAAGACACCCGCTGAGCGGGCGGGCGGAGCGCATGATAGCAGCCCGCCCGCCTCCGCCTACAGGTGGTAGGAAACGCCCAGGTAGTACTGGCGCGTCAGGGCCGGCTCGAGCTGGCCGCCGAAGAGAAACACCCGCGAGTAGTAGCGGTGATTGCCGAGGTTCGTGACCCCGCCCTCGAGCCGCCAGTGCGCTCCCCAGGCATACTCGCCAGTGAGATCGGCGATCGTGTAGGCCGGAATGAGCGCCGGCGTGGTGCCGATCGCCGTATCGCTGTTCTGGAAGTACTGCGCCCCGACGGCATCGACCATGAGACTGAGCTTCAACCCGTGCACGCCCTGGAGCGTCACCCCGCCCTTGACCACATAGTGCGGCGCGTACGCCGGCACCTTGCCCGTCTGTCCCGCAATGCGACTCGAGGTGAACTCGGCATTGAGGATGCTGACGTTGGCGAACAGCGTCACATGCTCGCTGCGCGGCACCGCAGGCCACAGACGCAACACGTCATAAGAACTCGAGAACTCGAATCCGCGGCTGCGCAGATCGCCGCTGTTGACGTTGATCGTCTCGGTCGGCGTCAGCTGCTCGGACTCGATCTCGTTCTTCGCATTGATCTGAAAGACGCTGGCATCGTAGTAGAGCCCGACCACCGGCCAGCCATGCACGCCGGCCTCGTAGGTCAGGTAATGCGTCGTCGCCGGATCATTGGTCGCGGAGAAATTGCTGAACGGACTGGAGATATCGAGGTAGCGGACGGGGCGGTAGCCCTGCGAGACATTCAGATACGTCTCGTTGCCGCGGCCGAAGTCATTGCCAATACCGATGCCGAACAGCGGCACGGTATGGCTGTAGGTCGCATTGACGAGATTCGGGTGCGGCGCAGCGGTCTCGTGCGTCTGCAACTGCTCGTGCTCGAGCCGCGCCGAGGTGACTACGTGGAAGCGGCCGAGCCGATACAGGTTCTCGGCGAAGATCGCCGCATAGCGCGTACGGCGCTGATCGTTGTAGAAGAGCGCTCCGCTCGCCCCATACGGCGCGATCAGCGCATCGGGGCTCTTCAGCTCCGTGTACGGACTGTTCGAGCTGTAGACGGTGTAACCGACCGTGAACGCACTGCCCTTGCCCCAGTGGTGCAGAAAGCGCCCGTCGAGTCCCGTGTAGTGGAACTTCTGGCTGGCGAGCGTCGCTCCGGTCCCGACCAGAGTGCCGGTGTTGGCATAGGTATCGGCGCGGGTCACGAGATCCTGGTAGCCGGTCCATACCTTCTGCACGAACAGACTGCTCGGATCGATCTGATCGTGATAGGTCAGCACCGCGGTGTAGCGGTGCGCCCAGTCGCGATCGTCGGGTGTGGTCGTCTGCCGGCCGTTGGTCCGAAACTGTGCCCCGCTCATCAGCCCGGCCATGCCGCTCTCGAGCGAGTAGGCATGCACCGCGAGCGAGAGCCGGTGTCCGCGGCTGAAGTGATAGCCGAGCTCGAGATCGCCCTGGTTGACGGTGTAGTCGCCATTGGCGCGTTGCCCATGACTCTGCCGATGCGAGAAGTCCGCGAAGTAATCCCACCGTCCGGCCGGACCGGAGATGGAACTGTACGTCGAGTACAAGCCGTCGCTGCCGAAGACCTGATCGGTGCTCGCCTCGGTCTTCTTCCCCGGCTGGCGCGTGACGAAGTTGATCACCGGCTCCGGCTCCGGGCCGTAGAGCAGCCCCGAACCGCCCCGGATCATCTGCACCTGGGCGATCGACTGGAAACTCGGCAGGTAATAGAGCGTCGGGAATCCGATCCAGTCCATCTCCATCGGGATGCCGTCCTGCATCACCAGGATGTACTCGCTCTCCTGCGGATTGCCGAGCCCGC
>JAKBCE010000014.1 GCA_021808195.1 Pseudomonadota bacterium
CTCCAATCACCGTCGTCACGCTCAATCCCGAGCGCGACGCAGTGATCACGGCGGCGACCGGAAACCTTCATGACTCGAAGTCCGCCGCGTGAATCGGGCGACAACTACGTTGACACGCACCGGCCGGGCCCTTCGCTCGCAGTGCTCGGAAAAGTGGCTGTTGCCGCTCTGGTGCTCGTGGTGCGCGCGCTGCACGCCGATCGGCAGGCAATAGGTGAACGTCAGCGAGCGGATCCGTTCAGGTCACGGACGTGTGCCAATCGATCGGTGCGTGGCCGGTCGCGTGCCTGTGCGGAGATTCCTGCAGCCGCTGCGCCGCCGGGGTCGGTCTTGTGCATCCCGACGGGCGCACTGCAAAGAGCTGCGACACGAGGCGGGTCTTATGCCAAGGGGGCGAAGCGGTGTGTGCCATCCTGCGGGCGGTCAGGGTCAACGATGCTGACGGCCGAGAGGGTGTTGCGATCAACACGTCTGGAAGGGAGAGTCGTGAGTCGATGGGTTGAGGTCGGCAAAGCGATCTGGCCGGGCGGTTGTCGCGATGGGGTGCGATTCTCGGGGCGCAGGCGGCCGGATGGCGGCAGGAGCGGGTCGGCCATCGCCTCGACTTTGGGTGCTGATCTCGTGTCGATGCGGATGCTCGAGCGACCTGGGGCGCGTTCCTCGGCCGGGAAGGTGAGGTGCGTGCGTCGCGCTCTATGCCGGTGCGGGGGTTGGCGGACTCGGCAGCGCGATTTCGCGCAGACCGCGCAATGCGTGCGCGCGCCAGTGCTCGATCGCCCAGGCGAGTATGGTTGCCGGTGCAGCACCCTGCAGCGTCTGCGGTGGGTTCTGGCCGAGCAGGGCGAGGACCTGATGAAGCTGTTCGCTGGCGTGATGCGCTTCGATGGCCGCGGCACGGTGACGCTTGGCGAGCTTCGTTCCGTCTGGCTCGGTGAGCAGCGGCAGATGGCCGTACCGGGGTGTCGGCAGACCGAGTGCGCGTTGCAGCGCGATCTGCCAGCCGGTGCTCTCGAGCAGGTCGGCCCCGCGCACCACATCGGTGATGCCCTGCAGAGCATCGTCGACCACCACGGCGAGCTGGTACGCGATGATCCCGTCGCGACGGCGGATGATCACATCCCCGAGCGTACCGGGAGCATAGTCGACTCGACCCTGGAAAGCGTCCTCGAGGCTCGCGCTGAAGCTCTCCTCGATCCGCAGGCGCGTTGCGGTCGCGCCGCCGTGGCGCGCCCCGCTGCGGCAGGTCCCCGGATAGTGCCCGAGCGAGCCGCCCTCGCTCGATAGTTCCCGCCGGGAGCAGCTGCACTCGTAGGCGAGTCCCGCCCCCTGCAGTCGCTCGAGCGCCGCCTGATAATGCTCGGTGCGCCGGCTCTGGTACTCGACGGGCCCGTCCCAGGTGAAGCCGAACGCTTCCAGCGTGCGCAGCTGCTGCGCAGCGCAGCCTTCGATGCAGCGCGGATCGAGGTCCTCGATCCGCACCAGCCAGTGCCCGCCGCGGCTGCGGGCCTCCAAAAAGCTGCCGGTTGCCGAGAGCAGCGAACCCAGATGCAGCGCCCCGCTCGGCGAGGGGGCGAAGCGCCCGACGTAGCCGACGGTCCGGCTAGCGGTAGCGGTCGTCTCGGTCGCCGTATTGCTTCTCGCGCCGCTCGCGCCGTTCCTGCGCCTCGATGCTGAGGGTGGCGACGGGGCGTGCCTCGAGCCGCTTGATACCGATCTCCTCTCCCGTTTCGAGGCAGTACCCGTAGGTGCCGTCCTCGATGCGCTTCAGTGCCTCGTCGATCTTGCGGATCAGTTTGCGCTCCCGATCCCGGGTGCGCAGCTCCAGGCTGAACTCCTCCTCCTGGGTGGCCCGGTCGGAGGGGTCGGGGAAGTTCGCCGCCTCGTCCTTCATGTGCGAGACCGTACGGTCGACCTCTTCCATCAGGTCGCGCTTCCAGCTGTTCAAAATGTTGCGGAAGTGCTCGAGCTGCTCCTTGCTCATGTACTGTTCGCCGCGCTTGGGGATGTACGGCTGAACGTTGCGCGGTCCGGCGAGCAGGCTGCCGGGCTCGATGCTCTCGGACTCCTCGGAGTCCGCCCCGAGCAGCACCGATGGGGTGTGCGACCGCTCGAGCAGCTCGATATCTTGAGCGCCGGCGTGCAGCGTCTCGTGTGCCCCTTCGGGTTCGCCCGCGACCGCCCCGTGGGCGTGCGAGGATTTGGCCGGCGCGCTCTTATGCGCAGCCGGACGCTCGGCCTTGCGCGTCGCCGGGCGCTTGACGCTCACCGGCTTCTTTGCGGCGGGTTTCGCCGGCGCGGCCTTCTTACCCTTCGCGGATTTTGGCGCGGGTTTCTTGGCCGACATCACTCGCTCCTAGGGATAAGGCTTTTGCGGGACGCGGGATTATACCGGCGCCCTACGGCCTGTACAGCGTTCCGTTGCGAGCAGGGCTCCGAGGGGGGAATCAGGGCAGCACGACCGGCGGCGGGGGCTGCCAGGCGCTCTGGCGCCGCTCGACGATCACCCGGGTATGGATGCCCCCGCGCACCTTGAAGCGTGCCTCGAGGCGTAGAAACCGTGGATCGAGCTCCCCGGTGAGGTACTCGGCGATCTCATTGGTGACCGCTTCGTGGAACACGCCGCGATCGCGGAATGACCAGATGTACAGCTTCAGCGATTTCAGCTCCACGCAGCGCTGATCCGGCACGTAGGTGAGCTCGAGTGTGGCGAAGTCCGGCTGACCGGTGCGCGGGCACAGGCAGGTGAACTCCGGGATCCGCATGCGGATCGTATAGTCCGCCAGGGGGCTCGGATTGGGAAACGTTTCGATCTGCTGCGCAGGCTGTGAGGGCATAAGCATTTACTCTACACTAGCGCGCCTCGCTACGGCGGCTATTCAGAAGAGAACGGAAGATCAAGTAGATGCGGCTGACCAAGATCAAGCTCGCCGGTTTCAAGTCCTTCGTCGATCCGACCCAAGTCACCTTCCCGAGCAATCTCACCGGTGTGGTGGGTCCCAACGGCTGCGGCAAATCGAACGTGATCGATGCGGTGCGCTGGGTGATGGGAGAGCTGTCGGCCAAGCACCTGCGCGGTGACAATATGGCCGATGTGATCTTCAACGGCTCCTCGGCCCGAAAGCCCGTCGGTACCGCCTCGGTCGAACTCGTTTTCGACAACTCGGATGGCAAAATCGGCGGCGCTTACGCGAGCTACAATGAAATCGCCCTGAAACGCCAAGTCTCGCGTGACGGATCCTCCGGCTACTACATCAATGGGGCGCGCTGCCGGCGCAAGGATATTACCAACCTCTTCCTCGGTACCGGTCTGGGTGCGCGTAGCTACGCGATCATCGAGCAGGGCACCATCTCGCGCATCATCGAGGCGAAGTCCGAGGACATGCGCGCGTTCGTCGAGGAGGCCGCGGGCATCTCGCGCTATAAGGAGCGGCGGCGCGAGACCGAAAGTCGCATCGCCGAGACACGCGAGAACCTCGAGCGGCTGCAGGACGTTCGCGATGAAGTCGACAAGCAGATCCGACACCTGCAGCGCCAGGCCGCCACCGCGCGGCGCTACCAGGGGCTGAAAGAACAGGAGCGCCGTGCGCTGGCCGAGCTGCTCGCGCTGCGCATGCGCGAACTCGACAGTGGCGCCGAGGTGCACGACAGCGCCACTCGCGAGCGCGAGCTCGAGATGCAGGCGGCACTCGCCGATCAGCGTGCCGCCGAGGCGGCCATCGAGACCGCGCGCGAGCGCCATGGCAGCGCCGCCGAGCAGCTCTCGGCGGTGCAGGGGCGTCACTACGAGCTCGGCGCGCTGATCTCGCGGCTCGAGCAGTCGATTCAGCACACCCGCCAGCTGCGTGAGCGCCAGCGCGCCGAACTCGAGCAGACCCGCGCGAGCCGCGCCGAGCTCGGCGCACACATCGAGCGCGAGGAGCGCGAGCTGGCTGCGGTGCGCGCCGAACTCGAGCAGTCCACCCCGGCGCTCGAGGACGCCCAGCACGCTGAACGTGCCGCGCGCGAGGCGCTCGCGGCCGCCGAAGTCGAGCTCAGTGCCTGGCAGGAGCGCTGGGAGCAGTTGAACCAGTCCCTCGGAGCGGCCGACCGCACCGCACAGGTCGAGCGGGCGCGCATCGAGCAGCTCGACAATCAGCTGCGCCGCCTCGCTGCGCAGAGCGAGCGGCTTGCGCTCGAGCGCGAGGCGCTCGAGACGCACGCCTCGAACGAGCAGCTCGCGCTGCTCGAGGCGCAGGAGAGCGAGGCGCGCGAGGCGATTGAGACACTGACCGAGCGGGTGAGCGGTGCGCTCGAGCGCGTGCAGGCCGCCCGCGCCGCGCAGCGGCAGGCCGAGCAGTCCCTGCAGGCGGCGCGCGCGCAGCGCGAGCGCTCGCGCGAGGAGTGCACTTCACTTGAGGCGGTGCAGAAGGCCGCCCTCACGAGCAGCGCCGGTCAGGTGCGCGAGTGGCTCGGCGCGGCGGGTCTCGCCGGCCGCGAGCGGCTCGCCGAGCGGCTCGAGGTCGAGTCGGGCTGGGAGCGGGCGGTCGAGACCGCACTCGGAGATTATCTCGAGGCAGTGTGTGTCGATGCCCTCGATACGCTGGCGACGCCGCTCGAGTCGCTGCGCGAAGGCCGGGTCATGCTGGTGCAGGAGCAACCCGGGGGCACCGCCGAGGGTGGCTCGGGCGTCTCGCTGGCGCAAAAGGTCACCGGGTCCGCCGCGGCGCGCGCCGCGCTGGCGCCGGTGCGCACCGCGGAGTCGCTGAGTGAAGCGTTGCGCGAGCGCGCCGCGCTGGGCCCCGGTGAGTCGATCATTACCCGCAACGGCGAGTGGCTCGGGCGCGAGTGGCTGCGCGTCAGCCGCGGAGTCGACCCGCATGCCGGCATCATCGAGCGCGAGCATCGTCTGAAGAGCCTGCGCGTTGCGGCTGCCGCGGCCGAGGAGGGCGTGCGCACGGCCGAGGGCGAGTTGGACGCGGTGCGCGAGGGGCTCGCTGCGGCAGAGTCCGAGCGCGACGGCGCGCAAGGGCAGATCCAGGCCGCACAGCGGCACCATGCCGAGCGGGCCGGGGCACTACAGGCGGCCCGTGCCCGGGCCGAACAGGCCCGCGCGCGGGCCGCACGGATCGATGAGGAGAGCGCCGAGCTTGCCCGCGAGCAGCAGGGGGGGCGCGAGACACTCAGCACGGCGCGCGCCTCGCTCGAGGCGAGCATCGAGCGGCTGGCGCAATTGAATGAGGCTCGCGAGACGCTCGAGGAGGAACGCGAAGAGCGCCGCGCGGCGCTCGCTGGGGCGCGCGAGCGGGCGCAGGCCGCGCAGCTCGCGGCGCGTGATCTGCTGGTGCGCATCGAGTCGCGGCGCTCCGCCGAAACGGCCGCCGTGACCAGCCTCGGCCGCATGGCCGAGCAGCGCGCGCAGCTCGATCGGCGCGGCACAGAGCTCGAGGCGGAGCTCGCCGGCGGTGATGGCCCGGTGCTCGAGCTCGAGACGCGCCTGAACGATGCGCTCGCTGAGCGTCTGACCGTCGAGAGCGAGCTGTCCGCGGCACGTGGGGTGCTCGAGGAGCTCGATATGTCGCTGCGCGCGCTCGAGCAGCAACGCACGGCAGCCGAGCGGCGCGTAACCGAGGCACGCGAGGCGATGGAGGCGGGCCGACTTGCGGCCCAGGAGAACCGCGTGCGTCGCGAGGCGCTGTACGAGCAGTTCACAGCCACGCGCCTCGAACTGCCCGAGGTGCTGCAGAACCTGCCGGCCGAGGCGAGCGTGCCGGCGTGGGAGGAGAGCCTCGCGCAGCTGCGCGCCGGCATCGAGAAGCTCGGCCAGGTGAACCTTGCGGCGATCGATGAGTTGACCGAGCAGAGCGAACGCAAGGAGTATCTCGATCGGCAGTTCACGGACCTGACCAGCGCACTCGAGACGCTCGAGGAGGCGATGCGGCGCATCGACAAGGAGACGCGCTCGCGCTTCGAGGAGACGTTCGAGAAAATCAACAGCGGACTGAAGGAGAAGTTTCCGCGGCTGTTCGGTGGCGGGCACGCCTATCTTGAGCTGGTCGGGGAGGATGTGCTCAACGCGGGCGTGGCCGTCATGGCGCGTCCGCCGGGGAAGAAAAACAGCTCCATCCACCAGCTCTCCGGCGGCGAGAAGGCGCTCACCGCGGTCGCACTGGTGTTCTCGATCTTCGATCTGAATCCTGCGCCGTTCTGTCTGCTCGATGAGGTCGACGCGCCGCTCGATGAGCACAACGTGGGGCGCTTCTGCGACATTGTTCGGGAGATGTCCGAGCAGGTACAGTTCATATTCATCACGCACAACAAGACCACCATGGAACTGGCCGCGCAGCTGCTCGGCGTGACCATGCACGAGGCGGGCGTCTCGAGGCTCGTCGCCGTGGACGTGGATGAGGCGGTCCGGTTGGCGGCTGTCTGATGCTGCGGGGGCTTACCGTGTCGCAGTTGCGCTGGATGTTGCTCATTCTCGGTGGACTGTTCATCGGCGCACTGGCGCTGTGGGAGCGCTTCAGACCGCGCCAGGCGCGCGGGCGCGAGCTCGGCGCGGCCCGCCCGGCGCAGCAGGAACCGGCCCTCGGGGGACTGCCCGCCGAGGCGCTCAAGCGCAGCACCGGTCCAGCCGAACCGTGGATCAACGACGAGCCGCTCGAGGCGCCGCTGGCGGGGGAGGAGTCCTGGCGCGAGCCGGCCCCCCGCGCTCCGCTCGATGAGCTGCCGAGCGTGCATATCGATGCGACCGATGAGCCCGACGAGCCCGATGAGCCGTTGAGTGTCGCGGCCGCCGAGCCGGGGCCGGATCTGGATGCGACGGACGAGTGGGAGAGCCTCGAGGAGGGGGTGGGGGCGGTGCGCATCGTCGCCGAGTCGGCGCCCCCCGCGGCACCTGCCGAGCCGGTTGTCGAGGCACCGATCGGCGAGTCGCTCGCTGAACCGCCGCTGCGCGTCGAGTGGCCGCCGGAGTCCGAGCGGCACATCGTCGCACTGCGTCTGGTAGCCGGTCCGGAGCGCTTTGCCGGGCGCACGCTGCGCCTGGCGCTTGCTGCGGAGGGGTTCCGGCTGGGACGTTTCGATATCTTTCACCAGCCCGACCAGAGCGGCCGTGCGGTACTCAGCGCCGCATCGCTGACCCGGCCGGGTACCTTCGATCTGGACTCGATGGACTCGCAGCGCTTCGCGGGATTGAACCTGTTCATGGTTCTGCCGGGGCCGCTGCCGGCGGCTGCTGCCTTCGAGGTACTGCTCGGGGCCGCGGACAATCTCAACGAGCGGCTGCAGGGTGAGGTGCAGGACGAGCGCGGCGAGGCGCTCACTGCGGCGCGGATCACGCAGCTGCGCGAATCGCTGGCCGAAGACTCTGGCGAGGCACTCTCGTGAGTCCCGGCGCACGCGAGCGCGTCGCGGCGCTGCGTGCTGAGATCGCCCGCCATGATTACCGCTATTACGTGCTCGATGATCCGGAGATCCCGGATGCCGAGTACGACAAACTCATGCTCGAGCTGCAGGGGCTCGAGGCGGCCCATCCGGAACTGATCACCCCGGACTCCCCGACCCAGCGCGTGGCCGGGGCACCGAGCGGCGGCTTCGGGGAGGTGGTGCACCAGGTGCCCATGCTCTCGCTCGAGAACGCCTTCGCCGATGAGGACGTGGCGGCTTTCGATCGCCGTGCGCTCGAGCGGCTCGGGGAGGCCGGACCGCTCGAGTACTGGGCAGAGCCGAAGCTCGATGGCCTCGCGGTGAGTGCGATCTACCGCGACGGGGTGCTCGAGCGCGCCGCAACCCGGGGCGATGGGTTCAAGGGCGAGGATGTCACGGCTAACGTGCGCACGATTCGCTCGTTTCCATTGCGCCTGCGCGGCAAGGCGCCTCAGCTGTTGGAAGTGCGCGGCGAAGTGTTCATGCCGCTGGCCGGCTTTGAGCGGTTCAATCGCGAGGCCGAGGCGCGCGGGGACAAGGTGTTCGTCAATCCTCGCAATGCAGCGGCCGGCAGCCTGCGTCAGCTCGATCCGCGCATCAGCGCCGCACGGCCGCTGAAGATGTACTGCTACGGGCTCGGGCGCGCGAGCGGCTGGAGCCTGCCCGAGCGCCAGAGCGAACTGCTCGCAGCGCTGAGGGAGTGGGGCCTGCCGGTGTGTCCGCACAGTGCGCGCGTGCGCGGTGCCGAGGGCTGTCTGCGTTATTTCCACGAGATGGGCGAGCGGCGGGCTCGGTTGCCCTACCAGATCGATGGGGTGGTCTACAAAATCGAACGGCTGGCCTACCAGGAGCGGCTCGGGTTCGTTGCACGCGCACCACGCTGGGCGCTCGCGCACAAATTTCCTGCCGAGGAAGCGATGACCCGGGTGCGCGCGATCGAGTGGCAGGTCGGGCGCACCGGTGCGCTGACGCCGGTGGCGCGGCTCGAACCGGTCTTCGTCGGCGGGGTGACGGTGAGCAACGTGACGCTGCACAACTTCGACGAGGTGCGCCGCAAGGACGTGCGAGTCGGGGACACGGCAGTGATTCGGCGCGCCGGGGACGTCATTCCGGAGTTGGTGCGGGTGATTGCGCAGCGCCGTGAGGCTGACGCCGCTGCGGTGGAGCTGCCGAGGCGCTGTCCGGTTTGTCACTCCGAGGTGATCAAGCCGCCAGGCGAGGCGGTGGCCCGCTGCACGGGCGGGTTCAGCTGTCCGGCCCAGCGTCAGGAGGCGATCCGGCATTTTGCCAGCCGCCTCGCCATGGACATCGAGGGGCTGGGGGAGAAGCTGGTCGCACAGTTGGTCGAGGCCGGGCTGGTGCACTCCCCGGCGGATCTGTACCGGCTGAGCGCCGAGCAGCTCCAGGGGCTCGAGCGCATGGGGGAGAAGTCCGGGGCGAACCTGCTCGCCGCCCTGCAGCGCAGCAAGCGCACCACGCTGCCGCGGCTGCTCTATGCGCTCGGCATCCGCGAAGTGGGCGAGGCGACCGCGCTGTCACTGGCGCGTCATTTCGGTGACCTCGATGCACTGATCGAAGCGGCCCGCTCACACCCCGAGCAGGTCGAACAGGTGGCGGATGTCGGACCGGTCGTCGCCGCGGAGCTGCGCGCCTATTTTGCGGCACCGGCGCATCGCGAGCTCATCGAGCGGCTGCGCGAGGCGGGGGTGCACTGGGAGCCGCTGGAGCCACGTGCTGCGGCGCTGCCGCTGGCGGGGCAAACCTTCGTGCTGACCGGAACGTTGCCGGGCATGACGCGCCCGCAGGCGCAGGCCGCCCTCAGTGCGCTCGGTGCCAAGGTTGCCGGTAGCGTCTCGAAGAAGACGACTTATCTGGTCGCCGGCGATGCGCCCGGCTCGAAGCTTGAGAAGGCCCACGCGCTCGGCGTCCCCGTGCTCGATGAGGCGGGGCTGCGAGCGCTGCTCGGCGCGCACGGCCGATGAGTCCGTGTCTGTGCAGCGGCCGGGCCGCTGCACAGACACGGCGTGCACTCAGTTGCCCGCAGGCGGTGTACCGGCGGCTGCCGGGGCGGCGGCCGGAGCGGCGGCCGGAGCACCCGGGATCGGCGGCATGCCGGGCTTGGCCGTCTTCGAGAGCTCCCCGGTCACCGGGTCGAGATAGCTCTGAACCTTCGCCTGCTTCACCAGCGAGGTCGTGTAGGCACGGAACTTGTTGTTCTCGACAGCCTGCATCAGGCGCGGCTTGACCTGCGCGAAGCTCGGCGCCTGCATCGGGCGCGTGCCGAGCAGCTCGATCACATGCCAGCCGAAGCGGGTGTGCACCGGCGTTTCGGTGATCTGACCGACCTTGAGCTTGGCCAGCGCTGCGGAGAACGACGGCACCATATTGCTCAACGGGAACCAGCCGAGGTCCCCGCCATTGGCCTTCGACGGATCGATCGAGTCCGCTTTGGCGAGCGCGGCGAAGTTGCGATTGTGATCCCGGTTGAGCGCCTGGATGATCTGCTTCGCCTGCGCCTCGCTCTTCACCAGGATGTGCCGCGCGTGGTACTCGAGCTTGGGGAATTTGGCGAGCTGCTGGTCGTAGATCTGCTGCAGTTCCGCATCGGTCGGCTGGGCACCGGCGAGGTACTTGTCCGAGAGCGCCTGCTCGAGCACGTTGAGGCGGGTCAGCTTGAGCATCGCCTGGGTGTGCGGCTGCTGGTCGAGGCCCTGTTTGACCGCCGCCTGGGCCACCGCTTCGGCACGGATCAGCCCATCGAGCACCATGGCGCGTTGCTGCGCGGTGAGCTCACTCGGGGTGCGTCCGCCGGAGATCATCTTGATGTAGGAATCGTAGAACTGCTGCGTGATCGGCACGCCATTGACGGTCGCGACCGCGGCCGAGGCGCCGCTGCTCGCGGTTGGCTTGCTGTGACAGGCGGCGAGGCCGAGCCCGGCCAGGGCAATGCAGAGGATCCTGAGATGCTTCATGAGGTTCTCGTGGGGTGGTTGAAGGCGAGGGGCCTGAGCGCGGACACCGGCCGGCTCAGGTCGCGGGGCGATCCGGGCCCGCGGGTGTTCGCGCGCTGATGTTCAACGCGTGAATGCCACGGGCCATCAGCGGCTCGAGGGCCTGGTAGACCATGCGGTGCCGCTCGAGCGGCGTACGGCCGGCGAAGGCCGCCGACACCACGGCCACTCGGTAGTGTCCCCCCGAGCGTGCGCCGGCATGGCCGGCGTGCCGCGCACTGTCGTCCTCGATGTCGATCGACGTCGGCGCGAGCGCGCGCTCGAGCGCGGCACGGATGTCGCTGAGTGTGGCTTTGGGGGTCGCATTCATCCGCAGGGGTGGTCGCAGGTTGGCTTGTACTGTGCGTATCATAACGCACTCGACCGCCGTTGCTCCGCTCAGGAGCGTTTTGCAGGCTGGCAGGTCAGGAGACGGGAGCGGGTGAGTCAGTATCTCGAGCTGCATCCGGTGACGCCGCAGGCGCGCCTGATCCGCATGGCCGCAGAGATCGTGCGGGCCGGCGGGATCATCGCCTATCCGACCGATTCGTGCTACGCGCTCGGCTGGCATATCGGGGACGTCAAGGCGATCGAGCGGGTCCGGCGCATTCGCCGGGCCGACCGCAACCACCACTTCACGCTGGTGTGCGCGGACCTCGCTCAGGTCGGGCGCTTTGCGCGCCTGGAGACCTGGCAGTTCCGCATGCTGCGCACCTGTCTGCCCGGGCCGTACACCTTCCTTGTCCCGGCGACCCGCGAAACGCCGCGGCGGTTGCAGAACCCGCGCAAGCGCACCATCGGCATCCGCATCCCGGACCACCCGGTGCCGCGGCTGCTGATGAAGGAGCTCGGCGAGCCGCTGATGAGCAGCACGCTGCTGCTGCCGGATGATCCACTGCCGCTGACCTCGGGTGAGCAGATCCAGCAGCGCCTCGAGCACGAGATCGAGGCGGTTCTCGACGGCGGGGATTGCGGGATTGAGCCGACCACGGTGGTGGATCTGTCGGTGAGTCCCCCCTCGGTCGTGCGGGTCGGTCGGGGCCCGCTGGCGGCGGTCCTCGGGGGTGCGCCGGGACACGGTATACTGGACGTTTAAAGAAGCGAGACGAGGTCCGATGAGCACTGCGAATCCCGGCGGGCGGGTATTGTCCGGCATGCGCCCGACCGGCCGCTTGCACCTGGGCAACTACCATGGGGCGCTGCGCAACTGGGTGCGCTTGCAGTACGAGTACGAGTGCTACTTTTTCGTCGCCGACTGGCACATGCTCACCACCGGCTATGCCGACACGGCGCAGCTGCCGGAATTCGTCCACGAAGTACTGATCGACTGGCTGGCCGCCGGGCTGAACCCCGGGGTGGCCACGCTGTTCATCCAGTCCCACGTGCCGGAGCACGCCGAGCTGCATCTGCTGCTCTCGATGATCACCCCGCTCGGCTGGCTCGAACGGGTGCCGACCTACAAGGATCAGCAGGAGCAGCTGAAGGATCGGGATCTCGCCACGTATGGATTTCTGGGCTACCCGCTGCTGCAGAGCGCGGACATCCTCGTCTACCGTGCCCAACACGTGCCGGTCGGGGAGGACCAGGTCGCGCACGTCGAGCTGACCCGCGAGACCGCGCGGCGCTTCAACCATCTGTATGGACGTGAGCCGGACTTCGAGGAGAAGGTCGAGCGGGCGATCAAGGCCCTCGGCGGCCGTAACACCACGCTGTACCGCCAGCTGCGCCGTAAGTTTCAGGAGACCGGCGATCACGAGGCGCTTGAGCGGGCCCGGGCGCTCGTGAGCGGGGTCAGCCGTCTGACGGTGGCCGACCGCGACCGGCTGCTCGGGTTTCTCGAGGGCACCGGGGTCAGTATCCTGCCCGAGCCCCAGGCGCTGCTCACCGAGACGCCGAAGGTGCCGGGACTCGACGGACGCAAGATGTCGAAGTCCTTCGGCAATACCATCGAGCTGCGCGAGGATCCGGACTCGGTCACGCGCAAGCTGCGCGCGATGAAGACCGACCCAGCGCGCGCGCGGCGTAGCGATCCGGGCGAACCGGAGCGCTGCCCGGTCTGGGATCTGCACAAGATTTATTCCGCGGATGACACGCGCAAATGGGCGGCCGAGGGGTGTCGCTCGGCCGGCATCGGTTGCCTCGAGTGCAAGCAGCCGGTCATCGAGAAGATTGTCGAGGAAGTGACCGGCATGCGCCGGCGGGCGCAGGAGTACACGGACAATCCCGAGCTGCTGCGCGACATCGTCGCCGAAGGTGCGGAAAAGGCGCGCGATGCGGCCCGCGAGACGCTCGAGGAAGTGCGCCGCGCGATGCATTTGCGCAGCGACTGACGCGGCCGATGAGCGAATCGAACCCTGAATTGACGGTCGTCGCGAGCGAGCCACCGACCGAGAGTGCGCGTCCGGCCTCCCCCGAGCAGGTCGAGATGCCGTTCGCGGTGGTCAACGGCGAGCCGGTGACGGTGCTGCCGCGGGACCTGTACATCCCGCCGCAGGCGCTCGAGGTGTTCCTGGAGGCGTTCGAGGGGCCGCTCGATCTGCTCTTGTACCTCATTCGCCGCCAGAACCTGGACATCCTGGACATCCCGCTCGCGGAGATCACCCGCCAGTACATGCGCTACATCGAGCTGATGCAGGACTTGCAGCTCGAGCTCGCCGGGGAGTATCTGGTCATGGCCGCGACACTGGCCGAGATCAAATCGCGCATGCTGCTGCCGCGGCCGAAGAGCGCTGAGCAGGCCGAAGAGGATCCGCGCGCGGAACTGGTGCGCCGCCTGCAGGAGTACGAGCGCTTCAAGCGCGCGGCCGAGAGCATCGATGAGCTGCCGCGCCTCGAGCGTGACCATTTCACCGCGGCGGCGGAGCTGAAGGACCGTCAGGTCGTGCGCACGCTGCCGCAGGTGACGCTGAAGGAGATGTTGCTGGCGTTCCAGGAGGTCGTGGTGCGCTCGGAGATGTTCGCGCATCATCACATCCGCCGCGAGCCGTTGTCGGTGCGCGAGCGCATGGGCAACATCCTTGCTTCGCTCGCGGCCGACGGCTTCGTCGAGTTCGTACGCCTGTTCAAAGCTGAGGAGGGCCGCATGGGGGTGACCGTCACCTTCATGGCGATCCTCGAATTGGTTCGCGAGGGACTGATCGACATCGTACAGCCCGAGCCCTACGCGCCCCTGCACGTGCGCGCGGGCAAGCCCACCCCGCAGCTGCGGGTGGTGGGCGGACAGGACCTGCAAGCCACGGGTGAACCGAGTGCGGTCGCGTCGGGGCAGACCGATGCGCTGCAAGCGCCCGAGACCGAAGAGAATGCTGATGATTGAATCGTATCTGCGCAACGTAATCGAAGCGGCGCTGCTCGCGGCCGGACGGCCGCTCACCCTCGCCGAACTCGGCCAGCTGTTCGATGAGCCCGCGCGTCCCGATGAGGCGGCGCTCGGCGCGGCGCTCGAGCAGCTCGGGGTCGAGTACGCCGAGCGGGGCATCGAGCTGAAGCAGACCGCCTCGGGATGGCGGGTGCAGGTGCGGCGCGAATTTTCCGCCGAGGTCTCGCGGCTCTGGCCGGAGCGGCCGGCGCGCTACTCACGTGCACTGCTCGAGACGCTCGCGCTGATCGCTTACCGCCAGCCGATCACCCGTGGGGAGATCGAGGACGTGCGCGGCGTGGCGGTCAATCCCAACATCGTCAAAACCCTGCTCGAGCGCAACTGGGTGCGAGTGGTCGGTCAGCGCGATGTGCCCGGACGCCCGGAGCTGCTTGGCACGACGCGCGAGTTTCTGGATTACTTCGGACTGAAGAGTCTCGATGAGCTGCCACCGCTCTCGGAGCTGAAGGCCTTGAGCGAGATGAACCTGCAGCTCGACCTGCCGGCCAGTGCGGCCGCGCCCGCCGACACCGAGCAGGCCGCGCTGACAGCAGAGGAGGGGCTGGCGGCAGCCTCGCCACCGCAGCTCGCCGAGCAGACCGAGACGGCGCCGATGAGCGAACCGGCGCAGTCGGCAGAGCAGGCGCAGTCGGACCCAGTGGGGATGGCGGCGGCGCCTGCGACGATCGAGGACGAGGACGGTGACGGCGCGGCGCTGTCCGGCGCGCCCGCCGAAGACCCCGGCGAGGGTGAGCCTCAGGCGCTGAGCGAGCCGCTGAGCGAGACGGACCGCGAGCCCGAGTCGGACGAGGATGAATCCGCACCGGCCCGGCAGATGTTCGCCACCGCAGATGGCGAGGGCGGCTGAGCCCATGCGCCGGCATCCGCCGCGCAGATCCGCCGAGCGCAGCGAGACGCACGCGGCGCCAGAGCGGCTGCAGAAAATGCTCGCCGGCGCCGGACTGGCCTCCCGTCGCGAGGCCGAGGACTGGATCCGGGCCGGACGCCTGACCGTCAACGGGGAGCCGGCCACCCTCGGGATGCGCGTCGGGCCGGCCGACCAGGTACGCCTCGATGGGCGTCTGGTGCGCCAGCGCGAGCCCTCCGGTGCAGGCGCGGTGTTCATCTACCACCGCTCGAGTGGCGAGCGGCTGGATGAGGCACCACAGGGCTCGGCGGAGGACGCCGTGCCGCTGCTCGAGCGGCTGCCCCGGCGCGCCGGACGGCGCTTCATTGTCATCAGCCCCATGCCGCGCATCGACGGCGGACTCGAGCTGCTCTGCGGTGACGGGGAGTGCGCTGCGCGCTTGCAGAGGCGGGTTCGCCAGTGGGTGAGCGCATTCAGCGTGCGGGTGCTCGGGGAGTTGAATGAGACGCAGCTCACCGGCGTGCTCGGTGGCGCA
The DNA here is from genome assembly GCA_021808195.1 of Pseudomonadota bacterium. Next base: position 15,156 of record JAKBCE010000014.1, read on the forward strand.
CTCGACAGCGGCGTGCACCTGGAGGTGCTCGGCTGCGAGAGTGCCGGTGGGGAGGGCACCAACCGCTGGTATGCGCTGCGCGCGCGCGGCGCAAGCGGCAAGGATATCCGCCAGCTGTTCGAGCGCCAGGGCGCGCGCGTCAGCCGCGTGCTGCGCACTCAGCTCGGCGCGCTGCAGCTCGAGCGCGCGCTGCCACGCGGGCATTTCCGCGCACTCGAGGCCGAGGAGCTCGAGGCGTTGCTCAATCCGCCGCCGCCCGAGCCGGCCACCGCCGCCTCACTGCGCGGCTGAGTCCGGCGGCTCGGCAGGGGCGCCCGCTGCGCGCACCGGCTGCTCGACCGGCTCGAGACCCGCAAGGGGCGCTTCGGCCGGTACGCCGAGTTCGCTGAAGCGCCTCGCCTGGGGCAACACCTGACGCTCGAGCGAACCGACCGCACCGTTGTAGGCCTCCACGGCCGCATCGAGCCGCTGCCCCATGCGCCTCAGATGCGCAACGAAGCTCCCGAGCCGTCGATGCAGCTCCTGTCCCAGCCCGCGGATGAGCGCGGCGTTCTCGGCCATCGCGCTCTGGCGCCAGCCGTAGGCCACGGTCTTCAGCAGCGCCATCAGCGTCGAGGGCGTGGCGATGATGATGTTCTGGCGCAGCGCGGACTCGATCAGCTCAGGCCGCTCGGCCAGCGCGGCGGCGAGGAACTGATCCCCGGGTAGGAACAGCACGGCAAACTGTGGGCTCTGCGCAAACTGTGCCCAATACGCCTTGGCGGCGAGCTCACGGATGCGCGCCTCGAGCTGCTGGGCGTGGCGGCGCAGCGCGCCCTGACGGGCCTCCTCGCTTTGTGCCTCGAGTGCCTCGATATAGGCATCGAGCGGGGTCTTTACGTCGATCACGAGGTCGCGCGCCTCGGGCATGTGGACCACCAAGTCCGGACGCAACGCGCCATCGGGACCCTCGATGTGCGCCTGCTCGGTGAAATCGCAGTGCTCGGTGAGCCCGGCGAGCTCCACCAGACGCCGCAGGGTGAGCTCGCCCCAGCGACCGCGCACTTCGGGACGGCGCAGCGCGGTCACCAGATTGCGCGTCTCGCGCTGCAACTGGCTCTGCCCGCTCGCAAGGGACTCGATCTGGGTGCGCAGCGCCGCGTACGCCTCGCGCCGCTCGCGCTCGAGGGCGTGCGCCTGCTGTTCGGTTTGCACCAGGGCTGCGCGCAGCGGCTCGACCAGCTGGGCGATGGCCGTTTCGCGCTCGCGCAGACCACTCTGCGCGAGCGCCTGCTCGCGTCCGAGCGTCTCGCGTGCCACGGTGAGAAACAGCTCGTTGTTGTTTTTCAGAGCCTGCGCGGCGAGCGCCGTGAAGCTCTCGCGCAGGCGCTGCTCGCTCAGCGCCGCGCCCGCCTCCCGCTCGGCGCTCGCGCGCCGCTCGGCCTCGAGTTCGGCCCGGGCACTGTTAAGTTCGGCGCGCAGCGCGCCGCTGCGCCGCAGCGCACCGATCTGGCCGAGCAGAAATCCGAGCAGCGCCCCGAGCGCGAGCGCCGCTACGGCAAGCACGTCGGTTGGCATCTGCGCCTCAGGCGGCGCGCACGAACTGTGCGATGTAATTGACCGACGGATCGGTGCTCAGCCGCGCCCCGCCGAGCGGTCCGAGTGCGATACCGGCGATCGCACGCGGTTCGAGACCGGCGGCGCGTGCCCAGCGGGTCATCTCGCTCGGGCGGATGAACCGTTCGTACTCGTGCGTGCCGCGCGGTACCAGCGAGAGCAGGTACTCGGCCCCGACGATCGCCACCAGAAAGGACTTCAAATTGCGGTTGAGCGTCGAGACGAACACCGAACCGCCCGGGCGTGCGAGGGCGGCAAGTGTCGCGAGCATCGAACACGGATCCGGTACGTGCTCGAGCATCTCCATGCAGGTGACAATGTCGAATGCACCCGGCTCCTGCGCGGCGAGCGTCTCGGCGGATGCGACCCGGTAATCGATGGCGAGGCCATGTGCGGCCGCGTGCAGCCGGGCGACCTCGATCATGCCGGCCGCCAAGTCGATGCCGGTGACCGTCGCCTGAGCACGCGCGAGCCCCTCGGACACCAGGCCGCCGCCGCAGCCGACATCGAGCGCCCGCGCACCGGCAGTGGCGGCACGCTCGGTGATAAATCGCATGCGCACAGGGTTGAGCTGGTGCAGCGGGCGGAACGGGCCGTGCTCGTCCCAAAAGCGCCCGGCGATCGCGTCGAACTTGCCGATCTCGCGCTGCTCGGCGTTTGGGGCGTGTGTCTGCGCGGCGTCGTGCTCGGTTGCGGTTGCCATAGTCACCTGCTCTGCGGGTCCGTCCCGCCTCACGGCCGGCGCCAACCGGCGGCAACAGCCATTATCGTTCATCTCGGCGCTGCGCGCAGCGCCGGATGCGCCCCCCGTGCTAACATTGGCGTTTTGGCAGGTTCCAAGGTCCGATGTCCGAGATCGCACGCGAAATCTTGCCCGTCAGTCTCGAAGAGGAGATGCGGCAGTCCTACCTCGACTACGCGATGAGCGTCATTGTCGGGCGGGCGCTGCCCGATGTGCGCGATGGTCTGAAGCCGGTGCACCGGCGAGTGCTGTACGCGATGCGCGAGCTCGGCAACGACTGGAACAAGCCGTACAAGAAATCCGCGCGCGTGGTCGGCGATGTGATCGGTAAATACCATCCGCACGGCGACACCGCCGTGTACGACACGATCGTGCGCATGGCGCAGCCGTTCTCCATGCGCTATCTGCTGATCGATGGGCAGGGCAATTTCGGCTCGGTCGACGGCGACACTCCGGCCGCGATGCGCTACACGGAAGTGCGCATGTCGCGCCTCGCGCACGAGCTGCTCGCGGACATCGAGAAGGAAACGGTCGATTTCGTCCCGAACTACGACGAATCGGAGCTCGAGCCCTCGGTGCTGCCGACGCGCATCCCGAACCTGCTGGTCAATGGCCAGACCGGGATCGCGGTCGGCATGGCGACCAACATCCCGCCGCACAATCTCACCGAAATCGTCAATGCCTGCCTGGCACTGCTCGATGATCCGCAGCTGTCGCTCGCGGCGCTGATGCAGCACGTGCCCGGTCCGGATTTTCCGACCGGCGGAATCATCAACGGCGCGCAGGAGATCGCCACTGCCTACCGCAGCGGTCGCGGGCGGCTCTCGGTGCGCGCGCGCGTGCAGATCGAGGAAGTCGGGCGTGGCGACCGCCAGGCGATCATCGTCACCGAGCTGCCCTACCAGGTCAACAAGGCGCGCCTGATCGAGCGCATCGCGCAGCTGGTGCGCGAGAAGCTGATCGAGGGAATCGCCAGCGACGGACTGCGCGATGAGTCCGACAAAGACGGCATGCGCATCGTCATCGAGCTGAAGCGCGGTGAGATCGCCGAGGTCGTGCTCAACAACCTGTATGCGCAGACACCGATGGAGACGGTGTTCGGCATCAACATGGTTGCCCTCGAGGACGGGCAGCCGAAGCTGATGTCGCTGAAGGACATGCTGGAGGCGTTCATCCGGCACCGCCGCGAGGTGGTCACGCGGCGCACAGTGTTCGATCTCGCCAAGGCGCGCGATCGCGCCCACATTCTCGAGGGGCTGGCGGTGGCGCTGGCCAACATCGATGAGGTGATTGCGCTGATCAAAGCGGCGGCCTCTCCGGCCGAGGCCCGCACGGCGCTCAGCGCCCGGGCGTGGAGCCCGGGGGCGGTGACCGGACTGCTCGAGCGCGCCGGGGCGGTCTCGACCCGTCCGACGGGCGCCGATGGCGGGCTCGCCGAGGGCCACTACCGGCTCTCCGACGTCCAGGCTCAGGCCATTCTCGAGATGCGCCTGCACCGGCTCACCGGGCTCGAGCAGGGCAAGATCATCAGCGAGTACCAGGAATTGCTCGAGCGCATCGCCGATCTCACGGACATCCTCGCCCGCCCCGAGCGGCTGACCGAGGTGATCCGTGCCGAGCTGATCGAGATCCGCGACACGTACGGCGATGCGCGCCGTACCGAGATCAACCGCGATCACCTTGATCTGACGACCGAAGATCTGATCGAGCCGCAGGATGTGGTGGTGACGCTCTCGCACGGCGGATACGCCAAGTGCCAGCCGCTCTCGGAGTACCAGACTCAGCGTCGCGGTGGACGAGGCAAGGCGGCGACGGCCGTCAAGGATGAGGATTTCGTGGAGAAGCTATTCGTGGCCCATACCCATGACACTGTGTTGTGTTTTTCCAACCGCGGCAAGGTCTACTGGCTGAAGGTATACGAGCTGCCGCAGGCCGGACGCAGCTCGGCGGGCAAGCCGATGGTGAATCTGCTGCCGCTCGGGGAGGGCGAGAAGATCAATGCCCTGTTGCCGGTGAAGGAGTACGACGAGCACCACTACGTGTTCATGGCAACCAGTCAGGGCACGGTAAAGAAGACGCCGCTCGATGCATTTTCCCGGCCGCGCGCGAGCGGCATCATTGCGCTCGATCTGCACGAGAACGACCGGCTGGTGGGCGTGGCGCTCACCGACGGCGAGCGCGAAGTCATCCTGGTCTCAAGCGGCGGCAAGGCGATCCGCTTCCACGAGAGCGAGGTGCGTCCCATGGGGCGTGAGGCCGCCGGCGTGCGCGGCATCAAGCTGGCCGATGCCCAGGAGCTGATCGCCCTGATCGTGGTGGCCGAGGGCGCCGTGCTCAGCGCCTCGGCGGCCGGGTACGGCAAGCGCACGCCGGTCGAGGAGTTCCCGCTGCAGGGGCGGGGCGGCCAGGGCGTGATCGCGCTGCAGACCACTGAGCGCAACGGCGCCACCGTGGCCGCGCTGCAGGTCTCGCCGGGGCAGGAAATCATGCTGATCAGCTCAAACGGCACGCTGGTGCGCACGCCGGTCGATGAGATCTCCCTCCTTGGGCGCAACACCCAGGGGGTACGGCTGATGCGCCTCGATGAGGGTGAGCGGCTGGTCGGCATCGAGCGCATTGAGGTGCTCGAGGGGGAGACGAGCGAGGCGGCTGAAGCCACCGAAGCGAGCGCTCCGGGGGCCGAGGGCGAGCGTAACTAGGGCGCCTCGGCGGGGCGTTGGCGTGCGCGAGCGCAAGGGCTTGCGAGGCGCCTGCAGGGCGAGGTGCGCCGTGCGCTGGCGGGGCTCGTAAAAGTTCTGAAGCCCGGCCGGGCAATTGCTAGTATCCAAAGTTCCCTGGTTGCTCAATATTTGGCCGGAAGGGCACTGTGCGCGTGTTCAATTTCTCCGCGGGGCCCGCGGCGCTGCCGCGGCAAGTCCTGGAGCAGGCCGCTGCGGAACTGACCGATTGGGGCGGCTGCGGCATGTCGGTGATGGAAGTGAGCCATCGCGGCAAGGCGTTCACCGCACTCGCCGAGCAGATGGAGGCGCGACTGCGCGCGCTGCTGGGGATTCCGAACAGCTATCGGGTGCTGTTCCTGCAGGGCGGGGCCACCGGCCAATTCGCGGCCGTACCGCTGAACCTCGCCGCGCGCGGGGCGAGGGCCGATTACCTCAATACCGGAGTCTGGTCGGGGAAGGCCATCGAGGAGGCCCGACGGCTCGGCCTCGAGGTCAATGTCGCGGCCGATGAGGCCGGCTCCGGCTACACCCGTGTGCCGGCCCCGCAGGCGCTGCGACTCGACCCGCGGGCCGCCTACGTGCACTACACGCCGAATGAGACCATCGGCGGGGTGGAGTTTCCCTACGTGCCCGAGACCGGCGCCGTGCCGCTCGTGGCGGACATGTCCTCGACGATTCTTTCCCGTCCGATCGAGGTGAGCCGGTTCGGACTGATCTACGCCGGGGCGCAGAAGAACATCGGTCCCTCGGGGCTGTGCGTCGTGATCGTGCACGAGTCATTGCTCGATCGCGCGCGCGCCGAGGTGCCGACCATTCTCGATTACGCCCGCATGGCCGCGCACGGCTCGATGCTCAACACTCCGCCGACTTTCTCCTGGTACATCGCGAACCTGGTGTTCGGTTGGCTCGAGGCGCAGGGCGGGCTCGCGACGATGGCCGCGCGCAACCGTGCCAAGGCCGAACTGCTCTACGGGGTGATCGATGCCTCGGGGCTGTACCGCAATCCGGTGGAGCGCACGTGCCGGTCCTGGATGAACGTACCGTTCACCCTCGCGCGCCCGGAGTTGGCGGAGCGCTTTTTGAGCGAGGCGGCTGGCGAGGGTCTGACGCATCTGGAGGGCCATCGCTCGGTTGGCGGCTTGCGCGCCAGCCTCTACAACGCCGTGCCGCTCGAGGCGGTCACCGCTCTGGTTGCGTTTATGCGCGAGTTCGAGCGCCGGCATGGCTGAGTGGCGATGCGCTATCGGATCCTGACGCTCAACGAGATCAGTCCGCGCGGCCTGGAACGTCTGCCGCGAGAGCGCTACGAGGTGGGCGCGCACCTCGAGCAGCCGCACGCGGTGCTGGTGCGTTCGGCCGACATGCACGGGGTTGTGCTGCCGGCCTCGGTGCGCGCGGTGGCGCGCGCTGGTGCGGCAGTCGAGAACATCCCGGTGGCCGAGCTCAGCCGCCGCGGGATCCCGGTCTTCAACGCCCCCGGCGCCAACGCCAATGCCGTGAAGGAACTGGTGCTCGCGAGCCTGTTCCTCGCCGCACGCAACATCTGCCAGGCGTGGAACTTTGCCCGCGCTTTGCAGGGAGCGGACAGCGCCATCGAGGCGGCAGTACACGCCGGACGCGATGCGTTCGCCGGCTTCGAGCTCGCCGGACGTACCCTCGGGGTGGTCGGGCTCGGGGCAGTCGGGGTGGAGGTGGCCAATGCCGCCGAGGCGCTCGGCATGCGGGTGCTTGGCTACGATCCGCAGATCACCGTGCAGCGCGCCTGGCAGTTGTCCTCCGGCGTCGAGCAGGCGCTCTCGCTCGATGATCTGTTCGCCCGCGCGGATCTGGTTACGGTGCACGTGCCGCTCAACGAGCAGACGCGCGGGCTGGTCGGGGAGTACCGGGTGCGGCTGCTGCAAAAGGGGGCGGTGTTGCTGAATTTCTCCCGCGCCGGCATCGTCGATGACGCGGCCGTCGTGGCTGCACTCGACGCGGGCTGGCTGCACGGCTATGTGTGCGACTTCCCGAGCAACCTGCTGAAGGAGCACGCCAGGGTGATCACGCTGCCGCATCTCGGGGAGCTCACCGGCGAGGCGGCCGACAACTGTGCGGTGATGGCTGCGGATCAGCTGCGCGACTTTCTGGAAAACGGCAACATCAGGAACTGCGTCAATCTTCCCGAGGCGCAGCTTGTGCGCTCCCCGGGCTGCACCCGCCTGGCGATCGCCAATCGCAACGTACCGAACATGGTCGGGCAGATCTGCACGCAATTGGCCGGCGCGGGTCTGAACATCGCGACACTGCTGAACGCATCGCGTGGCGAGTACGCATACACGCTGCTCGATGTGGACGGTACGCTCAAGCCGGAGCTGCTTGCGGCCGTGCGCGCCATCGGTGGTGTACTTTCCGCTCACCTCATCTGAGACTGCTCAACACATCTATGGCACGTAAACCTCCCGCCCGCCGCCGCGCTGCGCCGTCCACCGAGACGCTCTCCGTCGTGCGCGAGCGGATCGACTCGGTCGATCAGCAGATCCAACGCCTGCTCAACGAGCGGGCGCAGCTTGCACAACGCGTGGGGCTCGCCAAGAGCCGCGATGGCGGTAGTGCGGAATTCTACCGGCCGGAGCGCGAGGCGCAGGTGCTGCGCGCGGTGCGCGAGCGCAACCGCGGTCCGTTGCGCGACGAGGAGGTCGTGCGCCTGTTCCGCGAGATCATGTCCGCGTGTCTGGCGCAGCAGGAGCCGCTGAAGGTGGCCTACCTCGGCCCCGAGGCGACCTTCAGCCAGACCGCCGTACTGACTCACTTCGGGCATTCGGTGCGCGCGCTACCCCTCGGTTCGATCGATGAGGTGTTTCACGAGGTGGAGTCCGCGGCTGCCGACTTCGGCGTGGTGCCGATCGAGAACTCCACCGAGGGCACGGTCAACCATACGCTCGATCGCTTCCTCTCCTCGCCGCTGAAGATCTGCGGTGAGGTGGAACTGCGTATCCACCACCATCTGATGGGCAACATGAATGCGCTCGGGCGCATCGTGCGCATCTGCTCGCACCCGCAGTCGCTCGCGCAGTGCCGGTTGTGGCTGCAGGAGCATCTGCCGGAGATCGAACTGATCCCCGTGGCGAGCAACGGCGAGGCGGCGCGCCGGGCGCGCGATGAGCGCGGTACGGCGGCGATCGCCGGGCAGACGGCCGCGGAGGTGTATGGACTGAAGGTGCTGGTGAGTCAGATCGAGGACCGTGCCGATAACACCACGCGCTTTTTGGTGCTCGGCAGGAAGCTGCTCGCCCCGAGCGGCCAGGACCGCAGCACGCTGCTGGTGTCGGTCGGTCACACCGATGCCCCGGGGGCGTTGCATCGGCTGCTCGAGCCGCTCGCGCGCCACCGGGTGAGTATGACGCGCATCGAGTCGCGTCCTTCCCACCGGCGCAAATGGGACTATGTCTTCTTCATCGACATCGAAGGGCACGCCGAGGAGCCGCACGTGGCGCGTGCGCTCGCCGCCCTGAAGCGCAGCGCATCGTTATTTCGCCTGCTGGGCTCTTATCCGCGGGCAGTTCTGTAGAGAGACGACCATGAATTCGGCTGACATTCGACCGCGATTCCGAGTGGCCCCGGGCGGCAGCATCGGCGGGGAGTTGACCGTCCCGGGAGACAAATCCATCTCCCACCGCGCGCTGATGCTCGGCGGCATCGCGGCAGGGCAGACGCAGATCAGCGGCTTTCTCGAGGGGGCCGATTGCCTCTCGACGTTGCGCGCCCTGCAGGGGCTCGGCGTGCGCATCGAGCGGCCCGCGCCCGAGCGGGTCGTGGTGCACGGGGCAGGCGCCGGGGTGCTCGTCGGCTCGAGCGCCCCGCTCGATATGGGCAATGCCGGCACGGCGATGCGGCTGTTCATGGGATTGCTCGCCCCGCAGCCGTTTGATTCGGTGCTGATCGGGGATGAGTCACTGATGCGCCGGCCGATGGAGCGGGTGGCCGGCCCGCTGCGTCAGATGGGGGCGCGGATCGAGACGCGCGAGGGGCGTCCGCCGGTGCACGTGCGTGGCACGCCGAGTCTGCACGGCATCGATTTTCGCATGCCCGTGGCGAGCGCCCAGGTCAAATCGGCGGTGCTGCTCGCTGCACTCGGGGCGAGCGGACGCACTCGGGTCAGCGAGCCGGCGCCGACCCGCGATCACACCGAGCGGATGCTGGGCGCGTTCGGTGTCGAGCTGCACCGGGAGGGCGCGAGCGTTTCGCTCGCGGGCGGACAGTCGCTGCGCGGCGCGCAGGTGCAGGTGCCGGCGGATTTCTCCTCCGCGGCGTTTTTCATCGTCGCCGCCCTGATTGGCGCCGAGGACCGCCTGCTGCTGCGCAACGTGGGCGTCAACCCGACGCGCACCGGGCTGCTCGAGATGCTCAAACGCATGGGCGCTGATATCCGGCTGCATCCGTGTGGGGGCGCGGCCGCCGAGCCCACGGCCGATATCGAAGTGCGCCGCAGCCCTCTGCGCGGCATTCACGTGCCCCGCGAGCTGGTGCCGCTCGCGATCGATGAGTTCCCGATCTTCTTCGTCGCCGCGGCGCTCGCTGCAGGCGAGACGACGGTGCGGGGCGCCGAGGAGTTGCGGGTCAAGGAGACCGACCGTCTGGCGGCGATGTCCGCGGGCCTGAGCGTGCTCGGCGTGGAGAATCACCTGCTCGATGACGGACTGTGGATTCGCGGCGGCAGCGGCTTCGGCGGCGGCACGATCGACAGCCACGGCGATCATCGCATTGCCATGGCCTTTGCCATCGCGGCACTGGCGGCCCGCGCGCCGATCGAGATACTCGACGTCGCCAACGTGGCGACCTCGTTCCCGGGCTTTACGGCGCTGGCGCGCACGGCGGGCTTGGCGATCGAGGCGCTGTGAGCGGCTCGAGCGCCCCCGTCATCGCAATTGATGGACCGAGCGGCTCGGGCAAAGGGACGATCAGCCGTGCGGTGGCGCGCCTCGCCGGGTGGCATCTGCTCGACAGTGGCGCGCTCTACCGGCTGGTGGCCCTCGCCGGCCTGGAACGTAATCTGGAGCGTGACGATATCGAGGGGCATGCCCGTCTGGCGGTGGCGATGGATGTGCGCTTTGGCACCGAGCAGGAGGCCGAGCGCGTGCTGCTCGAGGGACGGGACGTGACGGCGGCGATCCGTAGTGAGGAAATGGGGCAGGGCGCCTCCCGGGTGGCGGCTTGGCCTCCCGTGCGCAGCGCGCTGCTTGCGCGCCAGAGAGCCTTTGCCCAGCCTCCGGGGCTGGTGGCGGACGGGCGGGACATGGGCACGGTGGTCTTTCCGCGCGCGGACTTGAAGATCTTTCTTACCGCCAGTCCCGAGGAGCGCGCCCGGCGGCGGTATAACCAGTTGAAAGAAAAGGGTTCCGGTGCTAGCCTCTCCGCCCTTTCGCGCGAGATTGCCGAGCGTGACGCGCGGGACTCGAGCCGGGCAGTGGCCCCGCTCGTGCCAGCCGCGGACGCAACGCTGATTGATTCAACGGACCTCGGGATCGAGGCGGTGATTGAACGCGTGATCGAGTTGGGCCGGCGCCGGGCATTGTGGGCGTAAAGCGGTCCTGCCGAAGAGGTTTTCCAAGTGGGTGTGCGTCAGGGAAGCGCATGCCGTGTTTCGCATCTGCCTGGGCCTGAGGGACGAATTGGGCACCAGTAAACTGAGCACGGACCTCAATGGGCCGTGCGAGTGAAGGTATGACAGAAAGTTTTGCACAGCTGTTCGAGCAGAGTCTCGCCAATCAACGGATCCGCCCCGGCATGATCCTCACCGGGCTCGTCGTTGACGTCACCCCGGATGTGGTCGTGGTCAACGTCGGCCTGAAGTCCGAGGCCGTCATTCCCGTCGAGCAGTTCAAGGACGAGCAAGGCGTCCTTGAGGTCAAGGCGGGCGATGAGGTCGAGGTCGCGCTGGATTCGGTCGAGGATGGCACCGGTGAGACCCGCCTCTCGCGTGAGAAGGCCAAGCGCGCCCGGACCTGGACGCGGCTCGAGGAGGCATTCAACAAGGCCGAGATCGTCACCGGTGTGATCACCGGACGCGTCAAGGGCGGCTTCACGGTCGAAATCGACAACGTGCGGGCGTTCCTGCCGGGCTCGCTGGTCGATGTACGCCCGGTACGCGACACGGCCTATCTCGAGGGCAAGCCGCTCGAGTTCAAGGTCATCAAGCTCGATCAGAAGCGCAACAACGTGGTGGTCTCGCGTCGCGCCGTCGTCGAGCAGGAATTCTCAGCCGAGCGCAGTGCGCTGCTTGAGAACCTGCAGGAAGGGTCGGTCGTGCGCGGCTCGGTGAAGAACCTCACCGACTACGGCGCGTTTGTCGACCTGGGCGGCATCGATGGACTGCTGCACATCACCGATATGGCGTGGAAGCGCGTCAAGCACCCCTCGGAAGTGGTCAAGGTCGGCGATGAGATCGAGGTGCGGATTCTGAAGTTCGACCGCGAGCGCTCGCGCGTCAGCCTCGGGCTGAAGCAACTCGGAGCTGATCCGTGGGAGAACATCGCGCGCCGGTATCCGGCCAACACACGCGTGTTCGGCAAGGTCACCAACATTGCCGATTACGGTGCGTTCGTCGAGATCGAGGACGGCGTCGAGGGTCTGGTGCACGTCTCGGAGATGGACTGGACCAACAAGAACGTCAATCCGGCCAAGGTCGTGCACACCGGCGAGGAAGTCGAGGTCATGGTGCTCGATGTCGATGAGGACCGGCGCCGCATATCCCTCGGCCTGAAGCAGTGCAAGGCCAATCCGTGGAAGGAATTCGCCGAGAACTACAATCGCGGCGATCATGTCAGCGGGCAGATCAAGTCGATTACCGACTTCGGTATCTTCATCGGCCTCTCGGGCAACATCGATGGCCTGGTGCACCTCTCGGACATCTCCTGGGACATGCCGGGCGAGGAGGCCGTGCGCAGCTACCAGAAGGGTCAGCAGGTCGAGGCCATGGTGCTGTCGATCGATCCGGAGCGCGAGCGCATCAGCCTCGGCATCAAGCAGCTCGCCAAGGATCCGTTCTCGAGCTACATCGCCGAGAACCCCAAGGGCACGATCGTGCGCGGCATGGTCAAGGAAGTCGACGCGCGCGGGGCGATCATCGATCTGGGCAACGGGATCGAGGGGCAGCTGCGTGCCTCCGAACTCGGTCGCGACCGCGTGGAGGATGCCCGCACGGTGCTGAAGGTCGGCGAGGAGGTCGAGGCGAAATTCACGGGCGTGGACCGCAAGTCGCGCACGATTTCGCTGTCGATCAAGGCCAAGGAGGCCCATGAGGAAGCCGAGGCGGTGCAGAATTACCGCTCCTCGGAGTCCACGCCGACGGGCACCAGCCTGGGCGATCTGCTCAAAGAGCATATCGGAGATCGAGGCTAAGTCCTGAAAGCCGCCGCTTCCGTCTCGGAAGCGGCGGCAATCGACCTGCGATATGACGAAATCTGAGCTCATCGAGATCATCGCGGCCAAGCAGAAGCATCTGCCGGCCAAGGACGTTGAGCTCGCTCTGAAGCAGATCCTCGAAGTGATGAGCGATGCGCTCGCCCAGGGCGAGCGCATCGAGATCCGCGGCTTTGGCAGTTTCTCACTGCACTTCCGTCCACCGCGTCAGGGACGCAATCCCAAGACCGGCGAGGCGGTGGCACTCTCCGGTAAACACGTGCCACATTTCAAAGCCGGCAAGGATCTGCGTGAGCGGGTCAATCAGGGCGCCGGCCAGCCCATCCGCGGTTAGCCGCGCACCGTCTATCGCCGCCGGCGCCGCATGTTAAATTGCGGCGGTGATCGCACTTCCCGCCTATCTGCTCGCGTTCGCGTTCGCCGCCATCGGGCTTGCGGCCTGGCTGCTCGGTCGCCTGACCGGCAACCGGCGCACCGTGCGACTGCCGCGCGATTACTACATTGGCCTCGATCATCTGATCAACGACCGGTTTGATCATGCCGTCGAGGTGTTTGCACGCATGGCCGAGGCGGGCGATGCCGCCGAGATTCAATTCGCGCTCGGCAGCCTGTTCCGCCGCCGCGGTGAGGTGGATCGGGCGATCGCGATCCACACTCGGCTGCACGAGCAGGGCGCCGCCACGCTGCGCGACAAGGCGGGACTTGCACTCGCACTCGATTATCTCAGCGCCGGCCTGATGGACCGTGCCGAGCAGCTGTTCAAGGAGCTGGCTGCTTCGGCAGAATACCGTGAGACGGCGCTTGACCAGCTGCTGCGCATCTATGAGGCGCAGGGCGACTGGGCCAATGCGCTCGAAATTCTCAAGGCGCTACCGGCGCAGGTTCAGGCGCAGCGCGCACAGGTCGCAGCGCACTATGTGTGCGAATTGGCCGAGCAGGCGCTGCGCCACGGGGATGTCTCGCGGGCCGCAACGCTGCTCGCGGAGGCGCGCGCCCGCGCGCACGATCTACCGCGAGCCCAGGTGCTCTCGGCGCGCCTCGCCGAGGCGGGCGGAGAGCGCGCCGTGGCGCTCGAGCGGTACTTGAACATTCTCGAGGCGCATCCAGCCCTTGCGATCGAGGTCATTCCGCGCGCGCTCGCGCTTGCACCGCAGGGCGAGGCGACCCAGGTGCTCGCTGAGCTTCGCGAGCGGTTGCACCGCGCCGGCCAGGTCAATCCGCGTGAACTCGCCGTGCTGCTCTCGAGTGCGCTGCCGCCGCAGCAGCTGCAACGTCTGGCAGAACTCGAAGGCGCCCAGGGCGAAGCGGCGGCGGAGGCCTATTCGCTGGCACTGCTGCTGCAGCGCCTCGGGGGGGCCGGTGGTCGGTATCAGTGCGAGGAATGCGGTCTGCTCAGCGTGGGGTGGTATTGGCGCTGTCCGAAGTGCCGCGCCTGGGACAGCATGCGCCCGGCGGCATTGAGGCGCGGGCAAGAGCCGCCCGAGCGGCCGTTCAGGCTGCATTCAACGGCCATTCGGGATCGATCCGGGCACGACGATCGTCACGATCTCGGCTGAACAGGGCGCTACACTAAAGCTCATCGGCGGCCCATGCGTGGGCTGGATCCACAGGTTGCAGGAGACTCAGGTATGCGGACAGCTCCAAAGTCGATCATACGCACGGCGGTATTCCCAGTGGCCGGCCGCGGTACGCGCTTTCTGCCGGCGACCAAGGCGAGTCCCAAAGAGATGCTGCCGGTGGTCGACAAGCCGCTCATCCAGTACGCGGTCGAGGAGGCGCTCGCCGCCGGTGTGACCCGACTGGTGTTCATTACCGGTGCCGCCAAGCGCGCGATTGAGGATCACTTCGATTCCGATCAGGAACTCGAGCAGCTGCTCGAGCGGCAGGGCAAGAGCAGTCTGCTGAACCAGATTCGCAGCGTTTTGCCGTCCTACGCCTCGTGCATCTACATCCGCCAGCCCGCTCCGCTCGGACTCGGCCATGCCGTGCTCTGTGCGCAGCCGGCCGTGGGTGCCGAGCCGTTCTTCGTGCACCTGGCCGACGATCTGATCCGCAGTGAAGTGGCGTGTCTGGCGCAGATGGCCGAGGTGTACGAGGCGAAGCGGGCGAGCGTCCTCGGGGTGCAGGCAGTGCCGCGCGCCGACACCGATAAGTACGGCATCGTGGCGGTGGAAGCAGACAAGTCGGCGACCAGCCGGGTGCGCAGCATCGTCGAGAAGCCCAAGCCACAAGTGGCTCCATCCAACCTCGCGGTGGTGGGTCGGTACGTGCTCTCGCCGTCGATTTTCGAACATCTGGAGAAAATCGGCCGAGGCGCCGGCGGAGAGATCCAGCTCACCGACGGGATTGCCGCACTGATGCGCGAGGAAGCGGTGTATGCCTATCGCTTCTCCGGTACCCGCTACGACTGCGGCAGCAAGCTCGGTTATCTGCAGGCGACCGTCGAGTACGCGCTCGGTCACCCCGTGCTCGGCAAGGAATTCCGCCGCTATCTGCGTGAGCTGCAGCTCGAGATGGCACGCAGCGCCGCACCGGCACGTCGTCAGACGAACGGGGCGGGAGCGCGCCGGCGCGGCGCGCGGCCGGCAGCGCACCCCTGAACGCGCCGCACTAGGCGGGCTGGCCCTGCGGCGCGTATGCCGGAGCGCGCGCGACGATGTGCGCCAGGGTGTTGATGTTGTCCACCAGGCGATCGCAGGCGCCGGCAATTTCGGCGGCACGCCGGTCGGAGTCCACCGCCGTGAGTTCCCGGGCGAGGTGGCGCTGTGTGCTGCGGATGGGCGGCAACGCCCGAGGCTCTCGATGGGTGCGCAAGGCCTCGGCAGCTTCCTGCAGCGTGCTAACGCTTTGTCGGATGAACGGCTCGATTGGCGCTGCGGTAACGGGTTCGCTCGCGTAGCCGAGAAGCGCCTCCAGCGTCATGATGGTGCGTGCCAGACGGTTGCCGTTGGTGAGCAGCGACTGGGCGAGCTCTGCCAGCGCTGGCGGCGTGGCGGGCTCGGCGAGCAGGCGTTTCACAGACGCGTCGGCGTTGACACGAGCCACCCGAGCGCTCTGTCGACCATCGCGGCGCGCCTGCGCGTCGCCACCGGCGAGGGCCGCAAGGTACTCGGCGTAGGCGCGCAGCATCTGCGCCAGAGTTTCTCGCGTGCGTCCCTTTTCCCAAGTCGGCCACAGACCATAGGCGGCGAGTGCGATCGCACTGCCGATCACCGTGTCGATCAGGCGGGCCATCACGGTCGGCTCCGGAGCCTCCCCGACGAACGCCAGTAGCAGCACCACCAAGCCGGTGAGCGAGGCAACCGCAATGCCATAGTGCACATTGCCGAAATAGCGAAATCCGGCGCACAGCAGCGCCAGCACCGCCAGGTGCACCCAGGCACTTGTCGGCAGCACATGAATCAGCGCAGTGGTCAGCAGCAGTCCGAGCACGGTCCCGACCACGCGTAGCAGCCCGTAGCTGAATGTGGCCGCGTAATCGGCGCGCAGCACGATCGCCACGGTCATCGGCATCCAGTAGCCGTGCTGCACGGGCAGCACCCGCCCGAGCCACAGGGCGAAGGAGAAACACACCGCACTGCGCACGGCGTGGCGGAAAGCTGCGGAGCGGGGGGTGAGGTTGGCCGCCAGGATGGCGAGCGGGGACTGCGGCCGCAGCGCTCGGGGCAGTTGTAGATCCTCGGCGGCCGCGCTGCGCAGATTCTGTGAGCCGGCGCGCTCGGCGTTACGGACCGCGGCGGCCAGCTGACCGCTGAGCGCCTGGAAGTGATGCCAAGGCCCCTCTGGCAGCGCCCACTCGTGCTCGACGGCGCTGCGCTCGGCGCTCTGCAACCGCCCGAGCGCGGTGTGCATGGCGCGCTGCGGATCGGAGCCGGCGCGAATGACGCTCGCGATGGCCTCGAGTAGCGCTGCGCCTTGCTGCTGGATCAGCGGTGCGATGTGCGTGCCGGGCTCCGTCGCCTCGAGTGCGGTGAGCTCAAGGCGGGCGCGCTCGGCGAGCTCGAGCATCACGCCGAAATAATCCATCACCGGAC
The DNA here is from genome assembly GCA_021808195.1 of Pseudomonadota bacterium. Next base: position 31,646 of record JAKBCE010000014.1, read on the forward strand.
CGCGCGCGCGGTGCGGGCCGAACAGGGTGTGTTGCAACCCGGTCATCCCTTCGGTGAGCTCGAGCGCGGCGCCGCTCTCGCGGCTGCCGCCGCGGGCCATGGCGGCAAGTCCGCGATACACCGTCGCGAGCGCTTCGCGTTCCGGGCCGTAGCGCTGCAGCGGCCAGGCTGCGATGGAGAATAGGGTGAGGAGCAAACCGCCCGCAGTGACCTCGGCGGTCAGCTGCAGGGCGGCTATGAAGCTTGGCGCAGGCAGATCGGTCGCGATCGCCATCAGCACCATGGCCGTCATACCCACCCGAGCGATGGCATCGCCGAAGGTGACGAGCAGAGCGCCGGAGAAGCCGACAAGCAAAGCGGCGAGCAGCAGTGCGGGCAGGTGGTGATTCAGCGTGAGGCCGAGGAAGGTCGCGACGCCGCCGGCGGCAGACACCGCGAGCAGCCGTGCGAGGCGCTGGCGATAGGGGCCCGGCTGATCGGAATACATCGTCACTACTGCGCCGACCGCGATGGCGATGCCGGCGAGCAGCTGGCCGGTGGCGATGGCCCAGGCGAGCGGCAGCACCACGGCCACGGTGTTGCGCAGCAGCACCCGCCAGGGCAACTGCGCCGGTTTGGTCTGCAGCAGCGTCGAGAGAATGCTTTGACGCAAGGACGTGACGGTAGCCGGCATCCGCAGCGCTCCGATGCTGCGCCGCGCGCGGTTTGGCGGCGAGGGTCGGATTATGGCAGATGCACCGCGACGACCGCCCCGCCATCGGGACGGTTGGCAATGGTCAACCGTCCGCCGTGCGCCTCGACGATCTCACGGCAGAGTGTCAGACCGAGACCGGTGCCGGAGGACTTGGTGGAGAAGAACGGCACCAGCGCATCGCGCAGCGCCTGCTCGCTGAGCCCGCTGCCGCGGTCGGTGACCTCCAGGCACACCCCGCCCGATGGCGGGCGCTCCTCGGCCGCGATGTCCGGTGCTGCGGTGTTCCGAATGGGGCTGACCGCTGCCGAGCGCTCGGCGGCGGGACGCGGGTTTTTCAGGTCTAGGATGCTCATGGCTGATACAGCGATAGCACACGACGTGCCAGCCGGATCGCGCGCAGGCAAGTCATTGAAGAGAAGGAGGAAATTCCGGAAGGCTCGCTGAATCGTGGCGGGCCGGAGTGTCCGCGTCGCGGACAGCGGACAGTCCGCGGACAGGCGAGGAGGCGGACAAATCGCAGCGTGCGGGGTTGGCGCGACAACACTTCGGGCCTATCCTGTAGGCCTGTCGCGTCGGCGGGCGATTTCGTCAGCCGAAAAGGGGGGGACACAGGCTAGTGCCGCGGTTCGCGCACGGAGCCAACCTGAGGAGGACTTATGGCGACTCGACGTTCCGATTCGACCCCCGCGCCCAAAGCCGAACAGGCCGCTGCGCCCAAAGCGCCCGCGCGCCGGACGCAGCGTGCCAAGCCGAAAGGCAATTCAACCCCGACAGTCACGAGCGTCACGGTCGAGGTGCGGCGCGCCATGATTGCGCAGGCGGCGTATTTTCACGCCGAGCGCCGCGGCTTCGCGCCGGGTGGGGAAGAACAGGACTGGCTGAAGGCCGAAGCCGAAGTCGACGCACTGCTTAAGGGTGCTGCGCACGGCATCGGGCCTCAATAGGATCCACTGATCCCCCGGACCGAACGAGGGCTCCGCGGCGTTTGGCCGCGGGCCGCCGGGCGGCATTTTCCTCCGTTGCGGACCGCATGCCGCCAGCAGGTCTGAGCGTCCTGCCGATGCTGAGACCGCGAGCACTCTGGCCTCTTGTGCGGGCGCCGCTGAGATCCTCGCAGGATGCGTGCGGCGGCGTCGGGTTCACCGTTTGCCGCTTCGAGGGTCGTGACAGGTCGATCACTGACAGGTTGTCACAGTGTCTGCGGATTGTCTGTTTACCGCATCGGGTCGCGAATCTGTGCCCATACTTGCGGTGGAGTCGCCGACTTTGACGAGATCGCCGGCCGGTGTTTGCACGGCCGGGGTGAACGCAGTGTCGTGCGCGTTCGTGGCAGAGCTTGCGGTCTGCGCCCGCCGGCGGGATCTGCCCCCGGCGGTGTTGGAGGATCGAGGTGCTTCCGCGGCCTTGCCGCGGGGCCGCGGAGGCGAGCGCTCGGGATTCGCCGCGGTCTCAGTCAGTTCAGAATCATCGAGAGGCGCTTGCGGTAATCAGAGACCATGGCTGGCCGATCCGCGGCGAGCTCGAGCACGGATAGGAAGGTCTGCCGGGCGGCACCGTTGTCGTAGTTGCGGTTGCGCTTGATGACCTCGAGCAACTCCTCGAGCGCCTTGTCGAGTGCGCCGTCGGCGATATGCCGGTGGGCGAGCGCCGAGCGGGCTCGCAGATCATTGGTGTTGGCGGCGACCTGTGCGCGCAGCGTTGCCAGATCGGGTAGCGATGCGGCCTCGCGCAGGCTCGCGAGCCGCACCTTGAGCGCTGCGCAGCGCGCATCGGCCTGACCGCTCGCGCCGAGGGTTGCGAGCGCATGTTCGGCCTCATCGAGCTGCTGCGCATCCGCGCCCTGCGGCAGGCGATTCAGTAGCACATCGGCCAGATCGAGTCGCGCTTCATCATGACTCGCCTCGGTCTCGATTAGGGCACGCAGTACCGCGATCGCGGCGGTGAAATCGCCCGCACCGATCAGCTGGTGCGCCCGGCGCCGCTCCGCTTCGCTTGACCCGGGCAGCAGGCGATCGAGGAAGCTGCGCACCTCTTTTTCCGGCAGCGCCCCGACGAACCCGTCGACGGGATTGCCGTCGGCGAACGCCAGCACGTAGGGGATGCTGCGCACCATGAACTGCTGCGACAGCTGTGGGTTCTCATCGGAGTTGACCTTGACCAGCTTGAAGCGCCCCCCGTAGGCCGCTTCGAGTCGCTCGAGCACCGGGCCGAGTGCGCGGCAAGGGCCGCACCATGGTGCCCAGAAATCCACCAGTACGGGAACCTCGCGCGAGGCTGCAATGACTTCCTGCTCAAATGTGGTCAGGTTGACTTCGATCATGATTCGACTCCGTGGGCATCCCGACGGAGATCGGGGCATCGTGCGCGGTTTTCAACCGGCTGCGCGCCCGCTCCGGGTGCTCGTCCGCGGCCTGCGGCAGCTGGACGATGATGCAGCCCTGACCGGGCACGAAACGCGCGTCACCACCGTGGCTGCGGGCGACTTGTCGCACGATCGCCAGGCCCAGTCCCGAGCCGGGCGCCTGCGCATTGATGCGGTGAAATCGCTCGAATACCGACTCCTCCTGACCGGCCGGTACGCCCCGACCCTCATCGCGCACCTCGATGCTGAGCATCCCGCCGTCCTGCGGCGAAGGGATGATCCGCACGCTCACGGTGCCACGGCCGTGGATGAGTGCATTGTCGAGAAGATTGCGCACCATGTCGCGCAGATCATCGTCGCGGCCCCGTATGCGCACCGCAGCGGGCACGTGTACTTCGAGCCGCCGACCCTGCGCTTCTATCAACGGCAGAACCTGTGCGGCCGCCTCGCGTGTCAGCCGCGAGAGGTTGACCGGCGGCAGGGGCGCATCGAGCCGCTCATAGGACAGCGACTCCTTGCGGGCCAGATCGATCAACTGGTCGATCAGATGCCCCATCTGACTCAGTTCGCGCTCGACTGCCGGCCAGTCCGTGCTGCCGGTGAGGCGGGCGCGCTGCAGGCGCAGATTCAGCACGGCGAGGGGGGTGCGCAACTCGTGGGCCGCATCGGCCGTCAGGCGCCGCTCGATGGCATAGGCACGCGAGAGCCGATCGAGCGCACCGTTGACCGCCTCGACCAGCGGCTGAATCTCCCGCGGCAGGCCGCCGGCGGAGATGCGCAGATCCGGCTGCTGCGGTCCGACCCGAGCCGCCTCGCGCGAGGCACGCTCGATCGGCTGCAGGCTCCAGCCGCTGATCAGCCACATCAGTCCGAGGGCGATCAAGGCGAAAACGATGAGTACCGAGACGTGCTCGGAATCCTCCTCGAACAGGCTGTCGACCAGCGTGTCGCGGCTTATGTTCCGGCGCGCGACCACGATGCTGCGGCCGCCCGCGGCCCGAGCCGAGACGATCGGCTGTTTGCCGGCGCCGACGCCGATGAATTCCACCGGGCCGACCGGTCCGCGGGTATCGACGGGGATGTAGGGCAGGGGGTGGGTGAGATTGGACGACCAGGCAAGGGGGCGGTGATCGGCGCCGAACACCGTGAAGGTGAACTCGCGCGAGGGGTTGGCATAGACGCGCCGCCAATCCCTCGGCAGGCGGACCTGCACCGCTTCGCCGGCGCCGAAGTGCAGCGCATCGAGGAGCTCGCGGGCCTGGTTCTGCAGCGTGCGCGCGTGCAGGCCAGCGATGATGTTGTGCACTTCGAGGCGATAGGAGGCAAACGAGGCAGCGAGTCCGAGCGCAAACAGCGCGAACATCACCCCGAGCAGCCGCAGGCGCAGACTGTGCGCGCGGTTCATCGCGCCTGCGCCTCGACCAGCCGGTAGCCGATGCCCCACTTGGTCTCGATCGAGAGCGCCGCCTGTGCGTTCGCAAGCTTGCGGCGCAGGCGCGATACCGCCGCCTCGAGCGCGTTGGTGCTGCCGGCATCCTCGAGCGCATACAGCCGGTCCTCCAGGCGGTCCTTGGTGATCACCTGGCCGGGGACCCGCAGCAACTCCTCGAGCAGCGCCGCTTCGCGGCGCGTGAGCTCGAGCGGCTTGCCAAAGGCGCTCGCCTCCCGCGTGACCGTGTCGAAGGTCACGCCCCCGAGGCTGTAGCGGGTCTCGCGCCGGGTACCGACGCGACGCAGTACCGCGCGCAGCCGCGCCTCCAGTTCAAGTAGATTGAATGGCTTGACGATGTAGTCATCGGCCCCGGAGTTCAGCCCGCGCAGCCGCGCCTCCACCCCGTCGCGCGCCGTGACGATGATCGCCGGCACCTGCGGTTGCAGCGCGCGCAGCGCGGCGAGCAGCTGCAGGCCGTCCATGTCGGGCAGACCGAGATCGAGCACCACCGCGTCAATGGGAGCGACGCGCGCGGCGGCGAGCGCCGGCTCGGCGCGATCGACCGCATCGAGCGCGAAGCCGCGCTCGCGCAGATGATCGGCGATCATCTCGCGGATGGCCGCGTGGTCCTCGACCAGCAGTACTCTCATGGCGCTCGCGTCGTCCTCAGAGGATCCGTGCCCTGCCTATTATCCGCGTGGCCCGCCCGGAGCGCTCGTCAGGACTTGGTCAGCAATCCCTGGCACTGTGTGCGCGCCGGCCGGGCAGCGCGCTGGGGCGCTGCATACGATAATCGGGAGCAATGGAAGTAGAGATGAATCGGACAGGCGGTGGCGACCGCGCGGTGAACTGCGAACCGCAGCGGGGCTCCTGCCGCGCGGGCGCGCTGCGCCCCGGGGTTCTGCGGGGCGCTCGCTGGGGCGTGCTGGCCGCTGCGGCGCTCATCGGTGGCTGCGCGACCTATCATGCCCTGCCGCTCGCGCGCGGCCCGAACCTCGCCACCCGGCTGACGGGCTTGCGAACGGTGGTGCCGCCGATGGGCCCTGGCAAGGCGCCCCGGCGCATCGATGTCAGCAAGCCGCTCGGCATCGATGACATCGGGCTGCTCGCGGTCATGAACGATCCGGCGCTGCGCGCCGAGCGAGGCGATCTGGCCGGCGCACAGGCCAGTCTGCTGCAGGCCTCGCTGCTGCCGAATCCGGTGGCGGGCCTGGTCTACGAACCGCAGCTCGGCGGGGCGGGGGTCGCACCGAGCTGGACGGCGACGCTCTCGGCGGATGTCAAGGCGCTGCTGACCTACCATACCCGTGTGCAGGCCGCCCGCTTTGCCTTCGAGCAGGTCAACGCCGAGCTGCTGTGGCAGCAGTGGCAGGTGGCGCAGCAGGCGCGGGTGCTCGCACTCGATCTGTACTGGGGACGGGACTCGCTGCGCGCCAGCCGCCGCGAGGTGCGATTGCTCGATGCGGAGGCGCGCGCGGCGCGCGCGGCCGCCGCGAGCCGCAGCCTCGATAGATCCTCGCTCGCGCCGATCCTGGCCGCCAAGGCCGCCGCCGATCAGCATCTGGCCAGTCTGCAGTTGACCGAACTGCGCGCATGGCAGGGCCTCGATGCTCTGCTCGGACTCGCCCCCTCGGTGCGCTTCGCGATTGCGCCCCCGCACCTCGGGGCCATGCCGCGCCACCTCGCGCCGCTGCTCGCCACGGTGCCCGAGCGACGCCCGGACCTGGTGGCGCTGCGCATGGGATATCGCTCGGCGGATGAGAACCTGCGGACCGCGATCATGGGTCAGTTTCCGGCCCTGGTGCTCGGTGCCCAGTGGGACCAGGACAACGGCAACGTGCGCAACGGCGGTCCCACCGCGCAGTTCGATCTGCCCCTCTTCGATCGCAACCAGGGACAGATCGGCAGCGCGCGCGCCACCCGCCGGGTGCTGCATGCGCAGTACCAAGCCCGACTCGATGCCGCCGTCGGCACCGTCAAGGGTCTCGCCGCGCAGATCCATCGCCTGCATCGCGACGTGCAGCAGGCGCGCCGCGCCGAAGCGGCGGCCGAACGTCTGGCGCGCGCAGCCCGACACGCTTATGCCCGCGGTGACATCGATGAGCGTTCGCTCACCGATTACCTGAGTACCGCGTTGGCGCGCCGGCTCGAGGCCAATGCGCTCGCGAGCGCGCTCGGCCAGGCACGCATCGCTTTGACTGTCGAGCTCGGTCTCGGCTTGCCGCAGGTTCGTATTGTTCCGGCCGCAGAGAAGGAATGAGGACGATGAGCTGCCGATTGATTGCCGGGGTCGTTGGTGTTGCGCTCGCCGTGGCCGTGTTGCCCGCGCCGGCCCGCGCGGCGGGCAACTCGACCTCGAGTGTGCAGGTGACGTTGACGCCGCTGCGCACCGGGAGCCTGCCGCACGTCGTGATCGCCTACGGCACTGTGCAGCCGAGCAATACCGGGGGGCGTGTGCTGATGGCAGCGGCAAGCGGTGTCGTCGGCACCGTCTATGTGCGTGTCGGCCAACCGGTGAGCGCCGGCGCGCCGCTGCTCGAGGTGCTGCCGAGTCCGCAGTCCGCGGCGGCCTACCACCAGGCCCGCTCGGCGCTGAAGGTGGCCCGGGCGCTGCTCGGCAGTACCCGCAAGCTGTACGGACTGCACCTCGCCACCAACCAGCAGCTCGCCGCCGCGCAGCAGGCCGAGCTCGATGCCGAGGCGAATCTCGCCGCGCTCAAGGCCACTGGCGCCGGCGGTCCCACCGTGCTGCGTGCGCCGTTCGCCGCAGTGGTCACGGGGCTGACCGCCGAGACCGGCACGATCGTCTCGCAGGGCTCTGCGCTCGCCACGCTCGCCTCCCCGGACCGGCTGGTGCTCGCCGCGGGCGTCGTGCCCGCCCAGGCCACCGGCATGTCGGCGGGGGATCCGGCCGAGGTCCAGGCCGCCGGATCCGAGCAGTGGTTGTCCGCGCGGGTCGCCATGCGCGGCGCCGCGAGCATATCCAATACCGGTCTGGTCCCGGTGCAGATCGCGCTGCCGCCGGGCAAGATCATGCCCGGCGAAGTTGCGCGGGCGCGTATTACCACCGCGCAAGTACACGGCTTTCTCGTTCCGCACGCGGCGTTGCTCGTCAATGACCGAGGCGCGCCGTATGTGGTGCAGGCGGTGAACGGCATCGCGCACAAGGTGCCGGTGAAAGTGCTCGACGAACATGATGATCAGGACATCATCGCCGGGGCGCTCGATCCGCATGCTCCGGTCGTGCTGGCCGGCGATTATCAGCTGCACAACGGCATGCGCATCCGCATCGCCAAGCCGGGCGCCCCGGGGACGGGACAGTGAGCTTTTCCGACTGGGTCGAGCGGCACCGCCGCTCGCTCCTCACCGTTGCGTTCGCACTCGCTCTCGCCGGGGTGTTCGCGGCTATCGCGCTGCCGGTGGGCCTGTTTCCGGTCACCAGTTTTCCCCGCATCCGCATCGAGGTGAGCACGGGCAGCATGCCCGCGCGGCAGATGCTGGTGGATGTGACCGAGCCACTGGAGCGGGTGACCCGAGCGATCCCGGGCGCGCAGGACGTCAGTTCCCGGACCTCGCGCGGCTCGGCGCAGATCTACGTGGATTTCCCGTGGGGCTCGAACATGACGCAGGCTCTGCTTGCCGTCGATGCGGCCCTCGCCCAGCAGCTGCCCTCCCTGCCCAAGGGCACCAGCTACGATGTCATACAGATGAGCCCGAACGTCATCATGCCGTTCGTGTCCTACGCGCTCATCTCCAAGTCCGTGCCGCCGACTGCGCTGCGCCAGTTGGCGCAATACGAGATCACGCCGTTGCTGACCGGCATTGCGGGCGTGCGCCGCGTCGGCGTGCTCGGCGGCCAGACGCCCGAGGTGCAGGTATCAGTCAACGAGGAGAAGCTGAGCGCTTACGGGTTGACGCTGGCGCAGGTGTCGCAGGCGCTCGCCCAGACCAACGTCGTGCAGGCGGTCGGGCGACTCGAGGATAACGATCTGCTCTACCTCGCAATCAACGACAACGCGTTCACCTCGCTGCGCTCGGTGCGCCACGTGGCGCTGCGCACCGCCACGAACAGCATCGTGCGGCTCGGCTCGATCGCCAAGATCAGCATGGGCACCGTGCCGCAATGGCTGCTGGTCGATGACAATGGCAAGCCGGCGGTCACGTTCGATGTGTATCAGCAGGACACGGCGGACTCGATCAGCCTCGCACGCAAGGTCAAACAGCGTCTCGATGCCTTCATGAAGACGCAGCCGAGTTCGATCCATCTGTACAAGTGGTACGACCAGACCCAGATGGTCGGCTCCTCGATCGCCGCGCTCGAGGAGGCGATTCTGATCGGTCTGGTGTTCGCGGCGCTGGTGCTGCTCGCATTTCTGCGCAACTGGCGGGTGACGCTGGTGGCGATGCTGGTGGTGCCACTGTCGGTGCTGATCACGGTGCTGCTGCTCTCGCTGCTCGGCATGACCTTCAACATCATGACCCTCGGCGGCATTGCCGCGGCGATCGGTCTGCTGATCGATGATGTGATCGTCATGATCGAGCACATCGCCCGCCGCACCGGCGTGCCGGGGCTGGCGAACCCGCATCAGGGGGTGTTGATCGCGGCGCGCGAATTCCTCTCCCCGCTGTTCGGCTCGAGCCTCGCCACGATCATCATCTTCATTCCCCTGGCGTTTCTCTCGGGTATCACCGGGGCGTTTTTCAAGTTCCTGTCCCTGACGATGGCCTCGGCTCTGATCATCTCGCTCATCCTCACCGCCTTTGCGGTGCCGCTGCTGGCGCGGGGTCTGATCGACTTCAAGACTTTCCATGACCCCTCGCACGGCAAGGAGACGACGCTGAAGCGCCTGCACGGCAGGGCGCTCGGGCGGCTGTTTGATCGGCCCTTGCTGCTCGTGCCAGCGCTCGGCGCGCTGATACTCGTCGGCTACGTCGCATACCGCAACGTTGGCAGCGGCTTCCTGCCGCGGATGGACGAAGGTGGTTTCGTGCTGGATTATCAGGCTGCGCCAGGCACCTCCCTCACCGAGACTAATCGCGAACTGGAGGAAGTCGAGAACATCCTGCACCAGGATCCGTACGTCTACACCTATTCCCGGCGCACCGGCGCGGGGTTGGGCGGGGATCTGAACGAGGCGTACCAGGGGGACTTCTTCGTGCGGCTCATTCCGGGGAGCAAGCGCCCGGATATCTGGAAGGTGATGGATGAGATCAGCCGCAAAGTGGCCGCCGACGTGCCCGGGATCGATTTCGATACCCACCAGCTGATGGGTGACATGATCGGCGATATGGTCGGGCGACGTCAGCCGGTGGTCATCTCCCTCAGCGCGAAGAACCCCGCGGTCCTCGGTGCGGTGGCCGTGCGGGTCGCCAAGGCGATCCGACACGTGCCGGGCATCGAACCGGCCTCGGTGATCGACGGGGTGGTGCCGGCCGGCGATGCGCTCGACATACACGTCAATCCGGCCGCCGCTGCCATGGAAGGCTTGACGGTGGCCGACGTGCGCAGCCAGGTGTATCACTACCTGCACGGAGCGGTCGTGACGCGCTACCTCGGTACCGTGCAGGATATCGGGGTACGCCTGTGGTTGAGTCCGCCGGAGCGGCGGATCTATCGCAGCCAGCTCGGTAATCTGCCGATCCGTGCCCCGAGCGGGAGGATGCTGCGGCTCTCGAGCGTTGCTACGGTACGCTTCGTGGCCGGGCAGCCGGAGCTCACGCGCGACAACCTCGCGCAGATCGTGACCGTGACCGCGGAGATCGGTGGGGGTTACGCGCTCAGCACGACCATCCAGGGCGTCATGCACGTGCTCAACCGGCCCGGGCTGCTGCCGCCCGGGGTCATGTACCGGCTGGGCGGCCAGTACAAGCAGGAGCAGCTCGCCGTGCACGGCATGATCCGCGTGTTCGGCGCGGCGCTGGCGGCGGAGATCATTCTGCTGCTGTTCCTCTACGAACGCTTCAGTATTCCGATCGTGATCATCGTCAGCTCGCTCATCTCCACCGGCGCGGTGTTCGTCGGTCTGTGGCTGACCGGGGTCGAACTGAACATCACCGCAATGATGGGCATGGTGATGATCGTCGGCATTTCCACCGAGATGGCGATCTTCTACGTGTCCGAATACCAGATGCTGGCGCAGACTCTGCCGCCGCGCGCCGCGCTCTACGAGGCGGCTCTCAATCGGCTGCGCCCGATTACCATGAGCACTCTGGCGATGATTTTGGCGCTGGTGCCGCTCGGGGCGGCCATCAGCGGTTCGGGAGATCAGATGCTCCAGCCCCTGGCGATCGCGATCATCGCCGGTGCCGTGGTCCAGTTGCCGCTGGTGCTGCTGGTGATGCCGGTGGTGCTCGGCCTCACCCAACGCTTCGAGCGTGCCGCGGGTTGACTCGTGCGCCTCAGGGCCGGGCGAGCCATTGCTGGCCGTCCCGCCGTGCGCGTCCGTCGGTCTCGAGCTTCAGCAGGTGCGCGAGCAGAGACCGCTCGGCCAGCGCGTGCAAGCCACGGGGTACGTCCGAGTACACTCGCTTGACGAGCCTGCCCAGCGGCGCGGGCGCATCCGGACTCAGCGCCTCGAATACCCGTGACTCGCGGTTCAGGCGATGTGCAAGCAGGGCGCACAGCGCTTCGTGCGGGGCGCTCATCAGCGTGCCATGCCCGGGTGCGAGGGCGTTGAGGTCGGTCACGAGCAGCCGCTTCAGGGAGGCGAGATAATCGCTCATGTTGCCATCGGGCGGATCGATCACGACGGTCGAGCCCTGGATGATGTGATCCCCGGTGAACAGCAGCAGCTCCGGCTCGAGCAGATAGCACAGGTGATTGGAGGCATGCCCGGGGGTGTGCAGCGCGCGCAGGCCGCCCTGTGCGCCGAGGCTGATCAGCTCACCGTCGCAGAGCTCCCGGTCGGGAACGAAACTCAGGTCCTGGCCGTGCCGGTGCAGGCTCAACCGTCCGAGCAGCTGCGCGCCCGTGCGCTGCTGCAGTGCTGCGGCCGCCGGTGAATGATCCGCGTGGGTGTGAGTGACCAGGATCTGACGGATCGGGCCGGGCGCTGCACTGAGCAGTGCCTGCATGTGGGTCGCATCGAGCGGTCCGGGGTCGATGAGCAGCCAATGATCCGCCTCGCCCACGAAATAGCTGTTCGTGCCCGGGCCGGTCATCAATCCCGCATTGGTGCAGGTCAGCCGCCACACCCGCTCCCCGAGACGCACCGGGACGCCCGGTACGACCGGTGGGGTCTGCGGCGCGGCCCGCCTGCGGCTCTCGTGGCGCATCGTGCCGCGATGCTAGCATGGCTGCCACTGATCCGAAGGAGCGCTGCATGAGCCGTGTTCAACGCCAGCCGACGGTGTATCTCACCCACGGCGGCGGTCCGTGTTTCTGGATGGAGTTTCCCGAACCGTTCGGTCCACACGCCTACGAGGGGCTGAGGGGGTACCTGTCGGGTCTGCTGGCGCGCCTGCCGAGCCCCCCGAGCGCCATCGTAATGGTCTCTGCGCACTGGGAGGAGGCGGTCGCGACCGTGAGCACCGCGCCGGCGCCGCCGATGCTGTTCGATTACTACGGCTTCCCGCCCCACACCTACCGCTTGAGCTATCCGGCCCCCGGTGCGCCGCAGCTGGCCGAACGGGTTGCCGGGCTGCTCGAGTCCGCCGGCATTGCCGCGGCCCGTGACGGCGCGCGCGGCTTCGACCACGGTGTGTTCGTGCCGATGCTCATCATCGATCCGCCCGCGCGCATTCCGGTGGTCATGCTCTCTTTGCAGGCCGGTCTCGATCCGGCGAGGCACCTGGCGATCGGCACGGCACTCGCGCCGCTGCGCGAGGCGCAGGTGCTGCTCATCGGCAGCGGCAGCAGTTACCACAACCTGCGCGCGATTTTCGACGGCGGGGAGGGCGGGTCGGGCGCGTTCGATGCTTGGCTCAACGAGACCGTCACCGCCACCGATCCGCTCGAGCGGCGCCGTCGTCTGATTGACTGGCGCGCCGCGCCTGGCGCACGCGCCTGCCACCCGCGCGAGGAGCATCTGCTCCCTCTGATGGTCGTCGCCGGCGCCGCCGGGGACGATCCGGCACGAGCCGATTTTCGCGGCCGGATCGGCGGCAAAGCCTATTCCTGCTTCAGCTTTGGGTAAGCCGCGCCGCATCGCCTGACCGGCGCGTAAGCCCCGCCAGCGGACCCCGTGCATGCGGCGCCTCAGCGGGCGGCTGCGCCCTTCGCCTGCGCGCGGTGGAAAGCGCGTATTGAGCTTCGGGGGATCAGATACCGCAGAATTCCTCGTGCAGGATCGCGAGCAGGCGCGTCACGACCCCGGGTGCCAGCGAGTAATAGACCGTTTGGGACTGCCGTTCGGTGCGCACCATGCCCGCCTTGCGCAGCACCGCGAGATGCTGCGAGAGCGCAGACTGGCTGAGCCGCACGCGCTCATTCAGCTGACCGACCGACAGTGGCTGGGGCACGAGATGACACAGAATCATCAGGCGTTGCTCGTTGCCGAGCGCCCGCAGGACGCCCGCGGCGGCCCGGCAGTGCGGTTGCATATCGCGAGCCGCACGTTCGAGCGTCCCTCCGGAGTGCAACCCGGATTTTCGGCTTTTCGCACCAGTTGGCTGCGGTGTCATTCGCATCTGCCACGAAGTGTAAACCAGTCGTTTTTAAATCGCCACTTGCTAATTTAGGAAATGCTAATATACTACCTCGCGGTCTGAAGATCCGTATTCGCTCACCTCACGGGAGGACGCTATGTCAATCGATCGGATGGTATTCGCGTTTGCAGGTTGTTTCGTATTGATCGGCGTCGTGTTGAGCTGGCTGGTGAGCCCCTGGTGGTTGCTCGTGCCGGCCTTTGTGGGCGCAAACATGCTGCAGGCGGCCTTCAGCGGATTTTGTCCGCTGGCGAGGATTCTCAAACGCCTCGGCGTCAAGCCGGGCGCCGCGTTTTGACAGTCCGGGAGGCCGCGATGAACGGGCGTGGATTGCATGCTGTCGTGTTGGCGTGCGCCGCGAGCGGCGCACTGGCTGCCTGCAGCGCGCACCGCGCGCCGCAGCCGAGCGCGAGCGCCCCGCCGCTTGCCTCGGTGCGCGTGCGGTTCGAGCGAGCCCCGCTTAGGTGGCGCTTCGACGGCATCGTGCAGGCAGTCAATCGCGCGACGCTCACCGCACAGACTGCGGGCCGAGTGGCGGCGATTTATCATCATGTGGGCGACGCCGTGTCCGCCGGCACATTGCTGATGAGACTGCACGCCACCATTCAGCGTGCCGGCCTCGGCCAGGCGCGCGCCGCACTGCGCGCCGCTCAGGCGCGCGCCACGGAAGCCGAGGCGCGCTACCGGCGCATCCGCGCCATGTACGATCAACAGGTCGTGCCCAAGGCCGATCTCGATCAGGTGACCGCGGCGCGCGATGCGGCGCTTGCCGATCTGCACAGTGCGCGCGCGGCGGTTGCGAGCGCCAGCGAGGGTGTCGATTACACCGAGATCCGTGCTCCCTATGCCGGTGTGGTCACCCGCCGCCTGGTGCAGGTGGGCGAGGCGGTTGCGCCCGGCGCACCGCTGCTCGGTATCGCCTCACTACAGTCGCTGCGCGTGGTGGCGAGCATACCGGAGTCACTGGCCAACACGGTCCGCGCCTTGGGCAAAGCGGCAATCGAGGTGCACGGCCAGAGCATCAATGCGGCGCACGTCACGGTGTTCCCGGTGGCATCGGCGCAATCGAACACGTTCCGCGTACACCTGGCGCTGCCCGCCAATCTGCACGGCCTGTCCCCAGGTATGCTCGTACGCGTCGCGTTCGATACTGGCGAGCGGGCGCAACTGCTCGTGCCACAGCGCTCGGTCGTGCACCGCAGCGCAGTGACGGCGGTTTATCTGGTCGAATCCAACGGCGAGACACTGCTGCAGCAGGTCCGGCTCGGTGAGCCGGTGGGCGATCAGGTCGAGGTGCTTGCCGGCCTCACCCCCGGGGAGCGGGTGGCACTCGATCCGCTTGCAGCGATGCGCCGCCTCGCGCCGTTCCCGGTGCTCACCGGGAGCGCGCAGTGAGCACCGAACTGGGATTCAGCGGGCGTCTCGCCCGGCGATTCCTGCACAATCAGATCACCCCGCTGCTGGCGCTGCTCGCAGTCGGTCTTGGGCTGTTTGCCCTGGCGATCACGCCGCGGGAGGAAGACCCGCAGATCCACGTCACGTTCGCCAACGTCTTCATTCCCTACCCCGGTGCCTCGGCGAGGCAGGTGGCCAGCCAGGTGACCACGCCGATGGAGCAGGTGCTCGGGGAAGTCTCGGGCGTGAAGCACATTTTCTCCGAGTCGCAGCCGGGGCTCGCCGTGATCGGCGTGCAGTTCAAGGTCGGCCAGCTGCGCAACCCCTCGCTCGTGCGCCTGTACAACGCGATCTACTCACATCGCGATCTGTGGCCGCCGAGCGCGGGGGTGTTGCCACCGGTGATCAAGCCGATGGGGATCAACGATGTGCCCATCGTCACGCTCACGCTGTGGAGCACCGAGCAGCGCTACGGCTCCTATCAGCTCGGCCAGGTGGCACACTCGATCGAGACGCAGTTAAAGCGCATTCCCGGTACGCGCAAGGTGTACACGATCGGCGCCCCGCAGAGCATCGTGCGCGTGCGTCTCGAGCCGGGGCGGCTGGCCGCGTACGGGTTGTCAGCCGGCGCGGTCGCCCGTGCCCTGCAGGCCTCGAACCTCGTTCGTCAGGCCGGTGATCTGATCGGTGCCGATCGGGTGGTCCCGGTGCAGGCGGGCACGTTCCTCGCCGGCCGCGCCGATGTTGCCAGTCTGGTCGTGGGCGTGCACAACGGCCAGCCGGTCTACCTCACGGATGTTGCCCAGGTGTCGGCGGCGCCCGATGCGCCGCACTCCTACGTCTGGTTCGGTACCGGCGCAGGTGCCGCCGTGCGACATCTGCCCAAGGTGAGCTACGCGCCGGCGGTGACGATTGCCATTGCCAAGAAAAGCGGCACCAACGCCAGCACCATCGCCAATGCGGTCATGCAGCGCATGCAGCAGCTCAGCGGCACGTACATCCCCACCGGGGTGCATGTGACCGTGACCCGCAATTACGGACACACCGCCGATCAGAAGGCGATGGAGCTGATCGAGAAGCTCTTCGAAGCGACCCTTTCGGTCGTGCTGCTCGTGGTCCTCACCATGGGTCGGCGCGAGGCTCTGGTGGTCGGAGCAGCGGTCGGCGTCACGCTGATGGCGACGCTGTTCGCCTCGTGGGCCTGGGGCTTCACCATCAATCGGGTATCGCTGTTCGCACTCATTTTTTCAATCGGCATTCTGGTCGACGATGCGATCGTGGTCGTTGAGAACGTCCACCGTCACATGCGCCTCGGTGGCGGCACGCTGAGCGACCTGATTCCAGTTGCGGTCGATGAAGTCGGCGGACCGACGATCCTCGCCACATTCACGGTCATCGCGGCGCTGATGCCGATGGCGTTCGTCGGCGGCATGATGGGGCCCTACATGAGCCCGATCCCGATCAACGCCAGCTCGGGCATGTTGCTCTCGCTCGGCGTCGCGTTGATGTTTACGCCCTGGCTGTGCCGCAAGCTGTTGAGCAAATCTCATATCGATCCGCTCGAGCATCGCCAGCAACTGCCGCTGCTCGGACTGTTTCAGCGCGTGGTCGGACCCTTTCTCGCCGGTCCGCAGGGGCGCCGCCGCCGCCATTGGCTGTACGCCGGAATCGGCGCGGCGATCATGCTCGCGGTGGCCCTGGTGGTCCTCGAGGCGGTGGTGCTGAAGATGCTGCCCTTCGACAACAAGTCGGAGTTCGAGGTGGTGGTCAACATGCCGGTCGGCACACCGGTCGAGCGGACCGCGCACGTGCTCGATGAGCTTGCGCAGGTGCTCGCCCGTACGCCCGATGTCAGTGACTATCAGGTCTACGCTGGCACCGCGGCGCCGGTGAATTTCAACGGGCTGGTGCGCCAGTACTATCTGCGCCACAGTCCGCGGCTCGGGGAGATCGCCGTCGAGCTGGTGCCGAAGGACGATCGGCATCGCGAGAGCCATGCGATTGCGCTGGCGGTGCGGCCGAAGCTCGAGCAGGTGGCGCGTCGCTATGGCGCCGCGATCTCGGTGGTGGAGATTCCGCCGGGGCCGCCGGTGCAGGCGCCGATCGTCGCCGAGATCTACGGGCCGAGCTACGCCAAGCAGCGCCAGATCGCACTCGCGGTGCATAAGGTGTTCGAGCACACTGCGGGTATTGTCGACATCGACGATTCCGTGGACGCCCCGGCGCCGCGGCTGGTGGTGCATGTCGAGCGGCAGAAGGCGGCGCTGCTCGGGGTGTCACAGGCGGCAGTCGTGCGCACCGTGGCGCTCGCTCTGCACGGCTACGACGCCACCTACGTGCATGTCGGGCGCGAGCGCGCGCCGATCCCGGTGCGCCTTGAACTCTCCCCGGCCGATCAGGCGCGCATCTCGAAGGTGCTCGCGCTGCGGGTACGGGCCGCGAGCGGCGCACTCGTACCGCTCTCCTCGGTCGTGCGCATCGAGCGGCGCACCTGGGAGCAGCCGATTTTCCATCGTGACCTGCTGCCCGTCACCTACGTGACCGGCGACATGGCCGGTCGGCTCGACAGCCCGCTTTATGGGATGTTCTCGATCGCCGCCAAGCTCAATCGCGATCCGCCAGCCGGCGTGCATGTCGTACAGCATTTCATCGGTCAGCCATCGAACCCCAACGTGTTCGCGATCAAATGGGGCGGTGAGTGGCAGATCACTTACGATACCTTCCGCGACATGGGCATCGCCTACTCGGTCGGGCTGGCACTGATCTATCTGTTGATCGTGGCGCAGTTCGGCTCGTACTTCGTGCCGCTGGTGATCATGGCGCCGATTCCACTGACCATCATCGGGGTGCTGCCGGGGCATGCGCTGCTTGGTGCGCAGTTCACCGCAACCTCCATGATCGGCATGATCGCGCTCGCCGGTATTATCGTGCGCAATTCGATCCTGCTGGTCGATTTCATCGACGGTGCGGTGCGCTCCGGCTACTCGCCCGAGGAGGCTGTGGTGCGCGCCGGGGCGACCCGCGCCAAGCCGATCGTGCTGACTGCGGTGGCCGCAATGCTCGGGGCCGTGTTCATTCTGTCGGACCCGATCTTCAACGGGCTCGCCATATCGCTGCTGTTCGGCATCTTCGTCTCGACGCTGCTGACGCTGGTGGTGATTCCGGTTCTCTATTACGCGCATCTGAAGCGGCACGAAGCAGGCGCGGACGCAGGGGCCTCCCATGAGTGACGGGCGGCGATTTGCGGTGGCCTGGCGAGTCACTCGCCTCGGAGAAGCTCTCCTTAGGGGGTTGTCATGGCACATATAGCGATCATCGGTGCCGGTCTCGGCGGGGTTCCGGCCGCGTACGGCTTGCGCAAGCGTCTCGGCCGTGCGCACCGCATCACGCTCATCGGCTCCTCACCGTACTTCGAGTTCACCCCGTCGAATCCCTGGGTGGCTGTTGGCTGGCGCGAGAAGGAGCAGACGCGGGTCGCGATGCGCGAGCCGCTCGCCGCTCACGGGATCGAGTGGCTTGAGCAGCCCGTCACCGCGATCGATGCCGAGCACAACGTGCTCAGCTTGGCGGATGCGAGCCGTCTCGAGTACGACTACCTGGTGATCACCACCGGTCCAAAACTCGCCTTCGAGGAGGTGCCGGGGCTCGGGCCGGATGGGCATACCGAGTCGATCTGTACGCAGGCGCACGCGGTGCACGCCTGGGAGAAGTACCAGCAGTTCCTGCATGCCCCAGGACCGATCGTGATTGGTGCGGCCGCGGGAGCGAGCTGCTTCGGTCCGGCCTACGAATTCGCAATGATCGTCGATGCCGATTTGCGCCGGCGCAAGCTGCGCGACCGGGTACCGATGACCTTTGTCACCAGTGAGCCGTACATTGGGCATATGGGGCTCGGCGGCGTCGGCGACAGCAAAGGGCTGATGGAAGCGGAGCTCAGGCAGCGGCACATCAAATGGATCACCAATGCGAAAGTCACCGCGGTGAGCGAAGCGGCCATGACGGTGCTCGAGCACGATGAGGCGGGCAAGTCCCGTCAGGAGCATCAGCTCGGATTCCAATTCGCCATGGTGTTGCCGGCATTCAAGGGGGTGGATGCGGTCGCGGCCGTTGCCGGGCTGTGCAATCCGCGCGGCTTCGTGTTGATCGACAAGCATCAGCGCTCGGTCAAGTACCGCAACATCTTCTCCGCGGGAGTGTGCGTTGCGATTCCGCCGGTGGAGCCGACCCCGGTGCCGACCGGTGCGCCGAAGACCGGTTACATGATTGAATCGATGGTCTCGGCCATTTGCGAGAACATCGGCGCGGATCTGGAAGGCCGGCCAGCCGAGGCGCAGGCCACCTGGAATGCGGTGTGTCTGGCGGACTTCGGTGATACCGGAGCGGCGTTTGTGGCGCTGCCGCAGATCCCGCCGCGCAATGTGACCTGGACGAAGGTGGGCAAGTGGGTGCATCTCGGCAAGATCGGGTTCGAGAAGTACTTCCTGCGCAAGGTGCGCACCGGCTCGATCACCCCGGCATACGAGCGCTACACGCTGAAGCTGCTCGGCATCACTTCCCTGAAGGGCTCCGAATCATGAGGAGGGGCAGCAGCAGGATGCTGGCTGCGACGCTGCTCGCAGCCAGCGCGGTGTTCGTGCTGCCGGCACGCGCCGAGACGCTCGAGCAGGCCTGGCAGCTTGCCGCAGCTCGCAACCAGACTCTGGCGGCAGCGGCGGCCGATGTGCAGGCCGCACGCGATAGCGAGCGGGCCGCCCGTGATGCGCGCTGGCCGAGCATCGAGGCCCAGGCGAGTTATACGCATCTTGGGCAGGCACCGGAGCTCGATGTCGTCACTCCCGCGCTCGCCTTTCGCTCCGGGCCGATTTTCAAGAATAACCAGTATGTCAGCGGCACCGTGCAGATGCGCGTGCCGCTGTACACCGGCGGGGCGATCCGCGCCGGCGTGGCCGCGGCGCGCGCTGGTCTCGCCGGTGCGTCCGCGGAACAGCTTGCCACTGCCGCGGATGTTAAGCTCGAAGTGGCGCAGGCCTATGTTGCAGTCCTGCGCGCGCAGCGCCAGTTGCGTGTCGCCGATGCGAGTGTCAGGAGTTTGACTGCGCATTTGCACGACGTGCAGGCGATGTTTCACCGGCACATGGTGGCCAAGAGCGATCTGCTCGCCGCTGAGGTCGCGCTCGCCAACGCGCGCTCGACACAGGTCGAGGCACAGAATGCGGTGGCAATTTCGCGTGAGGCGTACAACCGGCTGCTCGGCGAGCCGCTGAGTCGCGTGCCACGGCTCGATCCGGTGCTGCCTGTGTTCGCCGTAGATCATCTGCCGCTCGGGCAGCTCGTGCAGCAAGCGCTCGCGCGGCGCGGGGAGCTGCATGCCCTGGCGGCGCGGGCCGGTGCACTCACCGAGCGGGCGCGCGCCGCGACGGCGAGCCGGTTGCCGCATCTCGCCGCGATGGGCGGTTACACGCACTTCGATAATCAGATCCTCAACCGGGAGAATTTCTCCTCCGTGGGGGTGGGCTTCACCTGGAAGCTGTTCGACGGGGGCGCGGCGGCCAACGAAGCCGACGCGCTGCGCGCGCGCAGTCGCGCCGACCGGCGACGGCTCGCCGATCTGCGCTCGCGCATCACGCTCGAAGTACGCGCGGACTGGCTGGCGCTCGCCGCGGCACGCGAGCAGGTGAGCGCATCGCGCGCCGCCACGGCGCAGGCTGCGGAGAACTTGCGCATCTCACGGGAGCTCTACGGTGCCGGGTTGGCGTCGAACACACAGGTTCTGCAGGCAGTCACGCTCCGCACTGAGGCCGAGGAGAATTACAACAATGCGGTACTCGACCAGGCGCTCGAGCGGCTGCGGCTCGCATACGCGGTCGGTGCGCTGTGAGTGCGCCGGACCGTCAGCCGAGCTTCAGCAGCTGACTGATCAGCGCGTCGGTCTGAATCTGCTCGCCGCTGAGCGCCATCGCGAGCAGTTCGCCGCCGAGCAACGGCAGTGTGAGCAGCACATCGGGCCGGGTGCGCGCGATTCGTCCGGTGTTGTGGGTGTCGCTGACAGCCGCGACGGTGCGCACCTCGGGGTTCATTTCCTTGGCGGCGAGCACCACGAACGCGTTGTATGAGTCGTCCTCGCTGAGTGCCAGGACCGCGCGAGCCTTGGCGATGTCGGCGTGGCGCAGGATTTCGGTGTCGCTGCCATCGCCGACGAGCACATCCTCGGTGTGCGCCTCGCCCTCCGGCGGCTTCGTGGCGACGATGCTGGTGACGAGCAGGCCGCGGGCGACGAGCGCCCGGACGGTATCTTGTGCGAGCGGTCCATCGCCCACCACGATGACATGGGATACGCGCTTCATCTTGCCTTTTCTCCGCGGCTGCAGCAGGTTCATCAGCCGTTTGTCGATCAGGGGGCCGGCGATGGCCGGCAAGGCGGTGGCGAACACGCCAAGACCGAGCACGATCAATGAGATCGTGAACAGGCGAGCATCGCTCGAAATTGGCGTGATGTCGCCATAGCCGACGGTCGACATGGTCTCGACAGCAAAGTACACGGCATCGACCGGCGAGGTGATGTGCGGCTGAAAGCCGCCGCCGAGCGCCAGCGCGCCGACCGTGCCGTAGCCGATGGTGACCAGTACGCCGACCAGGGCGAACAGAGTGGCGGTGGCGAGACTCGCGCGCGTGAATGCCGGCCGTGCGGCCAGCAGCAGCAGCAACTGTATGATGCTGAAGGTCTGCAGCGGCCGTGAGGCGCGCGACAGCGGGGAGAACTCGAGCGACACCACGGCGAGCGTGAGCAGGAACGCGAGCACCCAGGCGAGTCGCGAGCGCCACAACATGCCGAATGCCACGAGCACCAGCAGTACCCCAACTGCAATGTGCGAGGCGGCACCGAGTTGCAGGACACTGACGCCGCCGGCGAGGCTGCTGAGCGAAGGGGCGGCGATCTGCTGCAGCAGCGGGCGCAATGAGCCGGAGGCGAGGAGAATGTGCAGCAGGCCTTGAGCGCCGACCAGCGCCGCAAGCGGCACGTGTGGGAACCAGGCCTCGGTGTGCAGCAGCCGGGTGAGGCGCTTTTGCTCCTTGCGCAGCCAGATCCGCTCCGTGCTGAACCATTCGTGCCTCAAGCACCGCTCCGGCACGCCAGGGGGGGCATCGAAGCGCGTCTCTGGAGCGGCGGGCAGGCGCCGCGCGCGCATTCTCTGCAGCCCGCCATGCTGCAGGCGGAGAGAGTCGTCTGTTGGCACGATCGTTGTGCCGCGGTTCGCGCCGATGCCATACTGAGGCGGGGTGCACTCGTTTACCGATCAACACTATAGCAGGATCCGGCCGGAGCATTGCTGCGTGCCCCGCGGGACAAGCCCGTGACGCTGCCGTTTGCTCTGTTTGCGGTCCTGATCGGTGCGCTGGCGGGGTTGTCGCTCGGTCTGCTCGGCATCGGCAGTTCCATTCTGGTCGTGCCGCTGCTCGTCTACGGCATGCACCTCGCGCCGCACCTGGCCATCGGCACCTCGACGGTGGCGGCGACGGTGAGTGCGCTTTGGAGCCTCGCGGCGCACGCGCGAGCCGGTACGGTGCGCTGGCAGCATGGGTCCACCTACGCGATTGCCAGCATGCTCGGCGCTGCGGCCGGTGCGCGGCTCGGTGAGGTTACCGACAGCCACCTGCTGTTGGGGCTGCTCGGAGTATTGATGGTGGTCATTGCGGCGCTGATGCTGCGCTCCTCGCTGCGCGCCCGAAGTGCTGCGCGCCTGAGCGCGGCGCGCACGCCGCGCTGGGCGCTGCCGGCGCTGGCTGCGAGCGGGTTTGCCATCGGTGCGCTCGCCGGGCTCATCGGTGTCGGCGGTGGCTTTCTGACGGTGCCGGCCCTGATGTTCACCGCCGGGATGCCATTGCTCAACGCGGTGGGCTCCTCGCTGGTTTCGGTCGCTGCGGTTGCGGCCACGACCGCAGTCAGCTATGCGAGCGCGCATCTGGTTGTGTGGCGCATCGCTGCGCTGCTGGTGCTGGGCGGGCTGTTCGGCGGTTACGCCGGAGTCAAGCTCGCGGGCGTGCTGGCCACGCGCAGGCGTGCCCTGACGCTACTGTTCAGCGCAGTGGTTGCTCTCGCGGGACTTTACATGGTGGTGCACGCGGCGGCGTATCTGCGCTGAGTGCAGATGTGCGACGAGGCGGCGCAAGGCTGCGGTCGGAGTGACCGGGCGCGCTGGCGGGCTCGGTGCCGCTCCGGTAGAGTCGTGCGCGTTAGGCCATTTGCTGCGCCGGCGCGGGTCGCTCTGGCGCCGGCGTGCAAGCGAGGTGATCCGATGAGACTCGTGAGGTTGATGGCGGCCGCGGCCGTCATGGCGGCGCTGACCTGTCCGCTCGTGTCAGCCGCACCTGCTGGTCCCCAACAGGAAAATTCCGCCGGCCGCTCGCTGCTGCCGATGCCGGTGAGCGATGCGATCCATTTCCGTCAGATCGGACCGGCGCTCTCCGGCGGTCGGGTCACCGCCGTGGCGGGCGTGCCGGGTCATCCGCAGATCTACTACGTCGGCGGGGCAGACGGCGGGGTGTTTCGCACCGAAGACGGTGGCATGACCTGGAAGGCGCTCTTTCAGCATCGTGCGGTCGCATCGATCGGCGCGCTGGCGATCGATCCGCACAATCCGTCAGTGGTGTGGATTGGCACGGGTGAGGCGAATATCCGCAATGACGTCTCCTACGGGGACGGTGTGTACGTGTCGAGCGACTCTGGCGTGCACTGGCGTCACGTGGGTCTTGATGCCACGATGCAGATCTCGCGCATCCTCATCAATCCGAACCATACCGACACGGTGCTCGTCGGGGCGATGGGCAATCCCTGGCGCAACAGCACCGCACGCGGGGTATACCGCACCACCAATGGCGGGGCGAGCTGGCAGCGGGTGCTCTACATCGGGCCCGACGTGGGCATCTCGGACATGGCCATGGATCCGCTTAACCCCAACATCGTGTATGCCGCGACCTATCGGTTCCGGCGCGAGCCCTGGCATTATTCCGCCGGTGGCCCCGAAGATGCGATTTACAAGTCGATCGACGGCGGGGCGAGCTGGCAGCGCCTCACCGGACACGGGTTGCCGTCCGGGGCGGTGGGGCGGATCGGGCTGGCGGTGGCCCCGAGCGCACCGAACGTGGTGTACGCGCTGATCGGTACTCACCAGGGCGTGCTGTGGCGTTCCAATGACGCCGGGCGCAACTGGACGCTGGTGAGCAAAGATCAGTCGATCGACGCCCGACCGTTTTATTTCTCGCACATTGCGGTCGATCCGAAGAACCCCGCACACCTGTTCGCACTCTCGATGCGCATGCTCGCCTCCTCGGACGGTGGTCGTACGTGGAAGCGGATCGCGCGCTCGATCCACGTCGACAACCACGCGATCTGGATTGATCCGACAGGCAGCGGCCGGATCATCGAGGGTAACGACGGCGGCGTGGCGCTCTCGCTCGACAATGGCAAGCACTGGGCATTCATTCACAATCTGGCGATTGGGCAGTTCTATCACGTCGCGGCCGGCGCCGGACTGTTCTATCAGGTATGCGGCGGGCTGCAGGACAACAATTCCTGGTGTGGGCCTGCCGTGAGCAAGGATCCACGGGGCATCTCGAGCCGAAGCTGGTACGGCTTCAACGGCGATGACGGGATCTACGGAATCCCTGCGGCCGACAATCCGAACCTGATTTACAACGAGGGTCAGAACGGCGCGTATTTCATCTACGATCGCGCCGAGGAGCAGTTGCACGACATCGAACCGTTTCCGCGCGATGACAACGGCAGGGGGGCCGATGGAGCGCGCTACCGGTTCGCGTGGGAGGCGGCCTTTGCCGTCTCGCCGGCGAATCCCAAGGTGCTGTATGCGGGCGGCAACGTGCTCTTTCGCAGCCGCAATCGCGGGCGCACCTGGCGGGTGATCAGTCCGGATCTGACGCGCAATGACAAGGCCAAGCAGGGGCCCTCGGGCGGACCTGTCATTGAGGACAATTCAGGCGCCGAATACTACGATGCGATTCTCACCATCGCCCCCGCCCAATCGGACCCACAGGTGATCTGGGTCGGCACCGACGATGGGCTGGTGCAGCTCACTCGCGATGGCGGCAAGCATTGGCGCAACGTCACGGCGAACATCGCGCATCTGCCGGCCTGGGGCCGCGTCGAATCGATCGACGTCTCCCCGAGCGACCCCGGTCGTGCGCTGATCGCGGTTGACCGACACTTCAGCGGCGATTTCCACCCGTACCTGTTCAGCACCGATGATTACGGCGCGCACTGGCGCTCGATCAGCGGCAACCTGCCCGCCAACGTGTATGCGCATGTCGTGCGCCGTGACCTACACAATCCGCACCTGTACTTCGCGGGTCTTGAGAACGGCCTGTATGTCTCCTGGAATGCCGGTCGCCAGTGGTACAAATTCGGACTCGGCCTGCCCGATGCGGCGGTGTACGACCTCGCCCTGCAGCGGCGCACCAATTCACTGGTGGTCGCCACGCACGGCAGGGGCCTTTGGATCCTCGATGACCTCACGCCGTTTGAGCAGTGGGGCGGGAGCCTCGAGCATCGCACGCTTACGCTGTTTAAGCCCGAGCCGGCGGTACGCTACTGGCCGTTTACGCAGACCGAGTGGATGGGCGATACCGCCTACTACGGCCAGAATCCCCACTACGGCGCCGCATTCAGCTATTACCTCGCGCATGCGGTGCAGCAGCCGGGAGAGTTGCTCATCACGAACGCACGCGGTGAGGTGGTGCGCACCTATCAGGGTCTGCACAAGGGCAAGCCCGTGCGTATGACGCCGCAGCCCGCGGGCGCATCGCCGGCGGCGCATAAGGGCGAGGTGCCCTGGGTGAGCGGGGCGGCGGGGCTGCACCGCATCTACTGGAATCTTCGTGCCCAGGGGCCGGTGCGCTGGCGCTCTGCGCCGCGCTTCAACCGCGGTCCGCATCAAGGCGCGCTCCTGCCGCCCGGAACTTACACCGCCACGCTCAAGATCGGTGGCGCGAGCGCCTCACAGACCTTCACGGTGCGCAACGATCCGGCCTCGCGGGGCACGCTCGCCGGGATGAACGAGCGCTATGCCGTCACGGCCGCAGTGCTGCACGAGGTGTCGCAGATCGATGTGGCGCTGAACCGACTCGAGACCTTGGGAGCGCAGTTGCGGAGTCTGAAGAGGGCGGTCCGCGGTCTGCCCGAGCAGCGCGCAGCCGATGCGGCAATCGGGCGACTGGAGCGGGCCCGTCACGCCGTGCTGCTGAAACTGACCAGCAATGCCGGCTCATCGGAATCGACGCTGTGGGTGCCGGATGGCATTCACGAGAAGCTGCTTGCGCTCGAGGGACTGCTGTGGGGCTCGGATGAGCCGGTCGATGCGGCGACGCTGCACGAAAAGACCCGCTATGACGCGCAGTATCGTGGTGCGTTGGCGTCCTACGACGGGTTCCTGAACACTTCGGTCGCCGCCTTCAATCAAACGATGCGCGGGGAGGGGCTCACGGGGGTGGTCGCTGGGGCGCAGATTACGCCCTGAGCGGCTCCATCTGCGCCGCACCCGGCGGCGAAGTACTGTTTGCGGGCCGGCGCGCGCGCCGGCCCGCAAACAGTGACGAATCGAAACTGTGGCCCGTGAGCGCTGCAACCCGTCGGTTCTGCAGCAGGCAGTGAATGCGAGCGAGCACAGCTATGCGCCAACCGTGTTCATTGTGGCAATGGACGGTTGGCTGCACACCCGCAGCGACCGGCAGGGTCTGAGGCTCGGGCCGCTCAGGAATCCTGAGCGAGCATCGGCGGGTCGGTCGCGTCGGGATTGATGATCCCGAACTGTGCGGGCGTCTGGGCGTAAAACAGCCGTACCTGCTCCCGATGCAGCAGCTCGAGCAGTTTCTGGGCCTCCTCGGGCGAGGCGATGAACTCCACTTCGACGGCAAGGGAGCCGGCGAGCTCGAAAAATCGCGCCTCGTGCAGGGCGTGATGGCGGCCGAAGCCGGCCATGGCCTTGAATGCCGAGCCGCCGCGGATGCCGAGGTGGTTGCCCTGCTCGAGCAGCCACTCCCACACCAATTTGCCGTGGTGGCGTTGATTCTCGTGCACGTAGAAGCGCAACAATGATCCCTGCATGAGCAACCTTGGCGTGTCGTCGCGGCGCGGCAAGCAGCCAGTCTAAGCGTGCCCCGCGCGCGGTTCAAATGCGCTGACGAGGAACCGTTGGGTGGCGCAGGGGGTCCATTCAAAGTAAGCTAAAACGCTGCCCGCGAGGGCTTGCCACCGGAGTCCGATGTACTGATGCCCAAGCAAGAGCTGCGCGCGGCGGTGTCTCTCGCCGCAGTCTTTTCGGTCCGCATGCTGGGCCTGTTCATGATCTATCCGGTCTTCGCGCTCGCCGCGCAGGGCCTGCGGGGCGCCACTCCC
Source organism: Pseudomonadota bacterium (assembly GCA_021808195.1). The sequence continues at coordinate 58,581 of JAKBCE010000014.1, forward strand.
TATACCATCGGACTTGCGCTGGGCATCTATGGCCTAACGCAAGGGCTGCTGCAAATGCCCTTCGGTCTGCTCTCCGATCGGCTCGGGCGCAAGCCGATGGTGGTCGCGGGCCTGATTCTGTTCGGACTCGGCAGTGCCTGGGCGGCGAGCGCGCACTCGATCGGCACAATGATTTGCGGGCGCGCGCTGCAGGGCGCCGGGGCCGTCGGGGCGGTGATTCTCGCGCTGGTGGCGGATCTGACCGCCGAGGAGCATCGCACCAAGGCGATGGCGCTCGTGGGCATGACCATCGGGCTGTCCTTTCTGGTGGCAATCGTCACTGGCCCGCTGGTGGCCGCGTGGGTCGGCATCGCCGGCATATTCTGGCTGATGAGCGCGCTCGCGCTGCTCGGGATCCTCATTACGCTGTTCGTGGTGCCGACGCCGCGGCGCACGCGAGTGCACCGCGAGGCCGAGCCGGTGCCTGCGCTCATCGGCTCGGCGCTGCGCAATCGTGAATTGCTGCGGCTCGATTTCGGCATCTTTGCGCTGCATGCCATGCTCACGGCGAGTTTCCTGGCGGTACCGGCGCTGTTCGCCTCGACGCTCGGCGTGGCGAGCCGCCAGGAGTGGCTGGTGTATCTGCCGATCCTGCTGTTCTCCGTCGTGGTGATGGTCCCGGCCATCATCGTCGGGGAGCGCAAGCGGCGCATGAAGGGCGTGCTGGTCGCGGCGGTCGCCGCTCTGGCGCTCAGCCAGTTCATGCTCGCCTTCGGCGGGGCGAACCGCCTCGTGCTGCTCGCGGCGCTCGCGGTGTTCTTCGCCGGCTTCAATATCATGGAGGCGAGCCTGCCGTCGCTCGTGACCAAAACGGCACCGCCCGGCGCAACCGGGACCGCGACTGGTGTGTATTCGAGCTCGCAGTTTCTCGGCATCTTCGTCGGCGGTCTCGCCGGCGGCTGGATCCATCAGCGCGCGGGCATCGGTGCGGTGTTCGAGTTCGCCGGTGCGCTTGCGCTGGTGTGGCTGTTGCTCGCAGCAACGATGCGCGCGCCGAGCTACTTCGCCTCGCGAGTGGTGCGGCTCGGGGCCGGTGCGAGCGACCCGGCGCGTCTGGCGCAGGCACTACGGGCACTGCCCGGAGTGGCCGAGGCGGTGGTGGTGACCGAGGATGGTGTGGCGTATCTGAAGGTGGACTCGAAACTCTACGATCCGCAGCGCGCCGCGGCGCTCGCCGCAGCGCCCGCCGGCTGAGGCGCGACGGACTCGCAGCGACCCAACACGCGTGCGCCGAGTCAAAGTCTCTCTTCTGACGGCTTGACTTGTGCGCGCGCAGGCATAAGATGCGCGCCAACGCAACCACCCGGAAATTCTATGGACCCTGGCCCCAGTAGCCGCTTCATCGCCGACTGAACGGCGGAACGTCTCCCGGGCCTCGGATCATCCGGATCCCCCGCGACCGTCCCGCCATCTGCAGCGGGACGGTGCGCAACGCGGCACAGCTGCCGCGTCACGATCGGTTCAGCCGGTCGGCCGCATCCTCCAGAAGCGTACTCGAGCAGGTGAGGCCAGTGACTGGCCCCGCCGGTCAACGTGATGCGAGGAATGACCCATGTCCTTCTCCGAATTTGACGCAGCGCCGGCCGAGGCGCTGCTCAGCGATGCGCACCCCGGAGAGATCCGCGGCGCGTTCGGTACGATCGCCCGACACGACACCGGCCCGCGGCCGGACTGGGCTGCGCGCCTGCGCACTCTGCTGGCCATCCTCGGGCCCGGGCTCATCGTGATGGTGGGCGACAATGACGCCGGTGCGTTCGGCACCTACGCTCAGGCGGGCCAGAACTACGGCACGGCGCTGCTGTGGACGCTGCTGCTGTTGGTGCCGGTGCTGTACGTCAACCAGGAGATGGTGCTGCGGCTCGGTGCAGTCACGCGCACCGGACATGCAAAGCTGATCCTCAAGCGCTACGGACGCTTCTGGGGCGCATTCAGCGTGATTGACCTGTTCCTGCTCAATGCGCTCACCATCGTCACGGAGTTCATCGGCATCAGTCTGGCGCTCGGCTACCTCGGAGTCTCACGCCCGCTCGGGGTGCTCGCCGCCGCGGCGCTCATCATCGCCTCGGCCGGTACCGGGGACTTTCGCCGCTTCGAGCGCATCTCGATGGCGCTCGTGTTCGGCAGTCTGCTGCTGATCCCGGTATTTCTCTGGGTGCACCCGCCGCTTTCGCAGGTGGCGCACGATCTGCTCGTGCCGCACCTGCCGGCCGGACACCTCGGCAGCATCATGTTGCTGATCATTGCCATCGTCGGTACGACGGTCGCCCCCTGGCAGCTCTTTTTTCAGCAGAGCTATGTGATCGACAAGCGCATCACGCCGCGGTTCATCTCGTATGAGCGCTTCGATCTGTGCCTGGGCATTGCGCTCGTGGTCATCGGCGCGGTGGCGATGATCAGCTTCACCGCCGCCACTTTCGCCCACCGCCCGCAGTTCGGCGCGTTCCAGGACGCCGGCGCGGTGGCCGCCGCCATCGGCCACTATGTCGGGCGCGCGGCCGGGGTGTGCTTTGCGATCGCGCTGATCGATGCCAGCATCATTGGGGCGATGGCCGTATCGCTCTCGACGGCCTATGCGGTCGGGGACGTGCTGTCGATCGGCCACTCCCTGCACCAGCGGCCGAAGGAGGCCAAGGCCTTCTACCTGATCTATGCCGGTCTGATCGGCCTGTCTGCGGTGTTGGTGCTGACTCCGGGCACGCCACTGGGTTTGCTCACCAACGCGGTACAGACCCTGGCCGGGGTGCTGCTGCCGAGCGCCACGGTCTTTCTGCTGCTGCTGTGCAACGACGAAGAGTTGCTGGGCCCCTGGGTGAACGGTCCATGGCTGAACCTGTTCACCGCTCTGGTGATCGGCGCGCTGCTGCTCCTGTCGGTCATCCTCACTGCCGCAGTGCTCTTCCCGGCACTGGGTGCCCACCTGATGCTCATGGTGTTGTTCGGGGGCGCTGCTGTGGCGCTGCTGACGGCGGTGCCGCCGTTCGTGCGTGCGCTGCGCACCCCCCGACGCCAGTTCGCGCCGGGCGTGCGTGAGAGCTGGCGGATGCCACCGCTGGGAACGCTCGCGCCGGCTCGTATGACGGTGTGGACGCGACTCGGAATGGCCGCATTGCGCGCCTATCTGGTCGTCGCCGGCGGTCTGGTGCTGGTGCGTATTGCGATGCTCTCCGGGCTGCACTTCTAGGGGCTTCAGCGCGAGTCCTCACCGTGGTGACTGGCGCGGGCGTACGGGGGATCCGTTGCGGGGCGCGGCCGCTGTCGATGCTCCATCGCGGGCCTGCAGGTCCGCTCATCGGCTCGATGCCCAGAGCCGACCGGCGCCTCTGCGGCCGACGGGTACGCCGTGCGGCACGGCTGGTACCCGGTGGCAAGTGTTGCATATCGGGACTGTGAGGCAATCGAGTTCGTCGCGGCACCCGGATGTCTGCAGATACCGACAGCTTGCCATTTCAACACAGTACCGTAGCGTGTCAGCCAGTGAGCAAACCCGTCGAACGGCGGGGTTGCAATGCCTCCGGTGTAACGGCTCTGGTGCCATGACAGCGGGGTTGCCGGTGCATCCATCGCGCCGTCCAATCTCTGGTTGCTGGCGTTTTGGGCCGCGCTCGATCCGCAGGCCGCAACGGGCCGGTGCGCACGACGCACGGCGCACCTGTTCTGGAGTGACTGAAGTTGAGCATTCGACGGCCTACGCTGCGCCTGACGCTGCCGCTGGCGATTGTCTGGACCGCGCTCTTGCTGGCCGGCTGTGGTGCTGGCTCATCGGCGGGCAACGCCGCGGCGAGTGCGTCGAGCGTGCCTCCGAGCACCGTCAAGGCCGGTCCGAGCATCTCCGGCACACCGGTGACCACGCTGCAGGCCGAGCAGGCCTACGCCTTCACACCGACCACGACCGATCCGAGTGGTGCGGCGCTCACATTCACGATCTCCAACAAGCCCGCCTGGGCCAGCTTCGATACCTCGAACGGTGAGTTGAGCGGCACCCCGGGCAGCGCGGCGGTCGGCATTTATCCGAACATCGTGATCGCGGTGAGCGATGGCAGCCAGAGCGTCTCACTGCCTGCCTTCCAGATCGACGTGCAGGCCACCCCGATCGTGGCCCAGGCGGGCGCGCCGCTTGTGCTGTACACCGATGTGGACTCAGGCCCGAACTCCGGTGGCGAGAACAACGAGGGGGCGTATCTGTCGATTTTCGGGAAGAACTTCGGCACCACCGGGCTCGGCAGCACCGTCAAGGTCTACATCGGTGGCGTCGAGGTCAACAACTACCGCTACCTGGGGCCCTCCCGGGGTCGGCCGGACATTGAGGAAATCTCCGTCCAGGTGGGCAGCCTGAACAATCCCACACCCGGCACACCGCTGCCCATCCAGGTCGTCGTCAATGGGGCCGCGTCCAATACGGATCACACCTTCACGGTAAATCCCGGGCGGATGCTGTTCGTCAGCCAGAGTGGCAATGACGCCACGGCGATCCCCGGTGACATTAGCCATCCCTATCGGTACGTTCAGAACGGGGTCGATGGCGCGTTTGACGTTGCCAAGCCCGGCGATACGATCGTGATGCTCGGTACGCCCCTCAACGGTCAGCCCATCACCAGCGATCCGACCCCGGCCAGCTCGGCCTGGACCGACACGTACCAGGGATACTTCCTGCGCTTCATCGGCAAGGATGGCACAGCCCCCACCGGTGCCGCCGGCACTGGACCTTTTGCACTCATCGCCTACCCGGATCAGGACGTCTATATCTACGAGTCCTACGCGAGCGGCGCAAAGGGCGCCATTACCGGCGTCGACCCAACCTCCGGATATGTCGGCGGTCAGTATGTGACGGTGGCCGACCTGCGCATCGAATCGGGTGGTCCCTCCGGCGTGGTCAATGAGCAGATTGACGGGGATCACTGGCGAGTGGTGAACAACGAGCTCACCGCCGTGACGGGCACGGCCGACCAGCACAACCTCGCGGGCGGCATCACCGGCAACGGTACGAACTCATTCTGGACCGGGAATGATATTCACAACATCAACAGCGGCTCGCCGATGGAGATGCACGGCATCTACATCGACGGCGACGGCTCCTACGACATCGCCTACAATTGGATCGCGAATGTCACCGACGGCACCGGATTTCAGGTCTTCGTCAACGGCGGCAACGGCTCGACGGTTGCGAACAACGTCTCCTTCCATCACAACCTGATCCAGAACGTTGCCAAGTACGGCATCAATATCGCCGACGGCTCGAGCAACGGGTTCATTTACTACGACAACATCGTCGAGAACGCCGGCGACGGCTGCCTGCGATTCAATACGAACACCCTGCACGATGCAAAAATCTACAACAATACGTTCTTCAATTGCAGCACGAACTCCGCCTACGGCGTGGTGGACAACGACTGGGTGTTCCCCTCCGACGCGCTCGATATGGAAAACAATATCTTCTATGCCACCAGCGGTGAGGCGTATGCCGGCGGGTCCGTCGGCATGGGCGGGACCATCGGCACCATCACGAACAATCTTTTCTACAATGGCACCGGCAGCGATGCATGGGACGCGCATCCGGTAAGCGCAGATCCGCTGTTCGTGAGCACGGACAGCACCTCCTCGGCACCAGACCTGCATTTGCAGAGTGGCAGCCCCGCCATTGGCGCCGGCTCCACCGCCGTCGCATCGATCGTGACCACCGACTACGATCTGACGCCGCGCAGCGCAACATCGATCGACATCGGCGCCTATGCGTACTGACCGGGATGAGTGCCGAGTGCACTCATCGGGCGTGCACCGATCCGAGCGGGCGGCCTGCTGGCGTCTGTGTCGGCTGTTGCGGGCAGGACGCTGTCGCCGTGCTAGGCTGTTGCAGGGTTCGGCGCAGATCCGGGCAGGCGAGGAGGCTGAAGATGCGGACCGGGTGGAAAAGTATGGCGCTTGCGGCGGCGCTGTTGATCGCCAGCGGCGGGGCGCAGGCGCGCCAGTGCGATGGGGTCTCCTTTCCCGAGCAGGTGACGGTGCACGGTCAGTCGCTCAGGCTGAACGGACTCGGCCTTCGCAAGGCGACCTTCTTTCGCATCAAGGTGTACGTCGGTGCGCTGTATCTGGCGCATCCCTCCACTGACGCGGCCGCGATCCTGAGTAGCGATCAGCCGAGCGAGATCGTGCTGCATATGCTCTGGCATGTGACGGCCGGAGAACTGCGCTCAGCCTGGCGTGAGGGCTTCAGGCACAGCGCGCCGCAGCAGCTGGCGGCCCTGCGCGGGCGCATTGCAGAGCTGAATGGCTGGATGCACGGTCTCGGTTCGGGGCAGACCATGGCGTTCGTGCACCTGCCGGGCAAGGGCATCGAGTACCTGTTGAACGGGGTGGCGCAGGGCTCGATTCCGGGCACGGACTTCGCGCGCGCCTTCTTCGGCATCTGGCTCGGCCCGCACCCGCCCGGGCGGGCGCTGAAGGCGGGACTGCTCGGCGGGCCGTGTCGTTAGCGTGCGCTCAGCCGCGGTATTCGCAGCCGCTCGTGCAGGTCTCGCGGATGGTGATGCGGCTCAGCTGCGGCAGCGCGGGTTTCAGCCGCTGCCAGACCCACAGGGCCAGATGCTCGCTGGTCGGGTTTTCGAGCCCGGGGATCTCGTTGAGGTAGCGATGATCGAGCGCCTCGTGTACCGGCGCAAACGCGCTCTTCAGCGTCGCGAAATCGCACACCCAGCCCTGCAGCGGGTCGAGCGGACCCTCCACGTGCACGCCAATGCGAAAGGAGTGCCCGTGCAGCCGGGCACACTTATGTCCGGGCGGCACGTGGGGCAGCCGATGGGCCGCTTCGATGCGGAATTCCTTGAATATTTCCATGGCCGCGACTGTACCGGAGCGCTCCGCCGCCGTCATCGGCCTCAGTGGCCGTGGCGGCGTACAAGCGGGCGCGGCGTCGGGGTAGCATTGCGGTCATGAACGCGCGCTTTCGTCCCTTGCTGCTGATCGTCACGGTGTTCTGGATTTACGTGGCGCTCTCGGACGTGCTGTATGGCAATCAGATGCGGCTGATTTTCACCGCCATGCATGTCGCGCACCTGTTCGCCCCGTGGCGGGCCCGGCTGCTGCAGCACCTGTTTCTCTACCCGGTGCTGCTCGGGTGCGTGTGGACGTCCCTGCGCCTGGGCTGGCAGCCGCTCTGGCGCCGCCTGCCGCTGCAGCTGCTGCTCGGGGTCGGATTTGCGATGCTTGCCGAGCCGACGCTTTGGCTGGGCGATGCGGTGTTCGAGGGGGTGCACGAGGTGATCCGGGAGCTCTCGCACGCCGCCGGCGGCGCCGCGCATGCCCCGAGCGTGCCCCTGGCGCAGTTGTGGATCGCGAGCGCCACGAGTTTTCTCCTGACCTACTGGTTCGGCCTCGCACTCGCAACGGGATTTGACGTGTACCGCCGCTTGCGGGATTCGCAGATCCGCTCTGCGGCGCTCGAGCGGGCGCTGACGGCGGCGCATCTGGCTGCTCTGCGCATGCAGCTCTCGCCGCATTCGCTGTTCAATCTTCTCAATACCATTCACGGCCAGATCGACGGCGATCCGGCCGATGCGCGCAGCATGATCGTGCAGCTCGCCGATCTGCTGCGCCGGCTGCTGCACGCCGGGGAGCGGGAGTTCTCGCGGCTCGCCGATGAGTTGCAGTTCGCACGGCTGTACCTGATGCTGCAGCAGCGACGCTTCGCCGACCGGCTGACCGTGCACGTACCGGCGCCGGAGTGCTCCCCGAATGTCTGGGTGCCGAGTCTGATTCTGCAGCCGCTGATCGAGAATGCCGTGGTGCATGGCCTTGCCGGCCACGCCGAGGCGGTCGAGATCCGGGTCGAGGCCATCGAGGAAGGACAGATGCTGAGGTTGCGTGTGAGCAATACCATTGACCGGCATGAGCCGGCCGGACGCGAGGGGATCGGCCTGAAGAACGTCCGCGAGCGGCTGGCGATCCAGTTCGGCGAGCGGGCCAAATTCGAGGCCTCAGCGCGTGCGGGCGGACAGTGGGTCGCCGAGATTCGCCTGCCGCGGCTCGGCGAGGTCAGTGACGTGGCGCTGACAGCGTCCGTGGCAGCCTGAGCACATCGCCCGTGGGTGACACTTCCGGCGCAGTCAAGCGCGCATCCCTGGCATCGCTGGCGGTACTGACCGGCATCAATCTGCTCAATTATCTCGACCGATACGTGGTGGCGGCGCTGCTGCCGGCTCTGAAGCGCACCTCAATGAACCTGACTGATCAGCAGCTCGGTCTGCTGATGAGTGCGTTTCTCATCGTCTACATGTTGGCCGCACCGGTGTTTGGGCGCCTCGGGGATCGTGGTTCGCGCACTCGGCCGATCGCAATCGGCGTCTTTCTGTGGAGTCTGGCGACTGGTTTGTCGGGCCTGGCACACCGCTACTGGCAGCTTCTCGGTGCGCGTGCGGCGGTCGGAATTGGTGAGGCCGCCTATGGGACCATTGCGCCATCTTTGCTCGCTGATTGCTTCGCGCCGCAAGCGCGGGGCCGGGCATTTTCTGTATTCAACATGGCGATCCCGGTGGGTGCGGCGCTCGGCTACATCGTGGGGGGGCTCGTGCTCGCTCATTTCGGCTGGCGGGCGGCGTTCTTCGTCGCTGGAGTCCCGGGGATGATGCTGGCGTTTTGGGTCTGGCGTTTGCCCGAGCCAGCGCGGGGCGCTCGTGATGTTGCTGCAGATGCACCCTCAGCGCCCGCCCGCTCGACCACGGCGCCAGGATCGTGGCGGACGTATGTGCACTTGTTGCGGCGGCGACCGTATCTGCTGACCGTTCTTGGCTATGCGGCGTACACGTTCGCCCTCGGCGGAATGGCATTCTGGATGCCGACCTTTCTTGAGCGCGTGCGCGGTGTGTCAGGCGTGCAGGCCACGGCCGGCTTCGGCTACATCGTCGTTGTGACCGGCTTTCTCGGCACCTTTGCCGGTGGTTGGCTCGGCGATTACGCGCTGCGCTATTCCCGCCAGGCGCACCTGTGGCTGTCCGGCTGGGTGACACTGCTCGCGGTGCCGGCGACCTATCTGGCGCTCGCTGCGGCGACGCCTGCCGTGTACTACGGTGCCCTTACGGCCGCCGAGTTGCTGCTTTTCATGTCCACTGGGCCGATTACCAGCACGATCGTCAACCTCGTTGGGCCGACGGAAAGGGCCTGTGCCGTGGCACTGAGTGTGTTCATGATCCACACCTTCGGCGATGTGATTTCCCCGCCGATCATTGGGCATATATCAGATGCCACATCGCTCGGTACGGCGGTGATGATCGTGCCGGTGGCGGTCGCGGTGAGCGCCGCGCTGTGGCTACTGGCCGCGCGTGCCGATCGGCTGGCGCAGCGGCCTGCCGGGGCGTGAGCTCACGCCTCGGTGCGGGTCACCGTGTGACGAATGCCCGCTCGATGACGTAGTCGCCGCTTTCCCCGATGTGCGGTGACATCTGAAACCCACGGCCATCGAGCAGCGAGCAGGTGTCGGTGAGCATCGCCGGGCTGCCGCACACCATGGCGCGGTCTTCGTCGGGACTGAGCGGCGGCAGGCCGAGATCGTACGACAGCCGCCCGGACTCGAGGAGCGTCGTGAGGCGGCCGCGGTTGGCGTGCGGCTCGCGCGTGACGGCCGGATAGTACAGCAGCTTCTCGCGCACCCACTCCCCGAGCAACTCGTGATTCTTCAGCTCCTCGATGCGGTGCTTGAGCACCGCGGTCTCCCGTGCCCAGCGCACGCCGTGGACGAAAATGACCCGCTCGAAACGCTCGTAGGTTTCCGGGTCCTTGATTACGCTCATGAAGGGCGCCGCCCCGGTGCCCGTCGAGAGCAGATACAGACGCTTACCGGGTTTCAGGTCGTGCAGCACCAACGTGCCGGTCGGCTTGCGGCTGATGAGCACTTCGTCGCCTTCGCGAATGTGCTGCAGACGCGAGGTGAGCGGGCCATCCGGCACCTTGATGCTGAGGAACTCGAGGTGCTCCTCGTGGTTGGCGCTGGCGATGCTGTAGGCGCGCAGCAGCGGTCGGGAGTCGATCTGCAGCCCGACCATGACGAACTGCCCGTTCTCGAAGCGCAGCGCGGAGTCGCGTGTCGTGGTGAAGGTGAATTGAGTGTCGGTCCAGTGCCTGACCGAGAGCACCCGTTCACTGCTAATCGCCGCCAAGTGCGTGTACCTCTCTGTTCTGCCGGGAGATTCAGCGGGCGGGATTCTACCGGGGAGTGATCCTCGGCGGGGTGATTTTGCGGTATTTACTGATACTTCTGCGGCATATGCAGGGCCTCAACAGTCGTCGGTTCGGGGCGACAGTCGGGACTGCTATGATGCCGCGGGCCGCATCGGGCGGCCGCGGCGCATGAGGGGCACATGGGGGCATCGGGCGAGGGGAGTCTGCGCGGACGGACTCTGTTCATCACCGGGGCGAGCCGCGGGATCGGTCTGGCGATTGCGCTGCGGGCGGCCCGCGAGGGCGCAAACGTGGCCGTGGCTGCCAAGACCACGGAGCCGCATCCGAAGCTGCCCGGCACGATCTATACCGCGGCCGAGCAGATCGAGGCCGCCGGCGGCACGGCGCTCGCCTTGCCCCTCGATGTGCGCGAGGATGAGCAGGTGCGGGCGGCAATCGAACGGACCGCTGAGCGCTTCGGCGGCATCGATATTCTGGTCAACAACGCCAGCGCGATCAGCCTCACTCCGACCCGCGCGACCGAGATGCGCCGCTTCGACCTGATGCACTCGATCAACACGCGCGGCACGCTGCTGTGCAGCAAGCTCGCCGCGGCGCACCTGGCGCGGGGCGTGAACCCGCACATTCTCATGCTGGCTCCGCCGCTGAATCTCGAGCCGCGCTGGTTTGCGCCGCATCTGCCGTATTCGCTCGCCAAGTTCGGCATGAGCCTGTGCGTGCTCGGACTCGCCGGGGAGCTCGCCGGCGAGGGGATCGCGGTCAATGCGCTGTGGCCGCGGACCATCATCGGTACTGCTGCGCTACAGGTTGCGCTTGCCGGCGCGCCGTCCGGGATGCAGCACCGGGTGCGCTCACCGCAGATCGTCGCCGAGGCCGCCTGCGCGATGCTCAAGCGCGACAGCCGCACCTTCACCGGGCAGTTCTGCATCGATGAGCAGGTGCTGCGCGAGGAGGGCGTGAGGGACTTCTCCACCTACCGGCCGAGCGACGTGCGGGAGGAGGAGTTGCTGACCGACCTGTTTCTCTAGCGCCGGGGAGGCGTTCAAGCGATGCGGTGCGTCAGATCGATGCCCGCCAGTTCGTAGCCTTTCCTGAAGTCGCGGATGTGGCGCGCCATCCACTGCCGGGCAGCCTCGGGATCGCGGCGCTCGAGCGCCTCGAGGATGCGCCGCTGCGCCGTCGCGATGCGCGTGCGCGCCTGCGGCACCTGATCGATCATGTCGCGCAGCGAGGGCTCGAGCAGCTGGATGAGCGGCTCGTGCACCAGAGCGAACACCTGATTGTGCGTGGCCGCGCCGAGGGCGCGGAAGAATTCGGCCGTATGATGCACGGCCCGTTCGGTCACAGCATTGTCGGCGTCGAAGCGCTGGCGCGCCGCGGTGAGCCGCTCGAGGTCAGCAGTATCGCGCGCCCGCGCGGCGCTCTCGGCAATCGGCGGCTCGAACTCGCTGAGCGCCGTCCAGACCTCGAGAAAGGTCACATCGTGTAAGACCAGGGCGCGACTGACGTCCTGCGCGACGGCCCGATGCTGCGGGCGACTCACCGTCATGCGCTTCGAGCCCGCCCGGCGTTCAAGCAGTCCGCTTGACTCCAGTTCGCGCAGCGCCTCGCGCACCGTCGAGCGGTTCACCCCGAGCTGGCGGGCGAGTTCGGTCTCCGGAGGCAGCCGCTCACCCTCGCGCAGGGAGCGGCTCACGATGCGCTGGGTGATCACATCGGCCACCTTGCGATAGGCGGGCGTGAGTGCGAGCGGATCGAATTGCACGCTCATCGCAGCTCAGCCGGCCGCCTCGAACAGCTCCCGTCCGATCAGCATGCGGCGGATCTCCTGCGTGCCGGCGCCGATTTCGTAGAGTTTCGCATCGCGCAGCAGCCGGCCGGCTGGATAATCGTTGATGTAGCCATTGCCGCCGAGGGCCTGAATCGCCTCGAGCGCAACCCGCGTGCCGTGCTCGGCCGCGAACAGAATGCAGGCGGCGGCGTCGCGGCGTCTGACTCGACCGGCATCGCAATCGCGTGCCACGCTGTACACGTACGCGCGGCTCGCGCCGAACGCGGCATACATGTCGGCAAGCTTCGCCTGCATCAGCTCGAACGTGCCAATCGGCTGGCCGAATTGCTTGCGCTCGCGCACGTAGGGCAGTACGAGCTCGAGCGCCGCGGCCATCAGGCCGAGCGGACCGCCCGAGAGCACCACGCGCTCGTAATCGAGGCCGCTCATCAACACGCGCACGCCGTGGTTCTCCTCGCCGAGCAGATTCTCGCGTGGCACCGCGCATTGCTCGAATACCAACTCGCAGGTGCTCGAGCCGCGCATGCCGAGCTTGTCGAGCTTCTGCGCGGTGCTGAACCCGGCAAAGCCACGCTCGACGATGAAGGCGCTGATGCCGCGACTGCCGGCCGCCGGGTCGGTCTTGGCGTACACGATGAGCACATCGGCGTCCGGACCATTCGTGATCCACATCTTGCGCCCACTCAGCAGGTATTGGTCACCGCGCCGCTCGGCGCGCAACTGCAGGGACGTCACGTCCGAGCCGGCCTGCGGCTCGGACATCGCGAGCGCCCCGACGTGCTCGCCGCTGAGCAGTTTCGGCAGGTAACGCTCGCGCTGCGCGTCGGTACCGTTCAAGCGCAGCTGATTGACGCACAGATTGGAGTGCGCGCCGTAGGACAGGCCCACTGAGCCGGAGGCACGTGAGATCTCCTCCATTGCGATCACGTGCGCGAGGTAGCCGAGTCCGGCGCCGCCCCAGCGCTCGGGCACCGTGATGCCGAGCAGGCCCAGCGCGCCGAGTTCAGGCCACAGATCGCGTGGAAAGGCATTGTCGCGGTCGATCGAGGCCGCGCGCGGCGCGATGCGCTCGCGGGCGAATCGGCGGACCTCGCTGCGGATCTCCTCCGCGGCCGCATCGAGACCGGGGCCGCTGTCGAACGCATCGTGGGCGGGCATGAGCTTGTCATCCGTTGGAATGTGTCGGTATGATTGTCCGACAATCCGGCTATCGTGACAAGCTCATGCCCCGCATCGAATCGCGCCTCGATACCCGTTCGCAGGAGTTTCAGGACAATGCCCGCGCGCTGCGCTCGCTCGCGGCGCAGCTGAGGGGCGAGGTCGAGCGGGTCGCCGCGGGCGGATCCGCCGCGGCGCTCAGCCGGCACCGGGCTGCGGGCAAGCTCACCGCCCGCGAGCGCGTGCGGCTGCTGCTTGATCCCGGCAGCCCGTTTCTCGAGTTCTCGCAGCTTGCCGCGCACGGCCTTTACGGCGGCGGCATCGCCTGTGGCGGGATCATTACCGGCATCGGCCGGGTGAGCGCTCGGGAGTGCGTGATCGTCGCCAACGATCCGACCGTCAAGGGCGGGACCTACTATCCGTTGACCGTCAAGAAGCACCTGCGCGCCCAGGAGATCGCTCTGGAGAACCGCTTGCCGTGCGTGTATCTGGTCGAGAGTGGCGGGGCCTTTCTGCCGGCGCAGGATGAGGTGTTCCCCGACAAGGAGCACTTCGGGCGCATCTTCTACAATCAGGCGACGCTCTCGGCGCTCGGTGTGGCGCAGATCGCGGTGGTGCACGGCTCGTGCACGGCCGGTGGCGCGTACGTGCCGGCGATGGCCGATGAGAACGTCATTGTGCGCAATCAGGGCCGGGTATTCCTCGGCGGCCCACCGCTGGTGAAGGCGGCAACCGGTGAGGATATCGATGCCGAATCGCTCGGCGGGGCCGACGTGCACTGTCGTGAGTCGGGCGTGTGCGATCACTATGCGCACAACGATAGCCACGCACTCGGCATCGCCAGAGGCATTGTCGCACGGCTGCGCGCCGGGCCCTGCACCGATCCGCCGAGTGCGCCGCGCGAGCCGTACTATGCCGCGGAGGAACTCTACGGAGTGGTGCCACAGAGTCTGCGCCGTCCCTACGATGTGCGCGAGCTGATCGCCCGGCTCACCGATGCTTCGGAGTTAGAGGAGTTCAAGGCGCTCTACGGCACGACGCTGGTGTGCGGGTTCGCGCACATCGGCGGCTACCCCGTCGGTATTCTCGCCAACAACGGAATCCTCTTTTCCGAGAGCGCATTGAAGGGTACGCACTTCATCGAGCTGTGTGCGCGCGAGGCGATTCCGCTGCTGTTTCTACAGAACATCACCGGCTTCATGGTCGGGCGCAAGGCCGAAGCCGGCGGCATCGCCCGCGACGGGGCGAAGCTCGTCACCGCGGTTGCCTGTGCGCGGGTGCCGAAGTTCACCGTTATCATCGGCGGCAGCTACGGGGCGGGTAATTACGCCATGTGTGGCCGGGCCTACGGCCCGCGCATGCTCTTCCAGTGGCCGAACGCGCGCATCTCGGTGATGGGCGGGGAGCAGGCCGCCAGCGTGCTCGCCACGGTCAAGCGCGCCCAGATCGAGACCGGCGGCGGTGAGTGGCCGGCCGAGGAGGAGGTGGCGTTCAAGGCGCCGATCCGCGAGCAGTACGAGCGCCAGGGGCACCCCTACTATGCCTCGGCGCGACTCTGGGACGATGGGGTCATCGATCCGCTCGATACTCGTCGGGTTCTGACGCTGTGCCTGGCGGCCGCGCGCAACGCGCCGCAGGAGCAGACCCGATTCGGCTTGTTCCGCATGTGAGTGCGCCCATGTTTCAGCGTCTGCTCGTTGCCAATCGCGGTGAAATTGCCTGCCGGATCCTGCGCACTGCGCATCGATTGGGTCTTGCCACGGTCGCGGTGTACTCCGACGCCGATGCGCTCGCGCGCCACGTGCGACTTGCCGATGTGGCCGTACGCATCGGCCCGCCGGCGCCGGCACAGAGTTATCTCGACATCGAGGCGATCCTGGCCGCGGCGAGGGCGAGCGGTGCGCAGGCCATTCATCCCGGCTACGGCTTTCTCTCCGAGAACGCCCGCTTCGCTCGGGCGTGCCGGGATGCCGGGCTGAGCTTCGTCGGCCCCACGCCGGAGGCGATCGAGGCGATGGGCTCGAAGAGTCTCGCGAAGGCGCGCGTGCGTGCCGCCGGCATTCCTGTCCTGCCCGGCTATGAGGGACAGCGCCAGGAACTCGATTGGCTCGAGGCGCAGGGCCGCGAGGTCGGAGTGCCATTGATCGTCAAGCCGGCCGCCGGCGGCGGCGGTAAGGGCATGTACGTGGTGCGTACTCTGCAGGAGCTGCGCGCGGCGCTCGAGGCGGCGCGGCGGCTCGCCGAGAGCAGTTTCGGGGACGGCGCGCTGCTCATCGAGCGATTCGTGCCCGAGCCGCGGCACATCGAGGTGCAGGTGTTCGCCGATGCGCATGGCCAGTGCATTCATCTCGGCGATCGTGACTGCTCGGTGCAGAGGCGGCACCAGAAGCTCATCGAGGAGGCGCCCGCGCCGGCACTGCCGGATGCGCTGCGTGAGCGGCTGCACCAGGCTGCGATCGCCATTGCGCGCGCGATCGACTATCGGGGTGCCGGAACGGTCGAGTTTCTCTTCGACGGCACCGAGTTCTACTTCCTCGAGATGAATACCCGCCTGCAGGTCGAACACACCGTGACCGAGGCCGTGACCGGGCTTGATCTGGTGGAGTGGCAGCTGCGCGTGGCGGCCGGCGAGGCGCTGCCGCTGACCCAGTCGCAGGTACGCATCAGCGGGCATGCGATCGAGGCACGGGTGTGCGCCGAGGATCCGTGGCGGCAGTTCCTGCCGAGCGCGGGCCGGCTGCAGCTCGCGGAGTGGCCCGCCGGTGATCACCTGCGGGTCGATGCGGGCTTCGAGAGCGGCGATACGGTGCCGGCGGTGTATGACTCGTTGCTCGCCAAGGTGATCGCGTGGGCGCCTGAGCGGACTGCGGCGGCCGCTCGGCTCGCCGCCGCGCTCGAGCGAACCCGGCTCGCCGGCGTGCGCACCAACGAGCGGTGGCTAAGTCGCATTCTGCGCTCGCGGGTATTTCTCGATGTCCAGCACAGCGTGGCGTTGCTCGCCGAGCACGCCGAGGCGTTCAGCGCACCCGAGGCGCTGCCCGATGCCATGCTCGTGCTCGTGGCCTGCCTCATCAGTGTGCCCGGGCGCACCGCCAATCCCTGGTCGGCCCGCGATGGCTTCACGCCGAATCTGCCCGGCGCGTTCGAGGTCACGCTGCGCGCGGCCGCACGCACCTGGCGGATCACCCTGCGTTACGCAGAGCAGGCCCCGCGGGCGGCGATCATCGAGGCGCTCGACGTGCAGGGCGGCGAGGCGGGCGAGGCGAGGCAGGAGCTGGCGCTCGCCGAGGTGTCGTGCGCGGCCGATACGGTCGAGGCGCGCATCGCAACGGTACGTGCGCGCGCACGGTTCCTGCGCGAGGCGGACCGGGTGCACCTGTGGTTCGGCGCCGCATACCAGCTGTTCGAGATCGACGATCCGCGTACGCGGATCGTCGGTGCCGCACCCGACGTCGGCGGGCTCACGACACCGCTGCCCGGGGTCATCGCCGCCGTGCACGTCGAGCTCGGCCAGCAGGTGAGCCGTGGGCAAACGCTGATGGTCATCGAGGCGATGAAGATGGAGCATGCCATCAGTGCGCCGTTCGACGGCCGCGTTGCGCGGATTCACTTTGCACTCGGTGAGCGCGTGCCGGAGGGCAGTGAGCTGTTGAGTCTGTCGCCACTGAGCGACGCCGGCAGTTAGGTTCAAGTTGGGTTCAGTTTTCCTCGACGACAATCCGCTGCGGCGTGATATGCAGGGGAGCTGAAGCCATGAACAAATCGTTTCTGATCGGTGCCAGCGCCGGTGGCGCGCTGGCCGTGGTGGTCGGTGCCGGCGCGATGGTCAGCCACAAACTCATCCATACCGGGCCACGCTATGCCGAGGTGGTGCAGGTCGTGCCGCTCAGCCGCACGCGCGTGACGCCCCGGCGGGTGTGTCACGATGCGACCGTCGAGCGGACTCGCCCAGCAAGCGATACGCATCAAGTGATCGGCAGCATCGCCGGGGCGCTGGTCGGCGGACTGCTCGGCAATCAGGTCGGGGATGGCTCGGGGCGTACCCTGGCCACGGTCGCCGGTGCCGCCGCCGGCGGATATGCCGGCAATCGGATCGAGGCACGCATGCAGCGCGGGGACACCTACAGCACGACGGTGCGTCGGTGCGTCACCGTGTATGACCGCAGCGTGCGTCCCAATGGTTACGAGGTCCGCTACCGCCTCGGCCACAAGAGCGGCACCGTACGCATGAACTACGATCCGGGCGCACACATTCCGGTGCGTAACGGCCACCTGGTGCTGAGCGCCGCTCAGTCGGGCTGACGGCGGGGCGGTGCCGGCCGGTGCGCGCGCCGGGCGCGTTGCGCCGAGACGAAGGGCGAGTCGCGGTCGAAGAAGCGCCACGGCCGCGCCGCCCACTCACCGGCATATTCCACGCCGATGCGGGCGCTGCGTGCAATCCGTACGCTTCGCGGGAGCGGCGGCGGCTCGATCCACAGCTGCGAACCGCACAGATCGAGCCCGTTGGCGAGCCGGTCGATGCCGAGCGCACGGCAGAGCAGTCCTGGCCCCGAGGCCCGTGCAGTGAGACCCTCGAGCGGCTCCAGTGCGCGCAGCAGCACCGCATGCGGGACGCCCGGCGGGCCGGTCACCACGTTCAGACAGTGCCACATGCCGTAAATGAGGTAGACGTAGGCGTGTCCGGGCGGGCCGAACATCACCTCGGTGCGTGGCGTGCGGCCGCGCGAGGAGTGCGCCGCGCGGTCCTGCGGGCCGAGATAGGCCTCGGTCTCGACGATACGCCCGCGGCGAGAGCCGCTGCCCACCCGGTGGACCAGGTGCATGCCGATCAGCGTGCGCGCCACGGTCAGGGTCTTGTGCAGGTAGAACTCGCGCTCGAGGGGATGGGACGAGGGCATGGGTGAGCATGTTATAATAGGGCCGTCGGCCATTCGGCCGGAACTCGTCCGGAACTATTGATCCATGCTCGAGACTCAATCGCGCGCCTGGGGCCGTTTGGCCGCCGGCTGGCTCGCCACACTGGCTCTCGCCGCAGCGACCCTCGGCCGCGCGGCGGTGTATCCGCTGCCGGCCGACGGTGCGCTGATCGGCCGTGACCGTCTCACCCATGCCAAGGCCTCCGATACGCTACTCGGTATCGCCCGCCGGTACAGTGTGGGCTACTGGGAAATCCAGGCCGCCAACCCACACGTGCACATGTGGCTGCCCGGAGAGGGGACGCCGGTGGTCATTCCGGGCCGCTTCATCATCCCGCCGGTGCCCCATGTCGGCATCGTGGTGAACCTGCCCGCACACCGCCTCTTTTATTTTCCGCGCAGCGGCCGGCACGACCAGGCGGTGGTGATCACCTACCCGGTGAGCCCGGGCGAGAAGGGCTGGGACACGCCGGTCGGCGTCACCCGCGTGGTGCGCAAGGTGCCCCATCCGGTGTGGATCCCGACCCCCTCCATCCTGCGCGCCCACGCCAAGGCGGGCGATCCGATCCCGCGCGTGTGGCCTGCCGGTCCGAACAACCCGATGGGTGAGTGGGCACTGCAGACGACGCTGAGTGGGGGGGAAATCTACATCCACGGCACCAACAATCCGATGGCAATCGGTATGGCGGTGACGCATGGCTGCGTGCGTTTGTACCCGGAGGACATCGCGGCGCTGTTTCCGGTCGTGCCCGTCGGCACTCCGGTCACGATAGTGAACGATCCGATTCTCGCGACGCTGCAGGACGGCCGGCTGTACCTGTCGATCCACCCGCCGCTGCACAGTCAGAACGTGCCCGCCAAGCCCGATTATGCGGCGATTTCCAAGGTCATCGATCAGACCGTTGGAGGGGCAACCGTGGCGATTGACTGGGCGCGGGTGCGGCGCATGGCCGAGCACGCCAACGGCATGCCGGAGCTGATCGGGGTCGAGGCCGATGCCAGCGCCACTGCCGCCACGCCGGCGCGTCGCCACGGGGTGTAGGGGCGGACCTTACAACTCGCTGTCGAGCACCATTCGCACGAGCTGGGCGAACGAGGAGGCACCCATCTTTTCCATCACCCGCGCGCGGTGGATCTCCACGGTGCGCTGGCTGACGCCGAGGTCGGCGGCCACCACCTTGTTCGGCTTGCCGCGTGTGATGAGGTTGAGCACTTCGCGCTCGCGCGGCGTTAACGAGCCCAGCCGATCGCGGATCCGGTCCTGTTCCTTCAGCTCGAGGCGCGTGCGCTGGTCTTTCTCGAGCGCGCGCTGCACCCGATCGAGCAGATCCTGGTCGCGGAAGGGCTTTTGCAGAAAGTCGAATGCGCCATGCTGCATCGCCTCGACCGCCATCGGGATGTCCCCGTGGCCGGTAATGAAGATCACCGGCACGGTCGCGCCACGCAGATTGAGCAGCTGCTGCAGCTCAAGACCGCTCATCCCGGGCATGCGCACATCGAGAATGACGCAGCCGGGGTGGCGGGCATCGTACTGGGCGAGAAACTCCTGGGCGCTGCAGTAGACCGTCGCGGGCAGGCCGACCGACTTCAGCAGCAACCGAAGCGAGGCTCGCACCGCCTCATCGTCATCGACGACGAACACGGTAGGTTGCAGATCGCGGACAGTTTCCATCGGGCGTTCACCATTCGCTGGGTGGGGCCGCTCGCGGCCCGCGGTGGGCTGGAATGAGAATAATGGACATGCATTGCTCACCTGCGAGAGTATGTTGCCTGTAACCCGCCGTTTGCGCTAGGTATTTTCCGCAGGCGAACGCGCGGCGGTCAATTGCGGGCGCACACGCCCCCGACGGAGGCGGCGCGCCCGCGCAACGGCCGGAGGCCCCTGTGGACACAGAAGCGATACGGGCAAGTCTGTTGCAACGACGTGAGGAGTTGCACCGCCGGGCAAGCAGTGCCAAGGCGGATCTGCGCCACGAGTCCGATCCGCTGAGTGCGGATTTCGCCGAGCAGGCGACCCAGCGGGAAAGCGACGAAGTGCTCGATGCCATCGGCGAGTCCGCCCGCGAGGAGTTGCGGCAGATTCATGCCGCGCTGCGCCGGCTCGAGGAGGGTGTCTACGAAACCTGTGCGGTGTGCGGCGCGCCGATCGAGGCGGGGCGGCTCGCGGCGGTTCCCTACACCGATCGGTGTCGCCAGTGTGCCGAGGGCAAACGTCGTTAGCCGGGTGGGCGTGCGGCATGGAGCAGATCGCCCGCGCGGCGTTGTAGGATGACGGCCATGGTGCGTCGTGACGTGATGATAGCTAGACCTGCGATGTTCGCGGGGGCGATTGTCACTCGCTGCGCTTCTTCAGTGGGAGTAAGGCCCACCCCGGTAAGCGTCGGTGCGCTGGGTAGCAG
>JAKBCE010000187.1 GCA_021808195.1 Pseudomonadota bacterium
GTAGAGCATCTCCTGCATCCCGGGGCCGCCCCGCGGACCCTCATAACGGATCAACACGACGTCGCCGGCCTTCACCCCGCCATTGAGGATGCGCTCGACCGCGTCCTCCTGGCTCTCCACCACGACCGCGGGCCCCCGGAAGCGCAGGATGCTTGCGTCGACGCCTGCGGTCTTCACGATGCAGCCTCGCTCGGCGAGGTTCCCATACAGCACGGCGAGGCCGCCGTCCTGGCTGTAGGCCGTGTCGCGGCTGCGGATACACCCGGCGGCGCGGTCCGTGTCGAGCTCGTTATACCGGCGGTTCTGTGAGAACGCCACCTGAGTGCGCACGCCGCCGGGTGCGGCGCGGAAGAACTCGTGCACGCTCGGCTCTTGGGAACGGGTGATGTCCCAGCGCTCGAGCGCCGCGGAGAGCGATTCGGAGTGAACCGTGGGGACTGAGGTGTCGAGCAGCTCGGCGCGCTCGAGTTGCCCGAGGATGGCCATGACGCCCCCGGCCCGGTGCACGTCCTCGAGGTGAAAGTGACTCGACGGCGCGACCTTGCACAGGTTCGGCACCCGCCTCGAGAGCCGGTCGATGTCGCTGATGCGAAAGCCGACGCCCGCCTCCTCGGCGGCCGCGAGCAGATGCAGCACGGTGTTGGTCGAGCCGCCCATGGCAATGTCGAGCGACATCGCGTTCTCGAACGCTGCCTTGCAGGCGACGTTGCGTGGCAGGACGCGGCTGTCGTCCTGCTCGTAGTAGCGCCGGGTGAGCTCGACGATCAGACGACCGGCGGTACGGAACAGCTGCTCGCGGTTTGCATGTGTGGCGACCAGCGTGCCGTTGCCGGGCAGGGATAGTCCGAGCGCCTCGGTGAGGCAGTTCATCGAGTTGGCGGTGAACATCCCTGAGCACGAGCCGCAGGTCGGACACGCGGAGCGCTCGATGGTGCGCACGTCGGCGTCGGAGACGCGCTCATCGGCAGCGGCGACGATGGCATCGATGAGATCGAGCGAGGCGCTCTTGCCGGCGAGCTGCACCTTGCCGGCCTCCATCGGGCCGCCGGAGACGAACACCGTCGGGATGTTCAGCCGCAGTGCCGCCATCAGCATGCCCGGGGTGATCTTGTCGCAGTTCGAGATGCACACCAGTGCATCGGCGGTGTGCGCATTGCACATGTACTCGACGCTGTCGGCGATGATGTCGCGCGAGGGCAGGCTGTAGAGCATGCCGTCGTGGCCCATGGCGATGCCGTCGTCCACCGCGATGGTGTTGAATTCCTTGCCGACGCCGCCGGCCCGCTCGATTTCCCCGATGACCAGCTGGCCGAGATCTTTCAGGTGCACGTGCCCGGGCACGAACTGCGTGAAGGAGTTCGCCACCGCGATGATGGGCTTCTCGAAGTCGCCATCCTTCATGCCGGTGGCGCGCCAGAGGGAGCGGGCTCCGGCCATGTTGCGTCCGGCGGTGCTGGTGCGGGAACGATAAACGGGCATGTTCGCGGCTCCCTGAGGCGGCGGCGAGCCGCACTGGATGGTCGGGGACGATAGTGTGAATCCGGCCGGGCTATAGGGGATAATACGATATCGATGTATCTCCTATAGGGTTTACGAATAGTGGAACTGCGCCAGCTGCGCTATTTCATCGCCATCGCCGAGGAGGGCAGTTTCTCGCGCGCGGCGCACCGGCTGCACGTCTCGCAGCCACCGCTCTCGACGCAGATCAAGAGCCTCGAGACCGAGCTCGGCGTGCGCTTGCTCGAGCGCACCCCTCGGGGCGTCACTCTGAGTGGCGCGGGCGCGGCCTTCCTCGAGGAAGCGCGGGCCGTGCTCGCACGACTGGACGTTGCGCGCCAGCAGGCGCTGCGCGCTGCGCGCGGCGAGCTCGGTGTGCTCTCGGTCGGGTTCGTGTCGATTGCCGACTACGGTGTCCTGCCGCCCGCCCTGCAGAGCTTCCGGGCACGCTTTCCGGCGGTCGAGGTGCAGTTGCATGAGCTCACGAGCGATGCCCAGATTCCTCAGCTGCGCGCCGGCCGGCTCGATCTGGGCATCGCGCTGGCACCGGTGGATGCGCCGGACCTCGAGTTCGAGCGACTGCTGCGCGAGGAGCTCGTGCTCGCCGCGCCGGCGGGGCACCCGGCGGCGCGGGACGCCGGGGCCATCGATCTGCGCGCACTCTCGAAGGAGAGCTTCATCGTTCCGCCGCGCGACATCGCCCCCGGCCTGTACGATCTGACCATCAGTTACTGCCGCTCGTTCGGCTTCGCCCCGCGCATCACGCAGCAGGCGCGGCAGATGCAGACCGTGATCGGACTGGTCTCGAGCGGGATGGGCTTCGCCTTGGTTCCAGCTTCGGTGCGCAATCTGCGCCGTGCCGGTGTGCGCTACCGGCGGCTGCGGCGCAAGGCCGTGAGCATCGAGTTGGGTATTCTCACGCGCA
Source organism: Pseudomonadota bacterium (assembly GCA_021808195.1). The sequence goes on from JAKBCE010000187.1 coordinate 2,423, forward strand.
CGGACAGTCACAATGCGGCACGGGAGCATTTCGTGGCTGCGCTGAAAGCGGCGGCCCGCGCAGCGCCCGTCCCCGAGTGAGTCAGCGGCGCGGTGCGGCCTGAGGGGACGGCAGGTCCGCCGTGTGGGCCGCGCCCGACTCCGAGCCGCTCGCCGGCAGGCTCGAGCGCAGCTGGATGCCGTCGTGCTCGCTCAGCAGCCGGGCCAGCCAGTCGACGAACACCCGAACCTTGCGCTGCAGGTGCCGGTTGTGCGGATAGACGATGTGCAGCGGCGCGGGTTCCGCGAGCCACTGCGGCAGGAGCAGCTCGAGCGCGCGGCGTTCCATGGCGTCCTTGAGCACGAAGGCGGGCAGCTGGGCGATGCCGAGACCCGCCTCGGCGGCCGTGACATAGCTGTTCTCGTCCTCGAGCGCCAGATGGCTCGGAAATACCGCCGCGATGCGCTCGGCGCCCTTGGAGAAGACCCATTGGACGGTATCACCGGTCCGGGGCGAGAAGCGGTTGATGCAGCGATGCGTCGCGAGTTCGCGCGGATGCTGCGGCACGCCGTGGACGGCGAGGTAGGCCGGTGCGGCGCAGGTGGCGAAGTACAGATCGCCCACGCGACGTGCCACGAGAGAGGTGTCGGTCACCTCGCCGATGCGCAATGCGCAGTCGATCCCGTCGGCGATGAGATCGAAGTGACGCTCGTTGCAGCACAGCGCCAGCTCGATGTCGGGGTAGTCGGCAAAGAACTCCGGCAGCGCCGGGAGGATGACACTGCGGGCGATGAGCGTCGGCGCGTCGATACGGATCCGCCCGTGGGGCGCGGTAGCGCGTTGCGAGAGCGCATCTTCCACCTCGCGCAGTTCTGCGAGGAGTGCGCGGGCCCTCGCGTAGTACGCGGCGCCATCCTCCGTCACGGTCACGCGTCGAGTCGTGCGATGCAGCAACTTCACGCCGAGTGATGTTTCGAGGCCTTGCAAGAGATTCGTGGCCGTCGCCTTTGGGATGTGCAGTCCCTCGGCGGCGCGTGCGATGCCGCCGGTTTCGACGATGCGCACGAACAGGGTCATCGCCTGGAACTTATCCATAGATTGTTCGGTGAACCGAATAAAGCGGTCAGTAGTAGCACTTTAATCCCGGAGAAAAGAACAATAGCATGCGGCCCTGCGGTTCATCGGGGAGGAAGCAATGGACGGAATGACCCAGGTGGTCACGGATCAGACTTTTGATGCGGAGGTGCTCGCCTCAGCCCATCCGGTTCTGGTGGACTACTGGGCGGCACGCTGTGTGCCGTGCAGGATCATGCGTCCGCTCATCGAGCAGGCGGCAGCGCAGTACGCCGGCCGATTGATGGTCGTGACGCTCGATGGCGATGAAAATCCCGTGGCACCGACGCGCTTTGGCGTTCGCGGTTTCCCGACCTTCATGATCTTCCGGCAGGGCCGGCCGGCGGACGTGCGCGTCGGATCGATGAGCCGCAGCCAGCTGCAGGCGTTCATCGAGGCGCAGCTCTGAGGGTCCTACTCTTCGTCGTCGCGCGCCACGCTGACCAGCCAGTGGCGTAGGGCGGCGAGCGTTTCTGCGCTCAGTGACTTCTGCAGTCGGGCATCGACGGTCAGCGCGGCATCGCGCGCGCGATCGAGCAGGTTCTCTCCCGAGGCGCTCAGGACGAGTGTCAGTACGCGGCCGTGGATGGGGTGGGCCTGACGCGCCACCCACTTCCTCTGCAGCAGTACGGCGATGATGGCGTGGACGGTCTGCGGCGTCAGCATCGTCAGGCGGGCAATGTCGGCGTTCGAACAGCCGGGATAGGCGCGGATCATCGTGAGCACCAGGAACTGCGGGTGCGTCAGGTCGAGAGGGGCGAGGATCCGATCCATCCGTTTGCGCTGCGCATGGGCCGCCTGGCGCAGCAAGTACCCCAGATGACCCGCCGCGCCGCGTTTGCCTTCGCCGATGGCGGGAATGGCCGTCCTCGGCGGCTGGAGTCTTTTGCGCTTGCTCATATATCAGGGCACGAATAATATATTCGGGCCCTGATATGTGCAACGCTGAGACGTGCCGGAGCCCCTATGAGTGCATCCCCGAGCCTGGACTTCGATGACTTTGTCACGGCACTCCCCCAGGCGGTGGCGGCGCTGCGTACGCTCAGCCAGAGTGCCGGGCAGGGGCTGGACCAGGGGCTCGTGGAGCTGATCAAAGTCCGAGCGTCGCAGCTCAACGGGTGTGCTTACTGTCTCCAGCTGCACGTGAACTGGGCGCGCAAGGCGGGCGTCGCAGCGCACAAGCTGGATCAGCTCGCCGTCTGGCACGAGGCGGCCGGATTCACTGCGGCGGAACGCGCCGCGTTGGCCTGGTCCGAGGCCGTGACTGAGTCGCGAGCCGAACAGACCGCCGAGGCCCGGGAGGCGCTGCGCGATCACTTCAGCGACGGTCAGGTGCTGCGGCTGACACTCGCCGTCGCGGCGATCAATGCCTGGAATCGGATCGCTGGACCGCTGCGCTTCACACCCCCACCGGCCGAGTGAGGAGACGATCATGCGTTCGATTGCGGAGCGTCGCGCGGCATTT
>JAKBCE010000188.1 GCA_021808195.1 Pseudomonadota bacterium
CGCCGCCAGCACCGTGCCGGTTGAGGTCGTGCGAGCGCGAGCGCTCAGCGCGGCGGCGGGCAATCCCAGCCTGGTCTCCGCGCTCGCGCAAATCGTTCCGGCCTTCACCGCGCAAGCCTTCGGCAATGACATGGCCGGGCAGACACTGCAGGCCCGATTGCGCGGCCTGAGCTGCAATGATGTGCTGGTGCTGGTCAACGGGGCGCGGCGTCACACCACGGCCAATATCGAGGTGGACAGCGGCCCCTATCAGGGCTGTGCTGGCACCGATTTGAATTTCATCCCCCTCGCGGCGATCTCCCGCATCGAGGTGCTCAATCAGGGCGCGGCCGCCCAGTACGGCAGCGGGGCGATCGCCGGCGTCATCAACATCATCCTGAAGAAGAACGCCGCTGGTGGTGAGCTCAGCGGGACCTACGGCGGCTACAGGGACGGCGGCGGCGTGACCGGCGACGTCTCGGTCAACGCCGGGTTCGAACCGCTGCCGCACAGCTATCTGAACGTGACGGCGGAGGTGCATCACCACGGCAGCAGCAACCGCAGCGCCATCGACGAGCGCGTCATCAATCCGGCAAATCTCGCCACCTATCCGGACTCGAACATGCTCGAGGTTCCGGGCTATCCCTACCTCGGCGCCGAGGAAGGCGACGGGCAGTACGATCTGAAGCTCTTCGAGGTCAATTCGGGGTTCGCCCTACCCGAGGGCGTGCGCCTGTCCGTGTTCGCCACCTACGGCCTGAAGCGTGCGCAATCCTTCCAGAAGTACCGCCTGCCGAGCGCCGTCTCGTACACCGATCCGGTGACGGGCCAAGTCACCTATCCCTTCCCGTTCGGGTTCGTGCCGCTCGAGGCCAGCCGCGAAACCGATGACTCGGTCACGGCGGCATTGAAGGGGACGGTGGCGCGCTGGCACTGGGACCTCAGCAGCACCTACGGCCGCGATCATTTCGAGGCCGAGACGCTCGACTCCGCCAATGCCGCGGTCTATGCCGCCACCGGACACCCGACGCCTTCGGACTACTACGACGGCTTTCTGCAAACGACACAGTGGACCTCGAATCTCGACCTCGATCGGGACTTTGCGGTCGGGCTCGCCGGTCCGCTCAACGTGGCCGCCGGCGTGCAGTATCGCGATGACGGCTACGGGATCGGCGCGGGGATCCCCATTTCCTATCTCGACGGTGGCGCGCAGGGCTATCCGGGGTTCACGCCGAGCGACGCCGGAACCCATCACCGCGGCACCGAGGCGCTGTATGTCGAGCTCGCCGCACGGCCGGTGCGGCCGCTGCGGCTCGATGCGGCCGGCCGTTACGTGCATTACAGTGATTTCGGCTCGGCGACCGTGGGCCAGTTGAGCGGCCGGTACGCGCTGACGCGGCGCGTCGCCCTGCGAGCCACCGTCAGCAGCGGCTTTCGCGCCCCCACGCTGGCCGAGGAGTACTACTCCTCGACCAATGTGACGCCGACGAGCGCGTTCGTGCAGCTGCCGCCGAATTCCCCGGGCGGGCGGCTGCTCGGGCTCGGCAATGGCCTGCGCCCGGAGCACTCCGTCCAATACAGCTTCGGGCTGGTCTGGCACCCCACCCCGACCGTGATGGGGACACTCGATGTGTATCGGATCACCATCACCCATCGGATCGTCGCCACCGGCAACCTGTATGGCACGCTGAACGGCGTCGCCCAGCCCTCTGCGGCCGCGATCAATGCGGCCATTGCCGCCAACGGCAATCAGCTCGATCCGACCGTGCTCGCCACCGGCAGCACCGGGGTCACGCTGTTCGCCAATGGCATCGACACGCGCACCCAGGGAGCGGATCTGCGCTTCGACGTGCCGAGGCGCTACGCCTTCGGACGGATCGACTGGTCGATCGGTGCGAATCTCAATCAGACCGTGATCACCCGGATGCCGGGCACGCCGGGAGAGCTGGCAGGGCAGACGCTGTATGACGCGACCGCTGTGTCGGATCTGACCACCGCGAGTCCGAGGTACGTGGTCAACCTCGGGGCGCGCTGGCAGGTTCGCAAGCTCAGCGTCGATCTCACCGAGCAGGTCTATGGGCCGAGCGCGGAGTGGGAGAGCGACGGGGGCGACAACCCGGCGAACGTCCCGCAGTACTTCAAGACGACGATCGCCACGACGGCGCTGACGAATCTCAGTATCGGGTATCGGCTGATGCGCCGGCTGACGCTGCGGATCGGTGCGATCAATCTCTTCGATCGCTATCCGAGCCGGTACAACCGCACGCTGCTGGCGCACTATGACGCGTTCCGATACGGCGACACGCTCGGGGTGTTCCAGTACCCGATGTTCTCGCCGTTCGGGATCAATGGCGGCTATTACTATGTGCGCGCCACGGTCGGGTTCTGACCCTCGGTCGCGATGAATTTCCGCGCGGCGTCTATGGGTGGATGAAGGGAGGCCAGACACTGGCGATGTCGATGCGGCCTCGACCATCAAGGAGCAGCGATCGGCTCGTGAGGTGCGCGAAGATGGAAAGATCGAGATAGCGCTCGAGATAGGCGCACGCCACGAAGCGCCCGCAGAGGCCCGACAACGCGACCTTTACCTCGCGCGCTTGTCGCAGGGGTTCCTTGAAGACGAAGGGCGTGCCTGGACCGGTCGCGGCGAGCAGGGCATCCAGAATGGACCGCGCACCATAGGCAGCGCCGGGGGTCTGAAGCACCTCGCGGATACCCGCATCCTCGATCTCGGAAACCTCGCGATCGAGAATGCGGGCCGGCAACGGGGCGCGCGGATGCAGGATCGAAATTGTGGTTGAAGGTTCGCGTCACAACGCCAGCGCCCGTTTGAGGTCGTCGTGCTCAAAGGCGCTGGCCATGCGGGTGATCTCTGCGGGCCGAGCGCCGGCATCCTTCGCGGTTTCCCGCCAGGTCGCCGTAGCGACCGCGACTTCCCTGATGATGGCGCGGGCTGCGGCGAGGCCAAGGCCGAAATATTCGCAGGCCCCCTCGAGCAGATCGATCGAGCAGGTGCCTTCGTCGAGATCGATGTTCGTGGTCAGCACACGCGCCTTGATGTCGGTCGGCACGGGGTTGAGGTCATAGGCGGGGCAGAGCGACCAGCCCGCCTTGCCGAGCCACAGGAAGCCGTGGTTGCGCAGGTGATCGTCGACATTCGAGATCAGCACGTTGAAGGCGACGCGCCGGTATAGCGCCTGGGCATCGGCCCTCGCTCGAGCCCCGTGCTGTGTCAGCGCATCGACGATCTCAGGATAGCTGCCGCGCTCGCCGTCTTTCGATCCCGTCATCGCCATCGCGGAGAGAAACGGGATGCGCATGGCGCCGTCCCTATCGAAGCGCCGCGACAGGAGCAGCGCCTTTCCGCCGACCCGCAGCAATTCATGGGACGGCGTGGCGATGCCGGCGCGCGCCGCGAGACGTAAAGCAATCTCCTCCCAAGTCTCTAAGCTGTAGTCGTCAGTCTCCTTGGGAAACTTCGCGATGCAGAGGTGGCCGTGCTGATCGACGACCGACGCCTTCGGGCGTGAACCGCCAAGCGACGATCCAGGTGCGAAGATAAGCTGGAGATCCTCGTCCGTCTCCTCGTCGCGCAGGACGCGCTCCGTCACGGCGAGGAGACGTCCGAGTTCGATCAGGGCAGGCACGCCCGCGCGAAGCGGTGCTTGGAACATGTCTTCGCCCGCCCAACGAAAGCGGAGTGCGCCGAGGCGGGTCTCGTCAGCGACGCCGAGAAGATAGTCGCTCTCGGTGAGGGTTCGGACCGCGCGGCCTTCGCGTTCAGCGAGATGCCGCTCGGCGCGTTGCATGAGCCGGCGCCCCCAGGTGTCGGGGGCCGAGTCGCCGATGGACCCGAAGAGGGCCTGTCCGGCCGGTGGCGCGAAGCCGCCGCGGGTCAGCGCGAGGGCGGGCTCGATCGAGAAGCGATCCGGATCGGCAAGCCATTCCGGCGCGTACTCGAACACAACGGTCTCGTTGCCTCGCACCTTGTTGCTGCGGGCCAGGCCGACTGGACGTGCGCGTCCTTCGAGGTCGATATGGACTTCGATGTCAGCCATGATCGGTCGGTCCCGGCGCGCGTTTGAGGCGGACGCGCTTCGGCAGCTCCGCGCTGGCCAGGGCCTGGCCGACGCCGTCACGGCTGATGTCGGCGATCTCGCCCAGGCCATCGAGCAGGCCAAGCGCTTGCAAGACGGCGGCATAGATGCCGATGCTGACATTGGCGTCGCCCGCTTCAACCTTTTGCAGGGTCGAGCGGGACGTGAAGGCGCGTTCGGCCACGACGGCCATGGGCAGCCGCCGCCGCCGACGGGCGTCTAGGATGTCGGCGCCCAACTTGCGCAGGACGCGCCGCACAGCGGCAGGTGGGTGATGCGGGGTTGGCATTTACACGCTTCGTGCTACTAAAACGGCCTTTATGTAGCACGAAGATTACAATTTTTCTACTGGATAGTCGAAGCAGCTATCGGGTGCGGATCTCGTTCTTTGCGCCGCGGTGCCTTGCGGGCCGGGCGTTGTCATACTTGACAACGATCGGATCCGTTGGCATGTTTGTCATCATGCCGCGATCCCCGCTCTACAGGTATCGTGAGAAACTGGACGACGGAGCGATCATCGAGGTCGTTGTCTGGGACGTGCCGATGCCGGTCGTTGGCTCGGCGCATCACTTCAAGTATCGGTGCTTTTATGGCTACCCCGGGCGGCGGCTGGTCGGCTACGACAACGAGCGCCCCCAAGGGCGATCACCGACACTACGAGAGGCGCGAGGAACCCTATCCGTATGAGCGCTTGGAGAAACTCATCGAGGATTTCTTTCAAGACGTTCAGACGAGGAGGACGGACCGATGAAACACGCACGCATCGCAACGATTTACATCCGTTCCCGCAGCGCAAGCGTGGCGGCCGCCAAACAAGAATTTTTGCAAGCGGCGAGGACCGGGTCATACCAGGGCGAGCACTTCGCCTACGAGTCCCCGGCT
>JAKBCE010000189.1 GCA_021808195.1 Pseudomonadota bacterium
CCGGCTTCATCATGGCCGGCTGCATGTTCGTGACGGGTTTCGCGCTGGTTTGGCAGATTTGGTGGCTCGTGATCGCCGGCTTCGCCGCGACCGTCGCGACGCTGATCCGCCATGCCTTCGATGACGATCGGGACTATCACATCGGCGCTGATGAGGTCAGGAAGTCCGAGGCGCTGTACGACCGCGTCAAAGCGGGGAGCGTGTAATCAATGTCCAACGAAACTCTTCTCATGCAGAACGGCTCGGCGGCCCTGAAGCCGGGCTACGCAGACCATGCGGCCGATGCGCTGCGCGGCCTGCGGCAGGCGGGCGATGCGGTCGACTTCCAGGTCGAGCATCACCACGACGTCGCCTCGACGATCCAGCTCGGGTTCTGGATCTACCTGATGAGCGACTGCTTGCTCTTCTCCGGGCTGTTCGCGACTTATGCGGTGCTGCACGGCCACACGGCCGGCGGACCGAGCGGCGCGCAGCTGTTCGATCTGCCGAGCGTGCTCACCGAGACGATGTTCCTGCTGTTCAGCAGCTTCACCTGCGGTCTGGCGACGCTCGCGATGAACGCGAACAACCGCAACGCCACGGTGGGCTGGCTCGGCGTGACGTTCCTGCTCGGCGCGGGCTTCGTCACCATGGAGGTGCGTGAATTTGCCCACATGGTGGCGATCGGTGCCGGCCCGAGCCACAGCGCGTTCCTCTCGAGCTTCTTCACGCTCGTTGCTACGCACGGTCTGCACGTGACCTGCGGCTTGATCTTCATGGTCGTGATGATGGTGGCGGTGCTGCGCAAGGGGCTCACGGAGACGAATCGGGCGCGGCTGAACTGCCTGAGCCTGTTCTGGCACTTCCTTGACATCATCTGGGTGGGAGTGTTCTCCCTGGTCTACCTGTTCGGAGTGGCCCACTAATGAACGTCGCAAACGAAGCACTGGCCGGACACGGGCCGCACGGTGCGCATGGCGCGCACGGTTCGGGTCACGGTCCCTCGCAGAAGCAATACATCATCGGTTTCGTTCTGGCGATTCTGCTCACGGCAGTGCCGTTCGCCCTGGTGATGGGTCACTCGGGTATCGGCACGGGCGTGCTGATCGCGGCCTTCGCGGTGGCGCAGATCGTGGTGCACGTCGTGTACTTCCTGCACGTGAACAGCTCGCCGGAGCAGCGCTGGAACCTGACGGCTCTGCTGTATACGGTGCTGATGGTCGGGATCATCATGATCGGGTCGCTGTGGATCATGCATCACCTCTACAGCAGCATGACGCCGGGCGCCATGCATCACATGGTCTGGTCCGCAAAGCACTGAGACGACCGATCCGCGTACTGCGCCCGGCGCTGCCTCTCAGCGGCGCCGGGCGCATTCGTTTTGGGGCTCCGGCGCTCTGTGCTCAACCGGGTTCGGCTGCCGGCGCGCCTACCGGCGGGCTGCGATGCGTCGCCATCGAAACGCTGAGCAGGATCAGGAGCAGGCCGAGCGGCCCGGACCAGCCGATCCGCTCGTGCAGCACGAGTACGCCGAGCGCTGCGGCGATGACCGGGTTGATATAGGTGACCACCGCGGTGCGCGCTGCACCGGCTCTCTTGATCAGGTAAAACATCCCGAGCATCGACAACGCCGTGCAGATGGCGCCCAAGAAAGCGACGGAACCGAGCGCGAGGGCGCTCGGCACTCGCGCAGGCAGTGTCAGCGCTGCCGGAATCGCGAGCACCCCGCTTGCCACGATCAGGCTGGCGGCGAGCGCCCCGAGTGAGTCGACTTCGTGCAGGTGGCGCTGGACCACCATCGGCCCGGTGGCGTAGCAGAGCGTGACGAGCACCATGCCGGCGACGCCGATCCAGCCGCGCAGGCCGGTGACGCTGCCGAACCCCAGCAGCACCGTGACCCCGAGCAGGCCTCCCAGCAGACCGCTCCAGCGCCGTGTGCCGAGTGGCTCGTGCAGCCCGAACAGCCGCGCGGCCGGTACGGTGGCGAGCGGGACGCCCGAGATCAGGATGCCGGCGACTGACGAAGGGATCCAGCGCTCGCTCGCGGCGATGAGCGAGTAGGGCAGCACGAACTCCAGGACCGCGAATGCGCTGACTGCCGCGGTGTGCGTGCGCAGCGCCGCGAGCGTGCCGCGCCGCCAGGCGAGCGGTGCGAGCAGAAGCGCCGCGAGCGTGATGCGGCCCCAGGCGACATCGAACGGGGAGAGCTCTCGCACGGCAAGCTTGATGAACAGATAGGGCAATCCCCAGACGATGCCGAGGCCCACGAATACGAGCCAAGACCGTGCATTCATGTGTTGAGCACCCTGCGGCTCCCGGGTCTCGGGTCCTGCGTCGCCCCTAGGCTACAGAAGCCGCGCAATGCGTGCGAGCGGGGTGAGCTTCCGGGGGGCGGGATCGGGTGAGGGCCGTTATACTCGCGACCTTTTGCGCCGGCATTGCGATCATGTGGTTCAAGAATCTCACCGTGTACCGGCTGCCGCCGGAATGGAACTGGACGGCGGCGGATCTGGAGGCCGCACTCGGACGGACACCCCTGCAGCCGTGCAGCGCGCTGCAGATGCGCAGCCGCGGCTGGGTGGCGCCGTCGCCCTCCGGACGGCTCCTGCACACCGTCGGCACGCAGCACCTGCTGGCGCTCGGCATCGATCAGAAGCTGCTGCCGGCGTCCGTCATCCGCCAGGAAGCCGAGCGGCGCGCCGCCGAGCAGGCCGAGACACAGGGTTTTCCGGTTGGCCGCCGGCAGATGCGCGCGCTGAAGCTGCAGGTGGCGGACGAACTGCGTGCTCGCGCGCTGACGCGTCGGACGGTGACCCGTGCCTGGATCGATGCGGACGCGGGCTGGCTGGTGGTCGACAGTGCCAGTGCCACTCGCGCCGAGGAGTTGATCGAAACGCTGCGCGATACGCTCGAGAGTCTCGCGGTGCAGATGTGGGATACGGAGCGTTCGGTGAGCGGCTCGATGGCCGCGTGGCTGCAGCGCGGTGCGCCCGGTCCATTCTCGCTGGAGCAGGACCTGGAGCTGCAGTCCGCAGATGCGCAGAAGGCGACCATCCGGTATCGCCACCATCCGCTCGATGGCCAGGACATTCGCACACATCTGAGCGCCGGTAAGCGGCCCACCCAGCTGGGATTGACCTGGAACGGCCGGATTGCCTTCGTGCTCACCGAGAAGCTCGGCATCAAGCGACTGCAGTTCCTCGAGATGGCCCCGGAGCGCGAGGACGGCGGTGAGATCGATCCGCTCGAGCAGTTCGATCTGGACTTCACCGTGATGGCCGGAGAGCTCGGCACCCTGCTCGGCGATCTGAGCCGCGAGCTCGGCGGCGAGTCGGCACGCGCGGCGGCCTAGGCCGGACGCGTCGAGGCGACCGAGGGACGGAGGCTGACCCCTTCGTGCCAGCCGGCGAGCTGCGGCCGACCCTCGCGCCAGCGTACCTCGGGGAAGCGAAACTCCAGGTACTGGAGCGCGCACACGATGGAAATCGCACCGATGTCGAACGGTCCTTCGAGCGGCTCGGCCTCGAGGGCATCGAGCGCGGTGCGCACTTTCAGGCGCTGTCCGTCGAGCCACTCGCTCCAGCGCAACCCTTCGGGGCGGATGACGAGTTCGTAGCGCATCAGGATGGCGGCATCGGCGAGGCCGTCGGCCAACGCCTGGTGGCGAAGCGCGCGCCAGCGCGCCGCTCCGGCGGCCGGCCACAGGCGATCCCCGCCGGCGAGCGCATCGAGATACTCGCAAATCACCGGAGAGTCATACAGCGCTTCGTCCGCCTCGGTGACGAGCGCCGGGATCTTTCCGAGCGGATTGTGCGAGCGCAGTCCGTGGTGTGGCTGAACGGGGGAGAGGCTCACCTCGATCAGCTCGATGCGCTCGGCGAGGCCGAGTTCGAGCGCACTGATGCGCACCTTGCGGGCGAAGGGGGAGGCAGGGCTGAAGAACAGCTTCATCATTGCGGGCTCCCGGTGCTGCGCCTCAGCGCCGCGCGGCGTCGCGTGCGCTCGAGTGCCAGATCGATCAGCCGCGTCACCAGGGCGCGCGGGGCGATGCCGGAGAGTTCCCAGAGTTTCGGGTACATCGAGATGGCGGTGAAGCCCGGCAGGGTATTGATCTCGTTCACCCGCAGCGTCCCGTCGGGCTCGAGGAACAGATCGACCCGCGCCATGCCCTCGCATTCGAGCGTTTCGAAGGCGCGCACGGCGAGGGCCTGGGCCCGCTCGAGCACCTCGGGCGCGAGGTGTGCCGGCAGTTCGAGGCGCGCCCCGTTCTCATCGAGATACTTCGCGTCGTAGGAATAGAACCCGTCGGCATGCCGGACGACGATTTCGCCGGCCACAGACACTGCGGGCGGCGTACCGCCGAGCACGGCGAGTTCGATCTCGCGGGCCGTGACGGCCGCCTCGACGAGCACCTTGTCATCGAACTGGAAGGCATGGCGGACGGCCGCCTCGAGGTCGGTCCGCATGCCGACTTTGTGCACGCCGATCGAGGAGCCGGCATTGGCCGGTTTGGTGAACACCGGCAGGCCGAGGTCCTGAACCTGCCTCAGCGCCGCCGCCGGATCTGCCTCGAAGCGCTCGCGGCGCAGGGTGTGGAAGGCGGCGATCGGGATGCCCGCATCGCGCAGCAGCCGCTTGCTGACGTCCTTGTCCATGCCGATGGCCGAACCGAGCACCCCGGCCCCGACGTAGGGGATGCCGGCGAGTTCGAACAGGCCCTGCACGGTGCCGTCTTCGCCCATGGTGCCGTGCAGCACCGGAAAGATGACGTCGATGGCAGCGGCGGTTTCGTGGGCGAAGACCGTCTCTTTGCTGACCAGCGGGCCATTCTCGATGCGCACCAGGCGCGGATCGCGCGCGCTCTCGAGCAGTCGCGCGGCATCCTGGCGCAGCCACCGGCCCTGCCGGTCGATGCCGATCAGCACCGGCTCGAAGCGCTGCGGATCGAGCGCCGCGAGCACGTTGCGAGCCGACA
>JAKBCE010000190.1 GCA_021808195.1 Pseudomonadota bacterium
AGACGATCAGCAGATGCCGGGCATGCAGTTTCATCTCGCACCTCACGGCCGCGACAGCCCGCGGCGCTCAACGCTCATAGCAGGATCTGTCCGAGCGGCCGGCGCAGCGACGGCAGACCCCCGGCGCCGTAGCCGAAGCGGATGAGCACGCCCGGGAGGCGCGAATGACTGCCGAGCTCGGCAGCGAGCTCGAGCCGCGTCGCGCGGATCTCGATCGGCTCGTTGATGATCGCCGCACGCAGGTTCATGGCCGTGGCGTGCAACAGCAGCCGTTCGCAGGCGCGACCGATCTGGACCCAGTGTCGCGGTTCGCGGCCTGCGCCGATCAGCACCGCCAAGCCCGCGGATCTGCGCGCACGATCCGCCGCATGAGCCGCGTTCGAAGGGCCGCTGAGCCGCCAGTCCTCGAGCGAGGCCGCGAGCCAGCGCGGCGCACCATGCCGGCCGCTGCAGCGGGTGAACAGTCCATCCCGCCGATGCAGCGCATCGTGCTCGCTGAAGCGGGTCCAGGACTTCAGTTCCGCGCGCAGGGCCGCATCGGCACCGCGGATCCGGTGCGCCGCCGCCCGCAATGCGGCCAGCCGCTCGATCCGCGGCCGGTCGGTCACCAGCTCAATGTCGACATCGAGGTCCGCACCGCAACGTTGCAGCAGCGCGAGCTCCGCGGCGCCGGGCAAGCGTTCCTCGTAGGCACCGGGCGCGCTGTGCCGTTTGGGAATGACATGGAACAGTGCCGAGGCCTCGATGCTCTGCGCCGTTCCCAGATCGATCTTCAGCCCGCCGCGCCCGGCCGGATGAAAGGCAACATCGCCGCGCAGACCCAGCGCCCGGGCCGCGATGCCCGCGTTCTCCGCGGCGCAGCCCAGACCCATGAACAGACTCTCGTCCTCGGCATCCGCGCAGGGAATCCGGCGCGTGAAATCCGGATGGATGAAGAGCTCTCCGTCGGAAACGTGCATCATCCACGGCTGCGCATTGCAGTGACTCGGCGCCAGGGTTGCATACCGCATCACCTCGTGGTGCAGCGCCGTCGGGGACTCCGGCATCATCTCGATGGGACGCCAGAGGTCCTGCACTGCTGCGCCATACGCTGAGGTGCGCCGCGCCCCGGCCGATGGGCTGGCGGCACCGCGGACCGCCGGCGCGATGGCGGACGGTGCGTTCGGGGCAAAACCGGCGTCGACGTTCATTCGCGAGTGCTCCGCATGTGAACACTTCCTGTCTTCGGGGCGGTCTGCGCTCGGCGGCCCCCAGTGTGCCGCCGGGTCTCCTCGTTCATCTGTCGTGCGCCCCGCACACGTGACGGGGGCGAATCTTCCGGCCGGGTCCTTCAAGCCGCTTCCGGGCAAACATGCCGCGTCCGGAATTCCCAGTGCGCGATGCGCGCCGCTTGTTGGGTCGGATCCGATCATCTGCAATGTCCGCTGCGGCGGACATTGTGGATATCCGCAGGCGTTGCCGTGACGCAACGGGTCGCCTGACATATTCCGACAACGGCGCGCGCGGTCCGTGACACCGGTCCATCCGTACCGGGGGTCATGCGGATCCGTGAGCTCGGCGGTTCCGCCGCGCTCAGCACTGTGGTCTCACTGCATCTGTCGGCGCAGGCGCTCTACGTCGTGGAGCGTCACTTCATCTCCGTTCACTGCGATCAAGCCCGTCTCGCTCAGGCTGCGCAGCGTACGCGAGAGGGTCTCCGGGGTCACCGCGAGGTGCGCGGCGATGAGCACTTTACGCGTCGGAAGTCTCACCGTGACGGGACTCGGTGCTGCGGAGCTGATCAGCCCGAGCAGGTAATGGACCACGCGGTACGCGCTGTTCTGCAGTGCCAGAGTCTCGATTTCATCCCAGTGCGCCTGGATCCGCCGGGTCATCTGCGCCATGACCGCGCGACACGTCGCAAATGATTCCTGCAGGACGCCGATGAAGGCGTCCCGGTCGAAGGCGAGCACCTCGGCCGCATCGACCGCTGCGCCCGAGACCGGGTAGCGTGGCACGTCCATGAACAGGATGCTCTCGGCAAAAGTCTGCGGCGGACGGATCAGACGCATGATCTTTTCATCGCCCTGGGCCGAGAGCCGATACAGCTTTACGCATCCCCTGCGCAGCAGGAAGAAGTGTTGTGCGGCCTCCCCACGTGCAAACAACGCCTCGCCTGCCTCGACGGTGCGCAGCAGCGTACGCGCCAGCAGCCGCTGCTGTTGCGATTCGCTCAACGCAGCAAACAGATAGTGGCAGTGCAGCTCGCGCATCAGCGCGTTGTCGGCCTGCATGCATTCTCCTCAGTGAGCGCGCGCCGGTGCGTGTAACCGTGGCGCCCCCCTACCCTATACCGCGCGGACCCGCTGCTTCAACTCTCGGCCCCGGGGACGGGGCGCTCTTGATCTTCATCAAGGCGACGCGCCGCCGTGGCGCGCTAGCGTGCACGCATCGAGTCGCCTGAGGCGGCAAGGAGGGCATTGTGGCCCACGTCGTGACCGAAAACTGCATCAAGTGCAAGTACACCGACTGTGTGGAAGTGTGTCCCGTGGATTGCTTTCATGCCGGACCGAACATGCTGGTCATCGATCCGGATGAATGTATCGACTGCACGCTGTGCGTCGAGGAGTGCCCCGCTCAGGCGATCGTTGCGCACGAGGAGCTGCCGCCCGATCAGGCGCACTTTCTCGAACTGAATCGCCAGCTCGCGCGCCGCTGGCCGGTGCTCGCCGCGAAGGTCCCCGCTCCGCCCGACGCAGAGCAGTGGGACGGCATCCCCCACAAGCTGCCGCTGCTCGAGCGCTGAGGCCCAGCACGGCATCCCACCGAGGCGTGCGCGTTTGTACCTATTGACCGTTCGGGACCCTCCCGCATTTTAATATCGCAGTACGACATACCAACGTCGCCGAGGCCGGTTTTCGGCCCAGCGGCGCTTCTCGAGGAGTTCACTCATGGCGCAGCAGATCACCCCCCGCACCGGCTCCGGCGAGGACACCCTCGGCAGCATCTTGAAATGGGGGCTGCTCGCAGTGGCGGTCGTCACGTTCGGACTGTTCGGCTGGGCAACCCGGCGGACCTACCAGCTGGCGCCGCCGACGCCCGCGCGCTTTACCGCGCCCGGGGGTGCAACGCTCATGACGGCCCGCGACATCGAGCAGGGCAAGGCGGGCTTTCAGCGGGCCGATCTGATGGACTACGGCAGTCTCTACGGCATGGGCTCGTATTTCGGTCCGGATTACACCGCGACCAACCTGATCAAGCTCGCGACGCTGACCGAGGATGCGCTCGCCCATGAGCGCTATGGTGAGCCCTTCGCGGCCCTGTCGGCGGGCCGCCAGTTCGAGGTCAGGACGGCCATGCGCCAGGCGTTGCAGGGGCTCAACCTGACCGAGCCGATCGTATCGGTTCCCGCGCCCCTGGCCCAGGCAATCGCGACGCTGCGCCCCCGGATCGCTGCGGGGTTGCTGACTTCGGATGCGGCCAAAGGCTGGACGCGCGCGCACAGCCTCGATCCGGCCACAGCGGCGCAGACGGCGGATTTTCTGATGTATTCGTCGATCACCACGGTCGCGCGCCGTCCGGGCGGCGTCGCCTCATGGACGCAGAACTGGCCCTATGAGCCGCTGGTCGGCAACACTCCGACCACGAGCACGTTCATCTGGACCTGGATCAGCTTCGCCTTCACGTTCTTCGCATTCGGCGCGGTGATCTTCATCTACGAGCGCTACATCCACAGCGCCGACAACGGCATCATGGAGCCGGCACTGACCTTCGGTGCACTCACGCCGAGTCAGCGGCGCATCGGCAAGTACTTCCTGGTCGTGGCCGGCGTGCTGCTGCTGCAGATCGCGGCCGGCACGGTGATGGCCCACTATTACTCCGACCGGACCAGCTTCTACGGCATTCCGGTGAACCGCTTCCTGCCGTTCAACTTTGCGCGCGACGTTCACATCCAGTCCCCGATCGTGTGGATCGGATTGTCCTGGATCGGCGCCGGGCTGTTTCTCGCCCCCCTCATCGGCCGCGAGGAGCCGAAAGGTCAGGCCTGGCTGGTCGATGCGCTCTTCTGGGTCACGGTGTTCATCGTCGTCGGGGCGCTGGCGGGCAACTATCTGGACATCATGGGCGATCTGCACCGCGGATGGTTCTGGTTCGGGGAGCAGGGACTGTCGTACATCCAGCTCGGTCGGGCCTGGCAGATCGGATTCTTCGCCGGCCTGGCGATCTGGAGCGTGCTGATGTTCCGGGCGCTGTGGCCGAATCGCCCGGCGGCCCGCGCCGCGCTGCGGGCGTTCTGGACCGGCCGGATCCGTCTCGAGCACCTGCTGTGGGCCTCGACCGCCAACATTGCACTGCTGTACGCGTTCGGGATGATCCCGCTCACCGGCATCGAGAAGTCCTTCACCATCACCGATTTCTGGCGCTGGTGGGTGGTGCACCTGTGGGTCGAGCAGTCCTTCGAGTTCTTCGCCGCGGCTGTGAGCGCTTACCTGCTGATGGCCACCGGGCTGGTCTCGCGGCAACTCTCGGAGCGGGCCGTGTATCTGGAGCTGATCCTGATCTTCCTCGGTGGCGTGCTCGGTACCGGCCATCACATGTACTGGGTCGGGGAGCCGGGTCTTTGGGTGGCGGTCGGCTCGATGTTCTCCTTCATCGAAGTGCTGCCGCTGCTGCTGCTGGTGATCGAGGCGCTGCAGCAGCACCGGTTGATCCGCGCCGCCGGTGAGTTTCCGTATGGACTGGCGTATCTGTACGTCATGGGCGCGGCCTTCTGGAACTTCGTCGGCGCCGGCGTGTTCGGCGGCGGCACGCTCAACGCACCGCTGGTGAATTACTACGAGCACGGAACGTTCCTGACGCTGAACCACGCGCATACGGCGTTGTTCGGCGCGTTCGGGTTGCTCGGCATCGGGCTGATCTACTTCTGCCTGCGCTATGCGGCCGGTGCCGAGGCGCCCTTCAGTGAGCGGGCCG
>JAKBCE010000191.1 GCA_021808195.1 Pseudomonadota bacterium
TGGCGAGCGACAGGACTGCGGCACGCGGCGGCGCCGAACCCGTGGTGGCGAATGCCGCGCCGGAAACCAGCGACGACACGATCCCTACGATCAGCGCACGCCGCCGCGGCGCTTGGCCGCAACCGGCGGTCCCGGGATGACCCGCGACGTGCTCCCTCTCATCCTCGGTATTCCGGACCTGCCGCATCTCGCCCTCGTTACGACTTGCGTCGTATGGGCGCAGCGTACGACTCGCGTCGTAGAAGTTCAAGCGAGAGAACTGCGGGGAAGCCCCCGTCCGCGGGGGAGAACATCCGCCTCAGCGCCAACCTTCGGCAATGGCTCCGACGGACCGCATCGGAACCGGGATGGAACGGCGCCCCGGACCGGGGCCGCCAGCTCGCCCGGCGCATCCGTGAACGCCGGGCGAGCATCGCGTCGAGCATCGGCCAGCCCGCCCCGCCGCACCGCGGGGCAGGCTCGACCCATCGCTCAGGATCGTCCCTGAATGCGGACTCAGGCGCCGCCGAGCGGCACAGACACGTTCAACATCACGCTGCGGGGCGCAATGAAATAGAACAGCGGCACGTTGTTCCCGGTATACCCGGCCAGAGAGTTGATATCGCGCGTATCGAACAGGTTGAACACCTGCACCCCGATCTTCATGCCCTTGGGCAGCACCTCGCCACCGGGGACCGTGAATTTCAGCGAGGCATTCACCACCGTATTCGACGCGATCGGGTAGATATTGATCGTACTGCCGGCGGCATCCGCACCGACATCACCCCAATTGCTGCCCACGTACTTGCCAATCAGCGACCCGTACCACAGACCGTTGTTGAAAATCACACCGGCCGCCGCCGTCTCCTTCGGGACTCCAGTGACCTGCAGACCGGTGTCGTCCACCTTGGCACTGTTGTAGCTCGCATTGCCGTAGAGACTGAACCCCTCACCTACGTAATACGTGGCCTCCGCTTCGGCACCGCGGTACTTGACGCCTCCGTTGTTGTAGAAGAACTCCAGACTGCCGATCTTGCGGTGTGCAACCTGGTTGCTGAAGTCGATGACGTATGCATCGACCGACGCGCTCAACCGCCGGGAACTCCAGGTCGTACCGATCTGATAGTTCTTGGTGCTCTCCGGCGCAATCGATGCGTCGCTCTGCTGCGGATTCGGCACGTAGAAGAGATTCTCATTCGGCGCCAGATAGCCTTCAGCCGCCTGCAGATAGGCCGCCCAGTGTTTCGCAATGGCGTAGTGCAGATCCACCGAGGGCAATGCCTTCCCCCAGCTCTGGCGGTAATTCAGCGGCGCCTTGGTCTTCTGCTCGAGCGGCGCGATGTCGTGCCGCTCGAAATACGCGTATTTCACCCCCGGAGTGAACTGCAGCCGCGGCATGATGTTCCACGTGTACTGAATATACGGCTGGACCGTCGTGAACGTTCCATCGATGAGCCGATTGATCGCCTTGCTCAATCCGTCGGGGTACGTCCCGAGCGCATTCCATCCATCGTTGTCGCTCATGTCGATGTTGGCCTGATACCGGTGGTAGGACTGATAGTTGAACCACGCCCCGTAACGCAGCTCGCCAGGGCCGAATATCTGCTTGAAGCGCAGCATATCGCCCCAGTTGCGGTAGTTCAGGTACATGTGCTGCCCGGGAATATTGGTTGGACCATTGATCGTCCCGTTCGGGGTACACGCGCCGGCCGGAAACGTTCCATCCGTGACGCCGCTCGGCCCACTGACTTGCCCGTAATCGAGGCACCCGCCATTCGGGTCGAGTCCATTCCAGCCGCGATGGTAGTACGCGTACGTATAGATCTTGTTGTCGACCTGCACGTTGCCGAACACCGAGCGCAGACCGAGGTACTCGAAATCCGTATTGAAATTATCGTAATTGTATCCGGTATATGCCTGACTGGCCGGATTGCTGCTCAACCCGTACCCCTTACCGAACTGTTGCGCCTGACCCGGCATCGAACTCGTGTATGGATACTGGCTCACCGCCACGTACGGATACGATGTCGCTCCGACGATCGCCGCGTTCCCGCCGGAATTCGCGTTGTACATCGCCACGAACGTCAACAGCGTGTTCTCGCCGAGATCCCGCTCGACTTTCATAAAGACGTTCTTGCGGTCGATAGTTGCACCGCTGAGCGCGCCGTCGCTTTTGAGCTGACGATAATCCAAATATGCGCGCAGGTCGCCGTAGTTGCGCAGTACACCGGTATCCAGTTCCGCTCCGATGAGGCGGGTGTTGAAGCTCCCGTATGTCCCGTAGACGGTAGCAAGCGGCTGGTCGAGCGGCTGCTTCGTGTGCAGCGCCACCGTTCCACCGAAGGTCGCATAGCCGACGGCAGCGGCGTCTCCCGGACCGCGATCGACGCTCACTCGGCCAATGTCCTGTGGCATGAAGTATTCGGCGGAGTGATGCGAGAAGTCGTTGGAGTCGCCCACCGGAATGCCATCCCAGGTCAAATTGTATTGGCCGTCCTGGAAGCCGCGGATCGAGAGTCCCTTACTGTTGCCGAGCCCAGGACCATTGGGTTCGATGTCGACCACACTGGGTGCGATGCCGACGATGTCGCTGTAGTTCGCCGTCTGCGCCTGGTTGTTCTCGATGTACTGCCGGCCAATGATCGAGGTCGGCTGAACGGCCTTGAGCGGAGCTCGTGTCGGAGCCTGCTTTGGCGCACTGGCGGTGATGACGACGCCGCGCAAACGGCCCACGCGGTGCTTCTTGTGCCGCGCATGAGGCGACCACCCCTGAGGAGCAGCGGCACCTACTGCAGGCGCGGGATGCGCCCGCGCGACGGACATCGCCGCGACGACGGCGGCTGCGATCATGGAGGAACAGGCGAGACGGTGCGTTGTGGACATGCGAAATCCCTATGGTCTTTGTGGCGAATCGAGCAGGCGCGCAATCCGAGCGTACCCATGCGTCCACGGGCGCGTTACGGACAGCGACGCTTACGAGACCTGTTCGCCGTCAACGAGTCGCACTCGCTGCAGCGATTTTTCCCTGTTGTACTGCATGCGCGTTGCAGAATTATTGCGCACGGCTACAAACACTCGCATCCACGACCGCATGGCGGACGTCATCGATCATTCATCGTCGTGCAATGATTTGGCATTATCGTTGTCCAACGAGTTGCGCCGCACTGAAGCGCCGCCCCCTGACGCGATCCCGCGCGCATCCGCCCATGGCTGACGAGGACTCTCCCGATTCGATTCCGCAGCGTGCCTCGTTCGAGCGCTGCTGCTGCGTCGCCCCCTCACTAGAACGCGCGAGCGCACCATGATCACGAATGGTCCTGTACGGAACCCGCCGGCACCGAATCGGGCGCCAGCACCGCCTGACGCCTTCGACCGACCACTGCCGAAATCCCCACCGACACTGGCTGGACGAGCGTCATGAGCGCATTTCAACCCTCTCGCCGACGGGTTTTGCGCACGCTGGGCGGGGCTTGGCTCTGTGCGACGTTGCCGCTGCGGGACGCCCGCGCAGACCAGCATTCTGACGCTCTGACGTTTCTTGCAGTGGGCGATTGGGGTCGCCACGGGCATGATCATCAACGCGACGTGGCACGGCGCATGGGCGAGACCGCCGCGCAGCGCACTGCACGGTTCGTCATCTCGGTAGGCGACAACTTTTACCAGAACGGCGTCAGCAGCGTGCACGACCCAGCGTGGCAAACATCATTCGAGGACGTCTATACCGCTCCCTCGCTGCACATTCCGTGGCATGTCGCATTGGGCAACCACGATTATCGCGGCAATGTGCGCGCTCAGCTCGAATACAGCCGCACGAGCGCGCGCTGGCGGCTGCCGAGCCGGTGGTACAGCGTGAGTGAACGCTCGCCCGACGGCACGCACATCGACCTGTTTTTCCTCGACACTTCGCCAATGATCCAGGCTTATTACGCCGACGGCGCGCGCGTCGTGAAGGTTGCCGACCAGAAGTCGAATGTGCCCGTCCAGCTGAAGTGGCTCGATGCGGCCCTGGGCGCCTCGAAAGCGGATTGGAAGGTGGTCGTGGGGCACCATCCGATCTACATGGGGCGGGCCACAGGGCCACTATCGAGATTTGCCTCGCACCGTCGCATGCGCGAGGCCGGCGGGATGCCGGAAATGATCGCCCTGGTCGATCCGATTCTGCAGCGTCACCGCGTTCCGCTGTACCTCAACGGACACATCCACGAACTGCAGCACGAGCACCGCGGAGCCACCCATTACGTATGCACGGGCGCAGGGTCCAAGACGGCGGATTTCTGCGATGAAGGCGGCAGCGATTTCTGCTCTCGGCATCCCGGCTTCGTCAGCTGCACCGCGGACCGCAGCAGCCTGCGGGTGGGCTATCGGGATTTTCGCGGTGTCGAGCTGCACGTCGTCGACATTGCGCGGCATGCCTGAGCGAATACGTTCGAGGCGCGCCTCTTGACCGGCGTCGCCGACTGCGGTCCATGCCCGATGTGTGAGGCTGCGGGCGGTTAATGAGAAGAAGGCGTCTTACGAAAGTGCATCCCTAGGAACGGCGCGGACCCGAGGACGAACCCGAGAAAGGCTGACTGCAGCTGTACGAAGTCGTTCACGGCATAGTGCCCGGGTGTGCTCAAGTAAAGATAGCTCACGGCGGAGTTGATGCCGACGTCGGTGAGCATCGTCACCAGCGCTGCGATCACACCGGCGCGTGGGACGCGAAGCACGAGCCAGATCACGACCGGATCAATCACGACCAGCAGCGTCCAGTACGCGTTCAGCAGCGGATGGTGCGCAAACCCCCACCCGTGCACGAGCGCATCGAGATGGGTCCCGGTCCCGACGGCAAAGGCCAGGACATAGACCCCCAGCACGGCCCGTACCCACGACGGGTACGCCCGCCACGCGGCGCTTCGAGTTCCGGGGCTCATGGTCCGAGCATC
>JAKBCE010000192.1 GCA_021808195.1 Pseudomonadota bacterium
GCGACAGATGCGCCCCGAGCGTCTGGAAGATGCGGCTGACGTTCGCATTCTGCAGTCCGAAGGCGAACTGGATGCCCAGAAAGCCGACCGACATGTTGAGAATCTGCCGGACCGACAACTCCGGCTTACTGCTCACCGCGACGGCCTCGGCGGGAGCGGCGCAATCCGCAGCGTGAAGATGTCTGCCGCGTTGAGGGGACCGGAGGCTCCGCCCGCCCCGCCCGTGTAGTACGCGAAGTGCGCCAGATCGCTCATGTTGAACCCGCCAGCGAGCCGGAACGTGCACCGCTCGCCGCCGTGCGCCTCGAAGCGCACCACGGTCGAGGCCTGTACGCCGTGGCTCTGGGGCATGACCAGCGTACCGCGCTGCGCTGCGGCGGCGCCGCACTGCACGAGCAGATGGCGCACGGCGGCGGTGATGCCGGTGCTGATGGGACCATGGGGATTATCGTAATCCACCCAGGCGAGATACGCGCCGCTCGCCGGGGCGGTCCAATGCCGCGGCCAGACCGATCCCACCGCGCTCACCGGACCGACGCAGCGCGAACGGCTGTGGAGTGACTGAAGTCCACCGGCCAGTGCGGTGACGCTGAAGCATTCCAGACCGGCGCGCTGCGCGAGCAGGAGAGGCCCCAAGATCGGCCCGACGCGCCGGCCGTTGCGGTAGAGGATGCCCGTGACGGACGAGCGGATACGCCATTGCGTGCCCACAGCGCTGACGCGCGGGGCCGGCGGCGTCGCCGGAAGATACGTCGGCGCCTTCAGCCTGAGCGGTACGGGCGTGACACTGCGACCGACGAGGTGTACCCGCGTCACGGAGCCGCGGGTGCGGACCGAGCCGGCCACCAGCAGCGCCCCGGTGATCTCGGCCGGCCGCTCGAGCACGATGTGCCGCGCACCGAGATCGAGCTCGATGCTGCGCCGGGCACCGAACAGCATCGGGACCAGCGCAACCGGTACCTCCGGATGCACGACACCATCGTCACGAACGCCGAACACGCCGCGGATCACCATATCGAGGTAACCGGCGACTGACCAGAGTTGGCGGCGCGAGTCGACCACGGGCCCGCCGAGCGTGCCGGGCACGTGGGTCGACTGCTCGAGCAACGAGAAGTTCTCCATGTTCGAACCCGAGAGGGCCGCGCCGCGCATCAGCGAGCGCACTTCGCGCGTGATCAGCGCGCCGTCCTCGACACGCCGCGCTGCACGCAGCGTGAAATCGCTGACAAACGGCCAGATCGCCCGATTGTGATAGATCGGCTGATCACGCCGCTCGGGCCAGATCACGGGACTGCCGGCCGGCCAGATCGGGTAGCGCTCGAGCACACGGCGTGCCCGCGCCGGCGGCGCGACGCCACTGGTGATGGCCAGATCGAGCCCGAGCAGGTCATAGGCGTCGTACGGAGCGGGCCGGACGCGCCCGCCGATGTAGCTCATGTAGAGGCCGGTCCTAGGCTGCCAGAACCACCGGTTGATCGCACGCTTCAACCGCTCGGCCTGTGCGGCATAACGGTCCGCGAGCGCACTCTGGGCATGCTGACGCGCCATGGACGCCGCGAGGCGCAATGCGTCGTAATGGAGCACGTTGGTCGACAGCGAGAATGATTGCGCGATGAATACGACGTTGTGCGCGGTCCATTCCGGGTAGGTCTGTTGACGCCAGTCGAGGAACGAGGTCTCGCCGCGATACAACCCGACGCGACGATCGAACGTGTAGCGGCGGTCCTGGGCGAGGGTGTCGCGCACCGCCCGGTAGACTGTCGCGGCAAACCGCCGATTCCCGAGCAGGTGCTGAGCACCGAGGAACCAGACGATCCGATCGGTGCTGATCGGCCAGCTGCCGCCCGACCCGGTGTCCTGCATGACATACAAGCCGGGTCGCACTCCAGCGGTGCGCACGGCAGAGAGCTTGAACAACAGCGAGGTCCTGGCGCGTCGCGGATCGAACCGCCACAGCGCCAGGTCGGTCGAATAGGACAGGTCGCGCGTCCACGCGAACGGCCAGTCCTTCCCGGCGATGAAGCAGCGGCAGGGAATGGGCTTGCCGTGATTGAAGGCCGGATCCTCGATGGCCCGCACCGAGTCCTTGCGCAGATCCGCCTGCGCCATGGCAAACAGCGCATCGAACAGCGGGCTCGCCGTGTGCGTGCGGAACCGCTGCGGGAGAATCTTGCGGGTGCCCGGTGCGGCATGCAGCACAAAGGCGCCATCGGGCAGCCGCGCGACCCGGGCCTCGCGGCCCTGCCAGGTGAGCGAGCGGTGCCAATTGCCCGCGGCGGCCGATCCGCCTGCCGCCATGGCCATCGCCGCCGCCAGCGCGATCAGCGCACGACGGCCCCCTGGGTTGCGTTCCCGCACACTCACGTTCAGGTTCATTGTTCGAGGATCACTCCGGAGTCGGCCGGGACGCTCACCGTGACGGCGCCCTGCTCGACAGTGTAAACCCCGCCAGCGAGCAGGTCGCGCACCGTCGAGCCATTGGTCATGCTGAGCTCGCCCACCGGCACCGTGACGCTCTGCGGGCTGCTGCCCGCATTCAGGACCACGGCAATGCGGTGATTCGCATCGAAGCGACCATATGCGTAAACATCGTCAGCGTCATCCGCGAGCAGCGTCATGAACGAGCCGGTCCGCAACGCCGGATAGGCCTTGCGGATCGCGATCAGCTGATGCGCGAGCGCCACGGGCGGATCCGAGAGCGTGGCCTTCGACCAATCGAAGGTGCGCCGGTTGTCCGGGTCATTGGCGCCGTGCATGCCGTACTCGTCGCCATAGTAGATGGTCGGCGTTCCGACGTACGTGAACTGGAAAATCATCGCGAGTTCCGTCTTCGCCAGGTCGTCGCCGCAGCGAGTCGTGAAGCGCGGAGTATCGTGGGTCCCGAGCTCGTTGGTCATCGTCTCCTGGACGTTCACCGGCAGGTCCGCGCGCGCGTTGCGCAACGCTGCATCGAACTCGGTCACATCTAGCGTCGCCGGCTTGCCGCCCTCATCCACGCCACACAGCCACTCCGAGAGCGGATCGGTGAACCCGTTGTAATTCATCGCTCCATCCCATTCGTGACCACCATCGAGCCACGGCGCCGGATCGCCCCAGAATTCTCCGAGGATTTCGGCGTTCGGATTGGCCGACAGTACCGCCGTGCGCAACTCGCGCATGATTTGATGATTGGTGGCGTCCGAGCCGCTATTGCCGTCGGCATCGAGCATCTGCGCCGTATCGAGCCGCCAGCCGTCGATACCGTAGGGTGGTTTGAGGTAGGTCTTTACGACAGAGGTCGGGCTGGCATAGATCTGCTCACGCACCGGCGACCCCGTGGCGCCGTAATTGAGCTTCGGCATGGTGGGGACCAGGTCCAGGAAGCTCGAGTACTGATTCGGCCACGACTGGAACGTGTACCAGGAATAATACGGGCTCGACTGTGACTGGTAGGCACCGGTCACCGAACAGGTCAAGGTGCCGTAGGTCTCCTTGCCGAACCAGCAGTTGGAGTCCCCGGTATGGTTGAACACCCCGTCGAGGATGAGGTAGCCGGCCGGACCGTTCGTGGCGGAGTGCACATCCTGTATGAGCTGCTCGAGTTGTGCATTGGTACCGAACGCCGGATCGACCTGGTAATAGTCGGCCGTATCGTATTTGTGGTTGGTCGGCGACTCGAAAATTGGCGTCAGGTAAATGATGTCTGCGCCGAGGGTCTGCTTGATGTAGCTGAGCTTCTGCTCGATACCGGCAAGGTCGCCGCCGAAGAACACCTCGCCGTTGCACCCCGGCACCGTCGCATAGACGCTCGTACCCCAGGCGTGCTGCTCCGTGCTGCAGCCGGCGAATGTGTACTGGCCGCTGGTGACATCGTTGGACGGATTGCCGTCGAAGAACCGGTCGACGAAGATTTCGTACATCACGCCGTTCTTCATCCAATTCGGCGTTTTGAATCCCGGAATGACGAAGAAATCCCCTGCCACGGGCTGGCTCACACTCGGACCCTCGGCGTTGTACCAGACGGTCTGAAGACCATTGCCGACCTCGAAACGATAATTTTTTTCGGATCCGCTCGCCGGGATCGTCCCCTGCCAGTAATCGAAGCGGCCGGTCGGATCCTCGGACGTGACCTGCATGGCGACGTAGTGGAACGCGCCGTCTGCGCTATCGTAGTACTCGAGGTTCGCGCTGGTGACATTGGCGTGCGCCGTGCGCAGCGTGACAGTGACCGGGTCGGCGGCGTTCGGCTCGGCATCACTGTCGAACATCGGACCCTGGTCTGAAAACAGCGCCGCGGTGTCGATCGGCGCCGCCGCGCCGCCGAAGGCGGCGGTCGCAGCGTTGGGCCCCGTCGCAACGGGCACCGCGACGCCGCCGCACGCCGCGAGTGTGCAACTCATTCCGACAACTGCCCATGCCGCAACATGATGCCACCCGTGCCGTTTCAGTTCCGTCATCTGCCTGCCCTTCTTACCTGTGTCATCCGGTCATCCACGCGAGACGTGCTCTGCGGGTGTTGTGCAGATCGGCGCGCCGCCGCTCCTGCCGGCGCCAGCGCGGCCACTTCTGCGGGTTATTGTTCGACAATCACGCCATAGTGACCCTGGACGGTCACATTGACGTACCCCCGGCCGCCGCTGTTGTACGCGGTGTACTGATTTGCGGAAATCAGGTCCGTGACAGTGGACCCGATCGCGTCGCCGGCCAGCAGGATGAACAGAATCAGAGGAGTCCGGCGTGAAGCACGGAACTCGTGATGGTCGTGTCGAAGATGCATCTGCAATTCCCCTCACGTTGGCCATCCATCGGCTCTCCCTCCCGGTCGTCATGGTCGGGCACGTACCGCTCTGCGGCGATTCACTACCGGTGGATGCGGATTTCCCTGCACCCGCGCCCGAACCGG
>JAKBCE010000015.1 GCA_021808195.1 Pseudomonadota bacterium
GAACGACGTAGAGAGAGGAAATCGGAAGAAGACGGCAGAGGCGGTATCGACCGCCCCGAGACTCAGGCGGTTGCCTCAAAAACGCGTGCCAACCCCAGAATCAGGCGGGTCCTGGCCACCGTTCACATCAGACTGAATTCGCCGTCCAAGTTTGACGATTTCGTGCGCAACGTAAGGGTGAATCCCACGCTACGGGTCCGCGTGCAGCACGAGAAGGACGTCGTCGAAAGCGGACTCAGGCAGTTCAATCGGATATTGAAATTCGCCAGCTACTTTGTCGGCGCCATCATGGCGATCGGCGCAGCACTGGGTGCCGTCAACTCGCTCTACGTCATTGTGGACGACCGGCGCAGGGAGCTCGCGACGCTGCGGGCGGTCGGATTCGGTTCTGGGCCGATTATGGTGGCGATGCTGTGTGAATCCGCTCTGCTGGCACTACCCGGTGCGTTGCTTGGAGGAGTCGCAGCGTGGTTGTTCTGCAATGGTCTCTCAGTGAGCCCGTTCGGATACAGTTTTCAAATGGACGTGACTCCGGGCCTTGTCGGGGTTGGTGCGCTGTGGGCACTGGGCATGGGGTTGATTGGAGGCGTCATGCCTGCGTTCCGGGCCAGCCGCGTTTCCGTTAGCACCGCATTCCGCGCGAGCTGATTGCAAGAGTCACCTCCTTACCCGAATGCACGGTGTCGAGGAAAATCCAGCGGATCTACGAGCCGACCCGCTGAGTCATCCAGAGTGGACTCGGGAAAAGGCCTATGGCCGGGCCGGGCCGGGCCGACTGGCTGCACGCGGCTGCAAGTCACGGACATAAGTGTGAAAATACGTGGCCTAGGTTCTCCGACGGTGTCGTGCTCGTCCAGGCCGCGGTGAGCGGACAGGATCCGTCATTATCTAGGCCGATTTCCCCCGCGGGGTGACCGTGGTCATTGCGGCAATGAATCAAGTGGATGAGTAGAACCTTCACAGTGAGACCTCATGGAGAGAGGTAAATCGGCTCATTTGCATGCGCTCGTGCGTTACGATCTGGCTCCGGACACCTCCAGTGAATCCGCGGAGGAAATGCTGAGGTCGCTTCGAGCAGCGTTGCCCCTAATTCGGAACAAGGCGGTCCTGCGGACGTTTGATGCTCGTATCAGCCCGGCAGGTCCCACCGTCGGCGATGAGAAGAGAACCCGAGCGAATTCGTTCGGTGCCGTGGGGCCGAAGATCGTTGCTAAAGCGATCGTCGTACGCAGGTGCGATCCGTTGGGTTAACGAGCACTGCCAGTCGCCACGGACTTCAATCTCAGAGCATCAGACTGTGCCGCTCAATCGACTGCAGACGTTAACTAGACAACCATCTCCCCGGTCAGGAAGATTGTCTACACCATCTGGCCAGTGACCGCTTTGCGGAAGGCAAAATGAAGTACGAACTTCCGCTCCTGGCCGACTGCGGAAGTTCGCGTTCAGTGACGAGTGATCGGTTGATCACGAATTGAGCCATTTGACTCGATGTCTCTGATTCGCACTTGGAGATAGAGAGGGGGGCCAAGTGCGAAGCTACGTGCGAATGCCGGGGCAACGAGGGGCAAGCAATGGCAATTACCCCGGGCGGGCTCGCCGCGCAGTTCCCATGAAATTTCCCAAGCGATCAGATATTTGCCGTCGCTGCTGTTGCCGCAGCTTGCCTGGCGTCGCGTGGGAATGGAGCGGGTGATGGGAATCGAACCCATGGGCGATTCGGGACAAATCAGCAGCTTGGCTCTATTCAGACAGGCAAGTGCGATTCAAGTGCGAGATTTCAGGGTACGTGGGGCTCTGCGAGGCAACGTACGGCAATTGACGGAACGAAATGTCTCGGTCCTGTGGTTGCTAGGGACCGAGGAGGGCTGCAGGGACGACCGCGACACCATCCTGCCGCCGGTACGCGCGCTTGCCGGTCGTGATGACCACCATGTCCGTCAGGGTGCTGCCGATCTGCTCACGGAGCCACAGAAGATGGTTCACGTCCTCGTCCGTCACCTCTGCGCTCGTCTTGACTTCAAGTGCAAGCACGCGGTGGTCGCCTGTTTCGACGATGAGGTCGATCTCGCGCCGGCCATCGTAGGTGCGGCAGTGGTACACGCGGGCTTCCGCGGCCTGCGCATAGACGCGCACGGACTGAGTGACGAGCGCCTCGAACAACTGCCCGAGAAGCGTGCCATCCCGCGGCCGAGCGGCCGTGGGCGCGATCGTCACGAGCTTGGCACCTGCGGCGATCCCGCCGAGCAATGCCCCCGTATCCACGCCCAGCAGTCGTGCAGCGAGCGCGGGATCGACCAAGTGGTGCTTTGGGGCCTGCGTGAGCCGCCTCAGGTGGTTCTTCGTCGGCATCCAGCCGGGAACTTGATCGAGGATCCACAGCTGCTCGAGTACATTGCGGTAGGCGATGACCGTCGTTTTCGCCGGAGCCTCTTCAGCCCCCGTTGCGGCGGCATTGCGAATCTTCTCGAGCGAGGTGGCGGTGGCTGTCGCCGCCGCGAATGCCGCCATCCAGCGGCGGAGGGTCTGTGGTCGCCGGACCGCGTACCCTTGTTCCTCGAAATCCCGATCGACGATTCGCTCGAGGTAGCCGTCGAGCTGGGCGCGCAGCGCCCGGCCTGACAGTCTTCGGATGCCCGGGAATCCTGAGGCGACGATTTCGTGGGTGTAGTCGGCGAGGCCGAGGCTAGTGTGACCCTCTGCTTTCGCCTGCGCGCCGCGAAGCAGGTCGCTGAGACTGACGGTTGGCTCACCCAGGCCACGCTCGGCCAGACTGAGCGGGCGCATGCGGACTCTCACGATTCGGCCCGCCCCCGAATGGTTCGGTGGCTTTGTGGGCGTTGCTGATCCTGCAAGGACGAAACGGCCCGGGGTCGGGTCTCGATCGACTGCCGCGCGCACGGCGTCCCAAATCGCCGGCACATGCTGCCACTCATCCAGCAAGATCGGCGGCGAATCTGTGAGCAACACCGTCGGGTCCGCAGTCGCGATGGACCTGATCTCAGGTACATCAAGGCGATGCACGGTGGCCGCGCGGCGTTCGGCCGTCGCAGTCTTGCCCACCGCTTTGGGGCCCTCAATTGCGATGGCGGCGAGCCCTGGGAGAAGCTCGTCGAGTTCGTGATCGACGATCCGCTGCGTGTAATCGCTCATGGGTGATTGATGGCTCGGATCCGGCCGTCGCCTTCGTGCTTCACCATCAACCATACCATACAGCCGTTTTATATACTACCGTTTAACCACACTATGCAATACCATATTTCGATTCTCTACGATACCGTTTAGCCAAAGAGAGATGGCGACCCGTACCGTCCTACCATGATCCCTGGGATGATCGATGGCCGTCGGGCAGTGGGGGGCTTCGTCTGGTACTACGTTGAGCATTCCGTAGCCTGCATGGATTGGGAGGACGGCGGCCAGCCTGAAGGGTCATCGTGAAGATCGCGGTTCGCCGAACAAGTTACACCAATTCCTCCACTTCGACTTCGGCTCTAACGACGTCGACGCACCCGCGGATCGCGCCCGAGATGGCGCCCTTCGCTCCGTTGCGGTAGTTCCCAGGAATCCCATGCATGACAGGGAAGTCTCAGATCAACCCCAAAGGGACATTCACTGACCCTTCGTCCAGAAGTACAACGATGGCCAGAGCGGACATCCGTCTGTCCGCGCTGGCCTAGGATGCAGCGGATTTGCGCCGATACGCCTCATGCCTTACAATGTAATCGTACGTAAGGAGTCCGCACATGTCCGAAGCCACTATCACCAGCAAGGGACAGGTCACGATTCCTGCTGATATCCGAAGAGCCATGGGACTCTCAGCGGGTGAGCGTGTGGTCTTCACGCAGCTTGACGACGGCACGATCGTGTTCCGAGCGAAGCGGCGCTCCATCCTGGAACTCAGGGGGTTGCTGAAGCCTGCACGAGCGGGGAAACATCCCGTCTCGGTCCGGGACATGAACATTGGTCGCCGCTGACCAATGGCCGGCCTCGACACAAACGTGCTCGTCCGGTGGATCGTGGACGACGATCCGCGACAAGCGGTGCGAGTGCAGCGTTTGTTCGAGGATGCGCATGGGCAAGGGGCGCCGCTGTTCGTTCCCAGCACCGTTATGCTCGAGCTCGAATGGGTGCTGCGCTCGCGCTACAAATTCGACAAGTCCACCGTTCTAGGCGCGTTCAACGCGTTGCTCGAAACTCAGGAACTCGAGTTCCAGGATGAGCCCGCATTGGAACGAGCACTTGCATTCTATCGACAGAACTCGGTCGACTTTGCTGATTGTCTACATGCTGGGCAGTGCGGTTCGGCTGGCCGCGTTCCGATGATCACTTTCGACGAAGCGGCAGCTCGGCTACCGAGCGTCGAACTCCTAAAATAGTCACCTCGCGGCTCATTCGGCAGCCCACTGGATTCTCGCTCACCGTGGCGTCCGCTTTGTGGACCGTACAAGGCACAGACCAATGTCGGGAGTTGGCCGAACCCGGTCCGGCGCTCCGTGCCGAGGCGAACTTAAGACAACCGAAAGCGCGAGCGCATCAATTTTGCTTCGCTTCCACATGTCTTCGAACGGGTGATTTCGACCCCTATGCACAGGACGCAACTATGCAAAGGAGCGGGACCCGAGCCCTGCGGAGGACTCGGGGGCCGGCTCGAACTTTCCATAGTTATAGCCGCTGCAAGAAGCTGAGCAGCGCGTCCGGTGGATGATATCGACGCAAGCGAGTCCGGGGCTCATCGAGTCGAGCAAGTGCCCTCTGCTTCATGGCCAGGTCGGCCTCGACGTAGCGGTGAGTGGTGTTCGGGCTTTCGTGCCCGAGCCACAAGGCGATGACGTTGAAGGCGACTCCTGACTGCAGTAGGTGCATCGCCGTGGTGTGCCGGATCGTGTGCGGAGAGATACGCTTCTTGAGGAGCCCGGGTTGCTGCACTGCTGCGCGCGCCACGGCGATCTCCAGGCGCTGCTGAGCA
This sequence comes from Pseudomonadota bacterium, assembly GCA_021808195.1. Next base: position 4,964 of record JAKBCE010000015.1, read on the forward strand.
TTGACGCGCGTCATTGCGTGCCCGCTTCGGTTCGGCAACAGCGGATGCTCGCCGCGGAGCGAGGGGCTCGCTCGCAGCCAGCCGCGCAACTCAGTGACGGTCGTTTTCCAGAGCGGCACTGCGCGCTGCTTGCGGCCTTTGCCGTGCAAGTGCACGCATGCCGCCCCATCGAGGACGACATCCGCTACACGAACGCCGATGATCTCCGAGACGCGTGCCCCGGTGTTATAGAGCATTGCAAGCAGAAGATGATCGCGCCGCGAGGTCCAGCTCTTGCCCGGTTGCCCGAGGACGGCGAGCATCTCTTCTCGGGTGAGGAAGTCGAGCATCGGGCGCTCGAAGCGCTTCATTGGCACGCTCAGGGCACGTTCGACGACGTGGAGCGATAAGACATCGCGCCGGCCCGCGAACTTCAAGAACGCGCGCAGCGCCGTGAGCCGCAGGTTGCGGCTGTGTATGGAGTTATGGCGCTGCTTCTCGAGGTGGTCGAGGAAGGCGAGGATCAGATCCGGCTCGATGTCCGCCAAACGCATTGCGGTGGGTGCTCTGCCAAGTTGTCGCTCAGCGAAGCCGAGGAAAAGCATCAGCCCATCGCGATAGCAGGCCACGGTGCGAGGACTGACGGCACGCTGGGTCACGAGGTACTCGGTGAAGAACGATTGCACGAGCGCCGAGAACGAGGGGGATTGGGGGGTGTTCGGTTCACGCATGGCGCGCTCCCGCCGAGCCCATCTTCGACTCGAACTTCTTTGCGGCGAGTGCCATCAGTTCCGGTACGGCGGTGAGATACCAGTAGGTATTGGTCACCATGGCATGACCGACGTACGTCGAGAGCGACAGCATCGCCTGATCGATGTCGATGCCGTTGCTGTGCCAAGCGAGGATCCGGTGCACGACGAAGGCGTGGCGCAGGTCGTGCACGCGCGGGGCGTGGTGGGCGCCGCGGTTGCGCCAGCCGAGCTGAGTTCGCAAGCTGGCGAACACCCGATCGACTTGCCGCGCGCTCAACTGCTCGCCGCGTCGCCGGCCTCGAGAGCCTACAAAGAAGGGACTATCCTCAGCGGGCGTGACCCAGCGGTCGCGCAACCGGCGGTACCGTCGCAGAGGCTCGACCGCACTCAAGTGCAGTGGCACGTGGCGCGACTTCGCGAACTTGGTGCGGTGAACCGTCAAGATGCCGGCCTTCAGATCGACATCGGCGTTGTGTAGGCGCACGGCCTCAGATACTCGAAGGCCGGTGGATGCGATCAGTGCGAACAGCGTCGAGTAAGTCGACCCGCGTAACTCGGGACGGAGTCGTCCCGCGGCTCTGACGAGCTCGGCGATCTCCTGCTCGCTGAAGACGTGCGGAGCCACGCGCTCGCCGACGGGACCAAAGACGGTATCGTCCGGCACTTCGGTGTGCGGCTCAAACTGCTGCAACCAGCGCGTGAAGGGCCGCAGGATCTTCAGGCGCCGTGCCCAGGTGCGTGGATCGGTGCTGTGGCCGCGGTCGCGCCGCGCCCACTCCGCCATCAGCTCCAAGGTCACCGGCCGGCACGGCTTGAGCCGATCGACGTAGCGAGTGAAGCTGCGCAGAGCATGGCCCATGCTGCGCAGCTGAAAGCCTAGACGCCGGCGTTCATGCAGGTACCGTTGAGCGTGTTGGCTCAGGGTGATGCGGCGGCTCATGGCACACGCTCCGGCCAGGGCAGCGCGACCTCAGGAGGCGTCCGCGGCGCTTCGGCAGGCAGTGACGATGGCCACGGCAGTGCCACGGCGCCCAAGCCACGGCTGTCGAGCTTGGCGTAGGTGAGCGTTGTGTTGAGCGAGCGATGACGCAACACGTCGGCGACCTCTTTGAGAGAACTGCCGCCATCGAGTAACCGCCGGGCGATCGTGTGTCGCAGCAAGTGTGATCGGGTATAGGGGAGCCCGGCGCGCTGGTACGCCTGGCGGATCGTCTTGCGTACCAGATCCGCTCCGACCAGCTGCTCACGAGGGGCGATACGCCGGACAAAGATGGCGCGATGGGTAGCCTTAGGCCGCTCGTATTGTAAGTAGGCCGCGATGGCTCGTCCCGTAGCCTCCGGCAAGGGCAAAATCTGCTCGCGGCGACTCTTCGTCTTGCGCAACGTCACCGTGCCCGCGCGCCAATCGATATCATCCAGGCCCAAGGCGGCGATCTCACCGCTACGTAGCCCGAGATCGACCGCACAGCGCACGATCGCGGCACTGCGCCGCATCGAGGGGCTCGGCCACTCGAGCGAGGTGAGCAACCGCTCGATCTCGTCGTCCGCGAGCGTCTTGGGGAGAGAGGCGTGCTGCCAGTTGGCCGGATAAGACAGCACGCTCAGCAGTCCACCGACCGGATCACCGCTCGCCGCGCGGAAGCGGAAATAGCCCCGCAGCGCCGCCACCACCGCGCCCGAACTGGCGGGACTCTGGTACCGCTCAGTCATCCGCACGAAGAAGCGCCGCACCTCCTCGGGCCTGATCGCGGCGATGGCCACGGGTCGAGCGTGAAAGCGTTGCCACAGGAACTCCCGGACGATGCGCAGCATCGACTGCCGAGTCTTCGGCGCAAGGCCGCGCACCTGATCCATGTGCTCGTCGAAGCGGCGTAGCTCCTCGTCTACCGGAGTCGTCTTCGGCGTGCTCGGTGCGGCCAATCCGAGGGTGCGCAGCACCAGCAATAGATGGCCGAGTGCGGCGCCTGCATCACCCCGATCGCTGCGGGTAGGCCAGCCACAATCGCAGCGCGAGAGATGTGTGTCGCGGAACCGCTCGACGAGCCCCTCGTCGGTCTGATCCAACCCCAATCTCGAGCGCTCGCTCCAGTGGCAAAAGTGGGCCGCACAGTCGAGATAGCCATGGATGGTGCCCCGCGCGTGACCGCGCTCGGTCAGATAGCGCTGCAGTGCCTCGAGGTGCACGCGTTGCCGGATATGCTCCTCAAGCGGGCGGTTGCAGATGCGGTCAATCTTGGACTTGGAGGCCATTGCCGTCTCCCTGAAGTGGTTGAACAGGGAGACTCGACCGCAACCGAGAAACTATGTCCAGTTCAGCCCGACCCTATGGCTCCCAGACGGCTGGGAAATGCCCAGATCAGTGCTGCCCCGAAATCCAGCTTTGCATAGTTGCATCCTGTGCATAGGGGTCGCTATGCAAAGCTTTCCATAGCGACCCATACCCGTCATTCAGAATCGCCGGAGCGGACATTCGAATGCGCGGACCACGATACTCAGTCCAGCGGCCCTCCCAGCTCATCGCGCCACCATGACATCTTGACCCTCACGCAACGTCACAGTCCATCGTCGGCTCCATCGAACAGGAGGATGGCATGACTACTTACGACCAATCCGAGCCGCCGGTGTCTCATGTGCACAATGGCTTTGAGGTGTATCCCATGCCAGTGTTCGCCGCGATGGAGACTTCAGACGTCGATGCGCTCGCCCAGTGGTACCATGACGCGCTCGGCTTCGGAATCATGTTCAAGATGCCCGGCCCCGGCGGTCAGCCGACGCTCGTTCACCTGCGACGGAGGAAGTACCAGGACGTGCTGATTCTGCCCATCCAGCCGGGGAGCGATATACCTGAGGTTGGCAGGGGCTGGTCACTCTGCTTGCATGCTGGCGAGGACATAGATCAGCTTGTGGCGCGCGCCGCCGCGCTGCCGGTCATCGGAAAGACTCGCGTTGAACCCGTGACCGACACATCGTGGAATACCCGACAGGTTCGCATCCTCGATCCAGACGGACGGTTATTGGTGTTCAGTCAACCGCGATTTGTCACCGAGCTTACGGAGCGGTGGCGCGACGCATTCCAGGCCGACCGAGCCCCGGGTTCATGAAAAAACTCACGGTCAGGCATCTTGCGGCCATTTCGGGCGTCACCGTGCGCACGTTGCACCATTACGACGAGATCGGACTGTTGCGGCCAGCTCTCGTCGGCGCCAACGGTTATCGCTACTACGGCAGCAAGGAGCTGCTTCGCTTGCAGCGTATTCTGTTCCATCGAGAGTTGGGCGTGCCGCTGAGCGCGATCGCCGAGCTGCTCGATCTCGAAGGCGAGGATCAGATTGCCGCATTGAACCAACATCGGGAGAAGCTTGAGGCGGAGCGAGAGCGCTACCGCGTCCTCATCGAAACTATCGACCGCACGATTGAAGTGCTCAGGGGAGAGGGGCACGTGGCTAATGCGAATCTGTACAAGGGCTTCAGCCCCGAGAAGCAGGTCGGGTACGAAACTTGGTTGATCGAGCGGCACAACGAACCCATGCGCGAAGGCATTGAGCGCTCAAAAGAATCGCACGCCGGTAAGTCCGCTACCGAGCGGCTTGCTTTGGCAAGGGAGCTGTACGAGCTGGAGCAAGGCCTGGCCGGCGCGTTCCGCAATGGGATCGATCCCGTGTCCTATCGGGTCGATGCTCTGATTGGGCGTCATCGCGCATGGGTGTCTGCGATGTGGGGTCGACCGTGTTCCCCGGAAAGCTACTCAGGGCTCGCGAATCTGTACTTGGAGCACCCGGACTTTGTGGCTCGATATGAGCGCATCGAGAATGGGTTTGCGGAGTACCTGGCAAGCGCCATGAAGCTGCACGCGAAGAAAATGGGGCAATAGTCGACAGCCAAAGAGGTTTCCGCCAAGGCGGGCGAGAAGTCTCCGGAGACCCGCTGATGGCTGCGGCGTGGGCGCTCCTTCGGCGCGAATGTCCGGTTCAGAGCGAGTCATAGACCCGCCCCGACTGGCAGCTCCTGGCCGACTGCGGAAGTTCGGGTTCAGTGACGAGTGATCGGTTGATCGCGAATTGAGCCATTTGACTCGATGCCTCTGATTCGCACTTGGAGGTTGAGAGGGGGCCCAAGTGCGAAGCTACGTGCGAATGCCGGGGCAACGAGGGGCAGGCAAGGGCAATTACCCCGGGCGGGCTCGCCGCGCAGATTCCACGAATTTTCCCAAGCGATCAGATAATTGGCGTCGCCGCTGTTGCCGCGGCTTGCCTGGCATTGCTTGGGGAATGGAGCGGGTGATGGGAATCGAACCCACGTTAGCAGCTTGGGAAGCTGCAGTTCTACCATTGAACTACACCCGCACCGGCAAGACGATATTACGGAACCCATGGGGTCGCTGGCAATCTTTCCGCACGACCTGGCCGGCTACTGAGACCCCATCGCAGTGAAACCACGGCAGCTTCAGTCTGTCGGGGACGGAGGCTGGTGAGGCAGTGTGCTTGTGCTGAACTCGAGTGTTGCGGAAGATGCCCATCTCGGAATGCGGGGGAATACGCATGATCATCTGCAAACGGGAGAGGCTCGGATTATGAATGTGTCATCGCAGCGGAGCCTTGATCGGGCGGTGTGCGTCTACTGTGCCTCAAGTCGCAGTGCCGATCCAGAATATCGGCACGCGGCGTTCCGGCTTGGCGAAGTTCTGGCTGAGCAGGGGATTGCCATCGTTTATGGGGGTGGGGCAGTCGGCTCGATGGGAGCTCTGGCCGATGGCGCACTGGCCCGCGGAGGACGCGTCGTCGGGATCCTGCCACGCTTCATGGCGGACCTGGAATGGGGACATCGCGGTCTCACCGAGCTAAAGCTCGTCGAAGACATGCGCACGCGAAAGCACCTGATGCTCACCGGTGCCCATGCGGCCATCGCGTTGCCCGGGGGCAGCGGCACGCTTGAGGAACTGCTCGAGGCGCTCACCCTGAAGCGCCTCGGGCTTTTTCTCGGTCCGATCGTGCTCGTAAACACTCGTGGCTATTTTGAGCCGTTGCGGGAAATGCTGGATGCTGCCGTTCGCGAGCGATTCATGGATACACGGCATCTGGCGATGTGGCAGATCGTTGCGCGGCCGGAAGAGGTGCCCGCGGCATTGGTCAGTGCACCGGAATGGTCAGTCGCGGCGCGAGAGTTCGCGGCGGTGTAGGTCACGCTGACTCGGCGAGCACCTTGCCGAATCGGCGCTGGCGACCCGCGAAGTCCTCGAGTGCCGCGTGCAGGCCTGCTTCGCCGAAATCCGGCCAGAGCACGTCGGTAAAATACAGCTCCGCGTACGCGCAGTCCCAGAGCAGGAAATCCGATAGGCGCTGTTCACCGCCGGTGCGGATCAGCAGATCAACCGGGCCGGACTCGGCAACCGAATGATCTACTTCCCCCAGCAAGGACTCAAAATTCTTCGCCGAAACCGTGTTGCTAGCGGCGCGCCGTGCAGCCTCGAGAATGCTGTGTTTAGACGAATAATCAACGGCGATCCGCAAACGCATGCGCGTGCAGTGCGCTGTAAGAATCTCGCTATTCTCGATTGCTCGGATCAGGTTTGGCGGCAACCGGTCGCGCCGCCCGATAACGTTGATGCGCACTGAGTTGCGCAGGCAGCGGCGGGTCTCACTGCCCAGGTAACACTGCAGCAGCCGCAGAAGCGAGTCGACTTCGGGGCTCGGTCGACCCCAGTTGTCAGATGAGAAGGCATAGAGAGTCAATGTGCGGATGCCCGCCCGGGCGCTTGCTTCCACGACGCGCCGTACCATTTTCGCGCCCTGCACGTGACCGGCGCTACGCGGCAGACCGCGCCGCTGGGCCCAACGCCCATTGCCATCCATGATGATGGCGACATGAAAATTTCCGGCTGCGTTCATGAGCGTCTTGTAGCTTTGATGACCGCCTCGATGTGATCAAGGTAACGGTACAGCGCCTGTCGACCCGCTGGCGTGAGGCGGTACTCGGATTTTGGACGCCGACCCGCGAACGATTTGGCACATTCGATGTAGCCGGCTTCCTCCAATTTACGCGCATGGGCGCTCAGGTTGCCGTCGCTGACATCGAATAGTGCCTTCAGCTCGTTGAAGGTCAACGGCTCATTCACCGCCAGCGCACTCATGATTCCGAGGCGTACCCGCTCATACACGAGCCGATCGAACTTGGAGTCCGCCGCGCCTGTGACCGGAGCCGGCGTCTTCTCTGGCACTGGGGTGCGTAACGGTGCATCGTGCCGACGGGTATTCGGTTTCATGGGCGTGCGGCGGCCCCGAGATCGAGTCGCCGGATCAACAGTCCGAAAACCAGATGCAGCATGCCGAAGCCACTGCCCAGTACAAGGTTGTGCCAGCTGGATGGCAGCAGGTATGCGGTGGTGCCGAGCAGTACGAACAGTGCCCCCATCGTGCCGATGAGACGCATCATCGTCGGAGCGGTGAGCAGTGTGGCAGACAATACCGCGCTGCCGTACAGCAGTAACCACGTGCCCGGAATCAGCTGCGGATTGCCGCTGTGGTCGAGCACGCCGGTCAATACAGCACCCGCGAGCAGTGCGGGCCCGAGGCACAGTACGAAGCGTCGTGCCGGTCCGCGATACAGCGGCAATCCCGCACCAGACCGGTGTCGGGCGATCAGCACGATTCCGAGCCCCGCTGCCAGCAAGCCGGCGAGGAGCCAGATCAGCAGCCAGTGTGGCGCGAGCGCGGGAATCGATGCCAAGCCGGTGGTGAGGAGTCCTACCGCTCCCATGGCGACTCCGGCGGTACCAGGTACCGCGAAGGCGCCCGCTGCCTCGATCGAAGCCCGAATGTAATTCAGCGTTCCGAGCGCGTGGCTGTCCATGGCCACCGGAGTGTTGGATCGCATTGGGAAGTTCCGGCCACAATACGCATTGATGCCCGACTTTAGACGCGGAATGCAATTTCGTCAAGTACTCTGTAATACAGAGTTAAGAAATCCGCCTGTCTACCCCCGCAAGGCGCGCAAACCGACACGAGTGACCGTAAGATAGGCCCCACGCCATGGATTCGACGACCTCCGCCACGGGCCGAGACGCGCGGCCGCCTGATCTGAGCCCGAATGGGCCGCCGGCCGAGTCGGCTGCGCAGCCGAGCGGGAGTGCCTCCCCTCCGAGTGCGGCGCCCGAGCGCCGTCAGCGCAGCCGTACCGTGTTCGCTGTGGCGGCCATGCTGCTGCTGGTGGTCATTGTGGCCGTCGCCCTGTGGGCCTGGTGGTATGAGAGCCACTTCGTCACGACGGACGATGCCTTCATCGATACCCGGATCGTGACGGTCTCCCCGCGCGTGCCGGGACAGGTGATCGCCGTGCCAGTGACCGACAATCAGTCGGTGCGTACGGGTGAGGTTCTGGTTCGAATCGATCCGACGCCGTACCGGGTTGCGCTGCAACAGGCGCTCGCGGCCGAACTGCTGGCCAAGACGGGCCTCGGACAGGCGCGCGCCAATGTCGCGGTTGCCAGCGCCGCGCTCCAGCAGGCGCGTGCCACCTATATGAGCGCCCAGGCCCAAGCGGCGAACGCCGTGGCCGATCTGCGGCGTTACCGCTTCTTACGTCAGCGCAACCCCAAGGCGGTGGCCCGAACTCAGATGGATCGTGTGGCCACGGCAGCGCGCAGCGTCGGCGCCGAGGCACGTGCGGCTCGCCAGCGAGTGGTCGGTGCCGAGGCGCAGCTCGCCGCTGCGCATGCGGCGCTCGCCGGGGCGTCCGCGCGCGTTGCCAGCGCACGCGCTGCGGTGAAGGCCGCGCGATTGAATCTCGGTTACACCATCGTCAAGGCCGCCCAGGCTGGCCACGTCACGCAAAAATCCGTGGCGGTCGGCAATTACATAGCGCCCGGCCAGGAATTGATGGCTCTGGTGCCTGTGGATCTATGGGTGACGGCCAATTTCAAGGAAACCGATCTCGACGTCATTCACCCTGGCGAACGCGCTGCCATTCATATCGATGCCTGCCCGAACGCGGACGCGCACGGGCACGTCCAGTCCATCCAGCGCGGCTCCGGCGAAGCGTTCGATTTACTGCCGCCTCAGAACGCAACCGGCAACTACGTGAAGGTCGTGCAACGCGTGCCGGTGCGGATCATGTTCGATTCGGTGCCGCGCGGTTGTGTGCTCGGCCCGGGCATGTCGGTCGAGCCGAAGATCAGGATCCAGTGACATGGCCGAGCCCGCCCCTGGGGGCAGAGCGGGTCACGCTTGGACACCGGCGCGCTCGGCCGCCGGGCGGCACAGTCCTTGGCTGATCGCGACCATCATCTCCATTTCGGCGTTCATGGAGGTACTCGACACCGCCATCGCCAATGTATCGTTGCAGCATATCGCCGGTTCCCTGGCTGCGAGCTACGACCAGGCGACCTGGGTGCTCACGAGCTACCTGATCGCCAACGCCGTCATCGTTCCGATGAGCAGTTGGTTGTCGGGCGTATTTGGCCGCAAGCGCTATTACATGTCCAGCGTCGGACTGTTTGCCATCGCCTCACTGTGCTGCGGACTCGCCCCGTCGCTCCCGATCCTGATCGTGGCGCGCGTTGCGCAAGGCATCGGCGGCGGCGGTCTCGCTCCGGTCACGCAAGCGATGCTGATTGATACCTTCCCGCCCGCATCACGTGGCAAAGCGATGGCGGTGTACGGCTTCACGGTCATTCTGGCGCCGATGCTGGGGCCATTGATTGGCGGCTATATCACCGACCAGTACTCCTGGCACTGGATTTTCTTCATCAATGTCCCGATCGGGCTGTTGTCGCTGACTCTGGTGGAGGCCTTCGTCGATGAGCCGCCGTTGCTGATCCAGGAGCGGCTGGCCCGCTGGACGCGGGGCATTCGCTTCGACTTGCCCGGCGCCGTCCTCATCGCACTCGGACTCGGCTTTCTGGAGGTCATGACCGATCGTGGCGTGCAGGACGACTGGTTTGCCGACCCGCTGATCCGAGCTGCCGCAATTCTTTCGGCCATCTGCATCGTGAGCTTCATCGTCTGGGAGCTGTTTGCACGCGAGCCGTTGCTCGAGATGCGGCTGTTCAAGCATCGCAATTTCGCGGTCGGCACCCTGATCATCATGGTGATCGGAGTGATCTTGTTCGGCACGACGCAGTTCGTGCCGCAGTTCACGCAGCAGATTCTCGGCTATACCGCGATGCAGGCGGGGCTTGCGCTGACCCTTGGCGGCATGATCACGATGGTCACCATGCCGCTGGCCGGAATTCTTACCGGAAAATTCCAACCGCGAGTGCTCATGTTGGTGGCGTTCGCGGTGATCGGCGTTTCGCTGTGGGTGATGTCGCACTTCGCAGTGACCGTGACGTTCGACCAAATCGCCCTGGCTCGGGCCTGGCAATCGGGCGGTATACCGCTGCTGTTCGTGCCGCTGATGAGCGCCGCCTACATCGGTGTGCCGCCGGACCGTACGGGCAATGCCGCAGCCATCATCGCGGTGGGTCGCAACCTGGGCGGCAGCATTGGCATTGCGATGGTGCAGGCGCTGCTCGCTCGGCGCGAGCAATTTCATCAAGCCCGCTTGGTGAGCGGCCTGCAACCGCTGAATCCAGTGTATGCGCACACAGTGGACACCCTTACCCATGCGATGATCGCCCGCGGCGTGGCGCCAACTGCTGCGGCTCATATGGCGATCGCGCAAATCTATGCGCTCATGCAACGGCAGGTTCTGATGCTCTCGTTCGACGACGTGTTCCATGCTCTGCTGCTGTTCGTCGTGGTGATCTCTCCACTGCTGCTGCTGTTGAAGCGCGGACCGGCGGCCCAGCGACGCCCAAGCAATCGTGCGAGCGAGGCCGTCGGCTGATGGATCCCACGCTGCAGGATGCTCTCGAGCGCGATGCGGCCGATCCGCTGCGCGAGCTGCGGGAGCACTTCGCGATACCACTTGGGCCTGATGGGGAGCGGGCGATCTACCTGTGCGGACACTCACTGGGGTTGATGCCGCTCACTGCCCGGGAGCGGGTCACTCAGGCGCTCGATGACTGGGCGCAGATGGCGGTGCTCGGGCACGAACGCGGCCCACGGCCATGGATCACCTACCATGATGCGCTCGCCGGTCCGTGCGCGCAGTTGCTCGGCTGTCAGGCCGATGAAGTCGCGATCATGAATTCGCTCAGCGTCAATCTCCAATTGATGCTTGCAAGCTTCTACCGCCCGGTCGGTCGCCGTCGCTGTGTGCTGATCGAAGCGGGCGCGTTCCCCTCGGATCGCTACGCAGTCGCAACTCATTTGCAGTGGCACGGACTTGAGCCGCGCGACACGCTGATTGAGATCGAGCCCCGTGCCGGCGAAGACTGCGTACGTGAAGCCGACATTGAAACACTGCTCGAGCGGCGAGGAGAGGAAATCTCGCTGGTGCTTTGGCCGGGGGTGCAGTATCTGACCGGGCAGGCTTTTGATCTGGCGCGGATCGCCCGAGCCGCGCACCGCGCCGGTGCTCTGGTTGGCTTCGATCTTGCGCATTCTGTCGGTAACATGCCGTTCCCGCTGCGTGATCTCGACACCGACTTCGCAGTCTGGTGCAGTTACAAGTATCTCAACGCCGGTCCCGGCGCAATCGCCGGATGTTTTGTGCATCACCGGCATTTTGCTGCTGGACGGCCGCGTCTGGCGGGTTGGTGGGGCCATGAGCTTGCCAGTCGGTTCGATATGCCGCAGGAGTTTCGTGCTGCACATGGTGCGGCCGGATTTCAGTTGAGCAATCAATCGGTGCTCGCGGCCGCACCATTGATTGCCTCTCTCGAGTTGTTTCAGCTCGCGGGCGTGCAGCGGTTGCGCGAGAAGTCACTCGCGCTCGGTGCCTTCCTTGCCGGACTCATCGAGGCGCGCATTCCCGAGGCGAGAATCGTCACGCCACGCGAACCGGCTGCGCGCGGCGCGCAGCTCTCGCTGCGAATTGGTGCGAATGCTCAGCGTGCGCGCCGAGCTTTCCAGTGGCTCGGCGCGCACGGGGTGCTGTGCGATTGGCGCGAGCCCGATATCATCCGCGCTGCGCCCGCGCCGCTTTACAACGGCTATGGGGATATATTCAACTTCGTCGTGCGCCTTGAGCAGGCGCTGCGCGCAACATGAGTGCCGCGCGCCGATACGCCGTGACGGTGATCGGTGCAGGACTGACTGGGCCGTTACTGGCGCTGCTGCTCGCGCGCAAGGGATTTCTGGTGACGTTGCTCGAGCGTCGCCCGGACCCGCGTATGGCGATCGCCTCAGGTGGCCGTTCGATCAACCTTGCGCTCTCGGCCCGAGGCATCCGCCCTTTGGAGCGTGCCGGCGTATTTGCTGAAGTTGCGCCGCTGTTGCTGCCGATGCGCGGCCGCATGGTGCACGATCTGTCGGGTCCGCCGGTACTGCAACTGTATGGACAGAGACCCGAGGAGATCAATTATTCCATCGGACGCGCGGCGCTCAATCGAGTGCTCGTGGATGCTGCCGAGCGCGCTGGTGTGGAGCTGCGGTTCGAGCAGCGCTGCATCGGGTACGATCCGCTTGCGCAGGCAGCACGCTGTATTGATGAATGTTCGGGGCGTGAATTTACGCTGGAGTGCGATACCCTGATTGCCGCCGACGGAGCCGGCTCCCCGGTACGCGCCAGTTTGGCGGCCGCTGGTGTGTGCACGGTGTCTGTCGAGCCGCTGGATCATGACTACAAGGAAATGACGCTGCCGGCGGCGCCGGGCGGCATGCATGCGCTCTCGCCCGATGCGCTGCATATCTGGCCGCGCGGCGGGTTCATGCTGATCGCGTTGCCGAATCCGGGCGGTACCTTCACCCTGACGTTGTTCCTGCCGCGCACCGGCGAGGCGAGTTTCGCCGGGCTTGAGGACGCCGACGCGCAACGACGGTTTTTTGCCGAGCAGTTTCCTGACCTGGCCGCCCACCATCGGGCACTGCTGGAGGATTTTCGCCGTAATCCCCAGGGCCAGCTCGCCACGGTGCGCACCCGTGGCTGGCATTTCGGTGGGCAGGTGCTGTTGCTCGGCGATGCGGCGCATGCGATCGTGCCGTTTCACGGCCAGGGGATGAATGCCGGCTTCGAGGATTGCGCCGTCTTCGACGCGTTGCTCGAGCGGCACCGCGACTGGGCGGTACTGTACAGTGAATTTGAGCGGTTGCGCCGGCCGAACACCGATGCCATCGCACAGATGGCGCTCGAGAATTACCTGGAGATGCGCGAGCGCGTACGCGATCCGAGATTCCAGCATCTGAAGCAGCTGGCCTTCGAGCTCGAACAGCGCTTCCCCCAGCAGTTCATCCCCCGCTACTCGATGGTGATGTTCCATCCGGAGATCTCTTATCTGGAGGCACTGCGTCGCGGGCAGATCCAAGCGTCGATTCTCGAGCAGCTTGATCGCCGGCGTTCCGCGGACGGTAGTATCGACCCGGCACTCGCCGAAGCGCTGCTAAGCGCAAACCTGCCACGCGTAGAGCCACACCGGGACCCGCAGACCGGCTAGAATTACGCCCATGAACCGAGTTACCACCGACGGGGTCATCGAGTATGTGCCCCAGGACGTGCAGAGCCTGCTCGAAGAGGGCCGGATCCTGTTGATCGATGTGCGCGAACCGGACGAGTACGCCCGGGAGCGTATTCCCGGCGCACTGCTCTATCCGCTCTCTACGTTCGATGCAGCGCATCTGCCGGTAGATGGCGCCCGCGCGGTGGTGTTCCATTGCGCCGCGGGCGGCCGCTCGCTGACCGCGGCGCGACTGCGCAAGGCGACGGGCCAGCCCGCTGCACACATGGCAGGCGGTATCGTGGCGTGGAAGGCCCTCGGCCTGCCCATCGTCAGCTAACGGCGCAGCGGTTGAACGAAACCGAATATCCGCGCGCAATCCGCTCCTTCGTCACGCGGGCCGGGCGCATCACCCCTGCGCAGGAGCGAGCGCTCGATACGTTGTGGCCGAAGTACGGCATCGAGCCGCACGGCCTGATTGATCTCGACGGGGTGTTTGGCCGCGTGGCCACTCGCACCGTCGAGATTGGCTTTGGCAACGGCGAGAATTTGCTCGCACTCGCCGCCGCGCAGCCGCAACGGGACTTTTTGGGCATCGAGGTCCATCGTCCTGGCGTCGGGCGGGTCCTGCTGGGTCTGCAAGATCTGGCGCTGACGAATGTCCGTGTGATCTGCCATGACGCCGTGCAGGTGCTCGAGCGCCACCTGGCAGCGGCAAGTCTCGATGAAATTCTTGTGCTCTTCCCGGATCCTTGGCCGAAGAAGCGCCATCACAAGAGGCGGCTGATTCAGCCACCGTTCGTCAGTCTGCTGGCCGAGCGCCTCAAAAGCGGCGGCCAGGTGCACCTTGCAACCGACTGGGGTCCGTACGCCGAGGAGATGCTCGCAACGCTCTCAGCCGAATCGCGCTTGCGCAATCTCGACCCGCAGGGCGGTTTCGTGCCTCGTCCTGCGGATCGCACCGCGACCCGATTCGAGCGGCGCGGGGAGCGCCTCGGGCATCCGGTGTGGGATCTGGCGTTCGTCCGCTGCTGAGCGTCCTGAGGCCGGCGCAATCTCATCAAACGCCGTGCAGGCCGAATACGGCGCGCAGCCCGTCGACGACGAATTGCACGGCGAGGGCGCCGAGGACGACCCCGAATAGGCGGCCGGCCACATTGACGCCCGTGACCCCGATGATGTGCATCAGCGGCTCGGCGAGCCACATCACCACCAGGGAGATCGCGAGCACGAGCACGACAGCCACGAACAAACTGAGAAAAACGAGCGGGTGCTGGAACAGATGCACCGGGCCGAACCACAGCAGTACCGTGGCCAGCGCGCCAGGTCCGGAAATGAACGGGAACGCCAGGGGCACCACCGAGATATCGGCGCGGCGCTGGCTCTCGGCCTGCTCGTCGCTGGTGGTTCGGCTGCCGGACTCGCGCGCGAAAACCATCTCGAGCGCAAGCAAAAACAGCAGGATGCCGCCAAAGATGCGAAAAGCGCCGAGGCTGATTCCCATGAGGGCAAGGAAGGGTGCGCCGACCAGCGCGAAGAACGCCAAAATCAGGGCGGCCACCACGGTGGCCTTGATCGCCATTCGATGGCGGTACTCGCGGGTGGCACCCTGGGTGAGGCCGCTGAAGATCGGCAGCAGGGAGATTGGCTCCACAACCGCAAAGAACACGACAAAAAATTTCAGCGGCTCTTCGAGCATGGGCGGCAGGCTGCGGTTTTCCCGTTCTTGAAAGGGCGGCGTGCGAGGCGCAACATGGTTACCGTCCCTCGCTCGGCGGCCGCAGGATAGCAGCTTCGCGGCCCACCGGGCGTACTGAGCGGTCCGCCCGCAGGACCGAAACTCCGCGGTGCTGGCGGGGGAACAGCGCGGCGGTGAGGTCTGATCATGGTCGCTCCACAACCGGAAATCGGTCACTGGTATCGCTTGGGCAGCGGCGAGCTGTTCGAAGTGGTCGCAGTGAATGATGACGATGGGACCATCGACATCCAGTACTTCGATGGCACGGTCGAGGAGATGGACCGCGAGGACTGGCAAGCGCAGTGGGACGAGGGCCTTCTCGAGGCCGCTGAGCCACCCGAGGACTGGAGCGGTTCGGTGGATGTCGACGTCGAGGACGAGCAGGTCCACGGCGGAGAGTCGTTTGATGACGACACGATGCCGCGGGCCAGCCCGCTTGAGGGCCTCGATCTGTTCGAATGATCAGGGTGTGCCGGGGGCGAGCGCTGCGGGTTCGACCTCGGGGGCCAGCAGTACCAGGTCGCCGGCGATCGTGAGCGCGATCGGCCGCAGCGACTGACCGGCACAGGGTCCCGCAATGCACTCACCCGATTCCTTGTCGAACAGCGCCCCATGCGAGGCGCACACGATTAATGCCCGGTCGGGCGTCAGGAAGCAGTGCGGCCGCAGATCGAGCGGGTGGCCGGCGTGCGGGCAATGATTCACGTAGCCTCTGACCTGCACGCCGCATCGCACCACGAACCCGCGCAACGGCCAGTCTCCCCCACCGATGCGAAAGCCGCGTGCGCCCGAGTGCTCCAAATCCGCGAGACGGCAGATCACCCGCTCTAAATCGATCTCAACCGGTCCCGGCATCGATGCGCTCCGCCGATTCGGCCATGCGGGCCGCCTCAGGCATGACTGTCGCCCGCGGAATCCTGTGCCACAGCGAGGCGAGCAGCAAGCCCGCCGGGACGCACAGGCTTGCGGTGTACAGGAAGAAATGCGCATAGCCGATTCGCTCGACGACGAAACCGGAGGTGCCTTCGAGCAGCTTGCCGGGCAGGGCGTACAGCGAGGCGAACAGTGCGTACTGGGTGGCGGTGTACTTCGGACTGGTGAGACTCGACATGAAGGCGATCAATGCGACGCCTTCGAGCGACAACGCCAGATTGTCGATGCCGTTGGCGATGCCAAGCCCGAGCAGCGTCGGGGAATGTGTCGTGGCGAGCAGCGCGTAGCTGAGGTTCGATACCAGCGACAGCATGAGCCCTGCAGCGAGTGCGCGCGCAAGACCAATGCGCGACACGAGCAGGCCGCCCAGAAATACCCCGGCGATTCCCACGGTGTAGCCGCTGACTTTCCCGACCAGCGCAATCTGCTCGAGCGAGTAGTGATGATCGATATAAAAAGGATTCGCCATCGAGCCCATGGTGAACTCTGCGAGCTGATACAGCCCGATCAGAGCCAACGCGCCGAGCGCGATGCGCGTGCCGAACCGGCCGAGGAATTCGGTCAGCGGGCAAATGACCGCACCGATGAACCATTCGCCGAGGTTTTGCAATGGTTTTGGCCAGTGGGCCCGGCGCTCGAGCCACTCGATGACGCGCAGCTCACGCTCCTGCGCCGCGCGCGTCACCGGCGCCGCGGGCTCCTTCACCAGCAGCGTGGTGAGTACTCCGACGGACATCAGCGCAGCCATCGCGCCATAGCTCAGATGCCAGCCGAATCCAGACGCGATGGCGATTGCGCCGGCGCCGCCAGCAATCATCGCAATACGGTAGCCCACCGAATACGTGGCGACCATCGCACCCTGCAGCGACTGCGGCACCGATTCGATCCGCCAGGCGTTCATGGCCACATCCTGCGTGGCCGAGCAAAACGCCACGAACAGCGCGGTGGCTGCCATCGATCCGACCTGAGTGGCCGGAGCGCCGGCCGCCAGGCGTGTCAGGCCGAGCGCAATACCCAATTGAGCGAGCAACATCCACGAGCGGCGCCGGCCGAGCAGCCGGTGCAGCAGCGGCAGGCGTGCCCGGTCGACCACTGGCGACCACACGAATTCGAACGAGTACGCGAATCCGACCCAGGCGAACATGCCGATCGTGGAGCGCTCGATGCCGGCCTGACGCAGCCACACCGTGAGCGTTGAGAACACGAGCAGAAACGGCAGGCCGCTCGAGAAGCCGAGGAACAGCATGGCGAGCACGCTCGGCTCGCGATACACGGCGAGGGCGCGCCACCCGCGAGCCAGGGCGCTCGACACGGCAGTCGGTGCAGGCCCGGGACTCACGGCTGGCGAGCCGAGCGTGGCGAAGAGTTGACGATCCGGGTCCACATCAGGCAATGATATTCGCTATGCAAGATCATCAGCTCAAATTCATCCAATTGGCCCTCGCACGTCGGGCGCTGCGTTTCGGGCAATTCACACTCAAATCGGGGCGCGAGAGCCCGTATTTCTTCAATGCGGGCCTGTTCAGCGACGGCGAGGCGATCGCCGTGCTCGGCCGCTGCTACGCGGCGGCGATCACGAGCTCCGGCCTGCCATTCGACATGCTCTTTGGACCGGCTTACAAAGGCATCGCACTCGCGGCGAGCACTGCCGCAGCGCTGTTCGACCACCATGGCCGCAATGTGCCCTACGCGTTCAACCGCAAGGAAGCCAAGACCCATGGCGAGGGGGGGCAGCTGATTGGCGCTCCCCTCACAGGTCGGGTGCTGGTCATCGACGACGTGGTGACCGCCGGCACCGCCGTGCGCGAGTCGCTGGAGCTCATCCGCGCCGCTGGTGCTCAGCCGGTCGGATGTGTCTTTGCGCTCGACCGGCAGGAGCGGGGTCGAGGCGAGTTGAGCGCGACCCAGGAGATCGAGCGGGAGCACGGCTTGAAGTGTCTCAGCGTACTTACGCTGGCGGATCTGATCGAGGCGCTCTCACAGCCGGGCGGACCCTCGATCAGCGCTGCGGAGCTCGCTGCGCTGAAGGCGTACCGGCAGCACTACGGGGTGGTCTGAGGCTCCTGCCTCACGGATACAGCGGCGGCAGCGGTGGGGTGCGAGAGTCCGATGAGCCGATCCGCTTGGGCAACTCACGCAGCGCCTGTGCGAGTGGCTCGCCGTGCCAGTCTGCGCCGCCGTAACAGGCTCGCTCCAGTTCGCGCAGCGCGGCGCTGAGGTGCGGATCGCGACTCGCCGCGGCGAGTGGATTCAGACTCGTGGCGGGAACTCCCCAGGCGGCGGCCATCCAGCTCAAGAGGTGCCGGCGTGCAGCCACGGCGTCATTGCGGGCGCAGGCGGCCCGAAACGCCGAGCGTTCGCTGGCTGCATCCGGTTGGGGAGGGCGCTTCGGTGCCGAGGCTGCCGCTGCCGGCCGTGCCCGGCGGCGGCGTGACCAGAGCCAGCCACCCAGCGTGCCAATCCAGAGTACTGCCATGGCCAGCGTGAGCCACGGCCACGGCAGGCGGCCATGGGAGCGTGCGGCTCTGGATCGAGCCGCGGATGGGGGGGGCGCGCCCGGCGCCCTGTGTGGTTCAGCCATCGGCGCGGGGCGCGTCGGGCCTGGCATCGACCCGGCGGGCGCACCGGCGGCAGGCACGATTGTCAGCGACTGCGCCGGTAGCGTCGTCACGCGGGGCTGATCAGTCTGGGTGTCCCACCAATGAATGGTGAGTGCCGGCAGGAGGAGCTGTCCGGGATGCCTGGCAATGAGCGCTATGGTCTGCGTGCGGCGGCCAGTGATGCCTGTTCCCTGCGTCACGTCATCGAGCTTGGCCTGATCAGGGTATGCGCGGACCCCAGCCGGGATGGCGAGGCGAGCGGCGAGATCGGGTAGCTGCGCTGCCGTGAGCCCGACGGCCTGCACATCGAGCGTGACGGTCAGCGGGTCGCCGGCTTGTACGGTCAGGCTGCGCGGGTGCCAGTGGGCTGCGAGCGTCAGGTCGCTCGCCGGCAGCCAGTCACGGCTGTGCGCGCGGGTCGGTCGTGGGCGCACCGAAAGCACGATCGGATCGCCATGGACCTCGATCGGGCGCAGCGTCCGCATCAGTCCACCGAAGAAGCCACCGAAGGGATTCCCGCCCCATGATGAACCGCCCTGGGGTGCGGCGATCTGCGCATCGAGCACTGGACCGGGCAGAGTGATGCGTCCGCTGCGTTGTGGAAACAGCACAAAGTGGCGCGTGATCACCTGATAGGTCCGTCCGTCGCGCACCGTGCTGCCATACTGATCGGCGCCGACTTCTTTGACGAGCACATTGCCGTTGCCGGAGAAATCCAGGCTGCCGTGATAGATCTGCTCGGCAGCATAGATCCGTACCGTGAGTTGGATCTGCGCCTGGACATACGGCTGCGCCGGCTTCATGTGGCTGACGATGAATACTGCGGCCGAGGCGGCTCCGGCGTGACCAGAGGTCCCATTGGCGGCGCCTGCGACCGTCAACGTCAGGGCGCGGCTGTGTTCGCCATCCCAGACGATCGGCGGAATCGTCAATTGGCCGCTGCGCTTCGGTGCGAGCGTCAGCACCACCTGACTGCTCTCGGCGCTGCCGCCGGTTCCGAACTGCACGCTGGTACTTGAGCTGCTACCCAGGATGTCGAACGCAGCCCGCAGTGGTGTCAGATCCGGCTCGCTGGTGGTCAGGCCGTCATACGTCAGGGTGAGCTGTACGGTGGTGCCAGCGGGAATTTGCGTTGCGCTGAGCGCCGCCGTCACGGCCGCGCGTGCCGGGCTTGCCAGAGTGCACAGGCACAGTGCCAGCCAGAGTCCCGTGAGGCGCGCCTTCATGGGTTCTCCTGTGGGTGCCGCAACAAATATTTGATGAGGAATTTGCGCCGCAGTAGCCCGGCCGGGTTGTTGGGGATCTGGCGCAACCACTGTTTGAGTGCCAGCGACTTCTCGCTGCGTGGCTTTGCCGGCGGCCGTGGCGCGGGGCTGGCGGCGCGCGCGGCGGCGTCAGTGGGGGTCGCTCGTGCGACGGCGCTTGCGCCTTTGTGCTGCCCCTGGTGCGCGATTGCAGCCGCGAGCGCCGCGTCGCGCTTCGCCTGGCCGGCGCGGCGGGTGTGGCTCGCTGACTCGGCTGCAGAGGAGTTCGCCGGGCTGCCGCCCTGCTCGGTATCGGGACCACTGCCGCGAGCGCCCGATTGGCGGGCCGAGGCCGACCGCTGCCCGGCCCGTGCTCCCTTGGCCTGGGACCCGCTGCGTCCTGAAGCGTGATGTCCGCCAGTGCGCCGCTTCCGCCCCGAACCGGCCTGGGATTCACTGTGCCCAGAGCCGTTGTGGTTGTGCGGCCCGGAGGCGCCGGAGGAGGCGCCATGACTCGACTGATGTGCGCCAGAGCCGCTCTTCGGCCTTGCCCTGCGCTGTGGCGGTTGGTGCGCGAGCAAGCGCTCGATTAGTGCCCGGTTGTGGCGGATGTCGTGGTCATGTGGCGACTGCCGTAACGCCGCGTCGTACGCGGAGAGTGCGGCATGCAAATGTCCCAGATGCGCCAGCGCGTTTCCACGGTTGTATTCCGAAGTAGCATCTTTGAAGCGTTGGAGTAATTGCGCGGCTTGCGCATAATGTCCGGCCTCGAGGTCCGCATAGGCTTTGCGGCGCGCGCTGGTGAAACGTTTGGCCGCTTGCGCCGGTCGACCGGCTTTGAGCAGCGCTTCGCCCTGCTGATCGGGTGTGCGCCACAGATTTGACCAAACGCCTGCGAAAGCCGGTGTACTCAACAGACAACCGACGATCACTAATAGAGTAATCCGGGCGTTCATGCCCAGCCCCGTCGCGCCGCGAGCGCCGCGAGCAGCACAATCAGCGGCAGCAGCCAGATGCCGTCATTCAGCCAGCCCGTGAGGCGTACGCGGGGAGCGGCACGCGCGCTCAACGCGCTGTCGATGCCTGCCGCATGCAGATCGGCAATCAACTGCGGCATCTGCCGCAACATGACGAATTCGCCGCCACCGGCTGCCGCGATCTGACGCAGCAGCGCCGGATGCAGTCGAGTCATTCGGACCTTGCCATCGGATCCGCGCAGAAATCCCCCGTTGCCGTCCGGCGCAGGCGCCCCCGTGGTGGTGCCGACGCCGACTACATTTACGGTGATGCCTTCGTGGTGCAACTGCGCGACGAGCTGCATGGCTCGAGCAGGGTCGCGCACCGAGTCCATTAACACGACGATTTGCCGATCATGACCCGCCCACGCGTTCAACAGACGCGCTGCGGCGGAAAGTGCCGGCGCAAGTCGCGCGCCGTGTTCCGGCATCAGTCGGGGTGAGAGCGCGCGGCTCAGATTGCGCACCGTCGCGACGTCCGTCGTGAGAGGGGCGACTGTGTAGGCCTCACCAGCAAAAGCTACCAGTCCAACGCGCGCGTCGTGTGCGCTCGCCAACAGATCGTCGACGGCGAAGCGCGCCCGGGCGATGCGGCTCGGGGGTACGTCGGCTGCCTGCATCGACGGCGAGAGCTGCAGAGCGATCACCCATGCAGCCGGCAGTCGGTAGGCGGCCGTTACTTGCCGCTGCCAACTGGGTCCGGCGAGCGCCAGCACAGCGAGGGTCCAGATCGCCCCGATCAGCGGCCATGGCGAGCGGCCTTGCCCACCGCCGCCCAGGCGCAGCACCGGCAAGAGCTCGGCGTCGACCAGCCGCGGCCAGGCGCCATCACGCGCTCGCCGCCGCGCAAGCCAGACCGTCAGTGCCCACATCAGCGGCAGTGCCGCGAGCACCCAGGGATGCAAGAAGTGAAAGCGGTGCCACATGAATTAAGCCCGCACTGTCATGCGCCAGGCCGCCGGCAGGCTCAGTATCAGTGCCAGCGCCAGCGGCACGCCGAACCACTCGGTGGCCGGCCGCAGCCAGCGCCGGTCGCCCGTTACCGGCTCCAGGCGGTCGATCTGCCGATAGACCGCCCGCAGAGCGCCGCGATCCGTGGCGCGAAAATATCGTCCGCCGGTCAATCGAGCGATTTTCTTCAGCAACCCCTGGTCGAGATCGGTGTTGCCGCTAAGACCGAGGAACGTCTGGCGCACGGGGGCCCCGACCCCGATGGTGTCGATGCGTAGGCCGGTCTCGGCGGCGAGCCGAGCCGCCTCGAGCGGCGGCATCACCCCGGCATTGTTGCCGCCATCGGTCAACAGAATCATCAGGGGCTGGCGGGGAGTGCGTGCACCCCGGCTGTTGTGCCGCAGCGTCTTGATCGCCAGACCGATGGCATCGCCGATGGCGGTCTGCGGTCCGGCGATCCCCACCATCGCCTCATCGAGGAACCGATGCACTGTGGCCAAATCGCTGGTCAGCGGTGCCTGCAGGTAGGGCCGAGTACCAAATAATATGAGTCCGACCTGATCGCCATGCCGACCGTTGATGAAGCGTCCGGCGACTTGTTGCACCACCTGCAGCCGGCTCTGACCACCGCCCATGTCCTGGGTTGCCATTGAGCCGGAGCAGTCGATCGCCAGGATGATCTGCCGTCCCTCGGTCCGAACGGGCACGGGTGCTCCCAGCCATTGCGGCCGCATTGCCGCCAGGATCAGCAGCAGCCAGGTCGATGCCAACAGCGCCCCGTCGAGGCGCGAGGTGCTGGGTGCCCCGGAGCCCGCGGAGCCGACTTCCGCCGCCATCGGCACGAACAGCGCCGCGCCACGTGGTTCAGTTGCAGGCAACACATGCCGCACGACCCAGGGCAGCGGCGTCAACAGGAGCATCCAAGGCCAGGCAAAGTGGAACATCAGGTGCGCGACCTCTTGGTATTGCGGGGCCGGTGGCGCACGAAACCGTCGGCGCCTGCCAACCACTCCGCGCGCCGATCACTGGCCCGTCCGCCGAATGCCGCACTGAGCAACTCCCGGCCGTGCTCGCCGGACAGCTGCACGCCACCATGTGCGCCGAGGAAGGCGAGCCAAGTCTCTCCGGTTAAGCGCGCGACGCGGTCGCGTCCGAATACGGCCATCGCATACCGTCTAAGGAGGTGCTCGATCGCCCGGGCGCTCTCCTCTGGCCCAGATTCGGTTAGGCGGATCCGCCGCAGCTCGCGCAGCGCCGCGCGCGAGTGGCGCCGTCGCGGCTCGCGCCACCACCATAGTGTGCCGGCTGTGAGTGCGAGCACGATCAGCGCCAGGCCCCACCAACCCGGCGCCAGTGGCCAAGCTCCGGGCGGCGGCGGCGCGTGCGCCGGCGCGAGCTGTGCCAACCACTCGGGGTTCATGCCGCAGACGATCCGTCGAGCAGTGCCTGGCGCAACGTCGACTCGACTGTTGCGGAGGTATCGATGCGCACCACCGGCGCAGCCAGCCGTTGGGACAGAAGCGTGAGCCGTCGTTCGCGTGCCAGCCATTTGTCGCGCCACGCGGCGCCGACCCGCTGGCCATCGAGTACTGTTACCCGGCCTGGCAACCCGGCGCGGTAACGTCCGGCAGGCAGTCCGCGTTCCTCCAGCGGATCGGTGATCCAGTAGAGTCGGATGTCATTGTGTCGCGCGACGGGCAACCAGGGACTCTCGTCCTGCGCGGCCAATCCGCTGAAATCGCTGAGCGCCAGAAGCTGACTGCCCGGCTTGATCAGCTGCGCGGCGGCGCGCAGGCCGTCGGTCAGCGACTGCGGTGCCGGTATGCCAGGGGCAGTCGGTTGGGCGTCGAGCAGCGCCTCGAGCAGTGGCAGCACGCCGTGCAGTCGGGCCCGGGCCGGCAGAATGCGCGCCGCCGCAGTGCCGTTGGCGATCACTGCGCCGATTCGATCGCCGTCGAGGACCGCAACCCAGGCGAGCAGCGCTGCCGTCCGTACGATCAGGGCGGACTTCAGTTGCCGGCGGCTGCCGAAGAAGCAACCGGGTTGCAGATCGACCAGCAGCCACACGGGACGCTCCCGCTCCTCATGGTAGAGCTTGGTGTGGGGCCGGCCGCGTCGGGCCGTTACCCGCCAGTCGATATTGCGCGGATCATCACCCGGGGTGTACGGCCGCACTTCTTGGAACTCGAGGCCGCGCCCGCGTTGAGCGCTCACGTGCGCACCGAGCAGCGCTGCCTGAGCCCGTCGGCGGCTCTGTAGCGTCAGACCATGCGCCGCACCGCGCAGCGCCAGCAGTTCCTCACGGGTCGGAATGATCATGACCTTAAGGGGCGGGTACTCGGCTCAGCAGCTCGTTGACGCAGCTCTCGGCGCTCACCCCCTGGGCCTGCGCCGTGTAATCGACGAGCAGGCGGTGGCGCAACGCATCGGGCGCGATCGCCTGGACATCCTCGGGGCTGACGAAATCCCGACCGTCGAGCCAGGCGAGTGCGCGCGCGCCGCGTTCGATCGCGATCGCCGCGCGCGGGCTGGCCCCCCAACGCAGCCATTGGCGCAGTTGAGTGCTGTATGGCTCGGGGCGACGGGTGGCATCGACCAGTGCCGCAATGTATTCGGCCACCGGATCGGAAAGTGTGAGCGCGAGAATTTCCCGGCGTGCGGCAAATACGGTCTCCTGACTCATGCGCTGCGCCGGTGGTGCCAATTCGCGCTGGCTGATGGCCTCACCGCGCGCCAAGGCCATGATCTTCAGCGTGGTGGCGCGGTCGGGATAGTCAACCCGCGTGTGCAGCATGAAGCGGTCGAGCTGCGCCTCCGGCAGCGGATAGGTGCCTTCCTGCTCGATCGGGTTCTGGGTCGCCATGACCAGGAACAATGGCGGCAATGAATAGGTGGCCGCGCCGACGCTGATCTGCCGCTCGGCCATGGCTTCCAGCAGCGCCGCTTGCACCTTGGCGGGCGCCCGGTTGATTTCATCGGCGAGGATCAGATTGTGAAACAGCGGACCGCGCTGGAAGCGGAACGAGCCTTCCTCCGGTCGATAGATGTCCGAGCCGGTCAGGTCTGCTGGCAACAGGTCGGGTGTGAACTGCACGCGCTGAAAGTCGGCTTCTACCGCATGGGCCAGCGCCTTGACAGCCCTGGTCTTGGCAAGTCCGGGCGGGCCTTCCACGAGCAGATGACCGTCCGACAGCAGCGCCACCAGCAAGCGCTCGACCAACGTCTCTTGACCCAGAATCTGGTTGCGCAGGTACTCGCGCAGCCGAGAGAAGGCGGTCTGTGCGAGGCCGCCTGGTTGGGCGGAACTCGCAGGCGGGGCGGGTTGGGCAAGCGGGCCGGTCATGGCGTAGAGCCTCCAATGTATTCCCGAGAGCCGGATTGACCCTGCTCGGCGGTCAGGGTTCCCTGCTGCCGTGCCATTTGGTCGTGCTCGAGCTCCCGATCCAGCGTTCGCGCCATTCTACCGGGCGTCCTGCTGTGGATGCTGATCCCGTGCACCGCACGCACCGAGCCGACTGGTCTTGCGCCACAGGGTTCGTGTCTGTGCGCGTCTCTCCTCGGGACGCAGAGGCGCCGCTGTGTCCTGCAGATGCGGTGTGGGCAGGGTAAGGCGGAGTGCTCAGCCTGTGAGCCAGCCGGCGCCGTCGGAGACGGCGCCACCGCGGTCAGCGGGCTGGATCGGGGGCCGCGGGGACGCTCTGCGCGGTCGCCGGTTCGGCGATCAATACCCGCGCGATCCTTGGACCGATCCAGCGCTCGACGTCATCGATGAGGGTGAATCCCGCCGGTACGACCACGAGCGTGAGGGCTGTCGAGGTGATCAGCCCGCCGATGACGCCGATTGCCATGGGTGCGCGGAACGCATCGCCGATCGAGAGGGCCACCGGCAACATGCCCGCCACCATCGCCACGGTAGTCATCACGATCGGCCGTGCCCGTTTGTGTCCCGCTTCGAGCAGCGCGGTCATGCGGTCCTTGCCGGCGCGCATCTCCTCGATGGCAAAGTCAACCAGCAGAATCGAGTTCTTGGCGACGATGCCCATCAACATCAGGAAGCCGATCATCACACCGAGCGAGAGCGGCCGGTGGGTAATGAACAGTGCCGCCACCGCACCGCCGATCGACAGCGGGAGCGCCGAGAGAATGGTGATCGGCTGCAGCACTCGGGCAAACAGCAGGACCAGCACCGCGAACACCATCAGGATGCCCGTGCCCATCGCAATCAAGAAATCGGTGAACAGCTCGGACATCAGCCGCGCGTTGCCGGTCTCGGCGAGGTGCACTCCCGGGGGCAGGTGCCGCAGCGCCGGCAGCGCGTGGATCTGCTTCATTGCTCGGCCCAGCTCTACGCCATTGAGATCAGCATCGATGGCAATGCGCAGACGCTGATCGCGGCTGTGGATCGCGGTGGGGCCTTCGCCAAAGCCGAAGTCTGCCACGGCCTTCAGCGGCACCGAGCCGCCGCTCGCGGTCGGCACCGGCAAATTCTCCAGCGTGTTGAGATCTGCGCGTGCTGAGCGCCTGAGATTGACAAGAATAGGGACCTGTCGGTCCGGCAGAGTGAACTTCGCATCATTCTGCAGCAGGTCACCCAGAGTCGCGATGCGGATGGTCTGGCTGATGTCAGCGACAGTCACCCCGAGTTCTGCAGCCAGATCGAAGCGTGGCCTGATGCGGATCTCCGGTCTGGGCAAGCCATCCTCGGAACTGACGTCACGCAGATCCGCCAGCGCGGCCATCTGGCTCATCACCTTACGGGCGGTGTGCTCGAGCAGCGTCAGGTTATCTCCAGTCAGATCGATGGTGATGTCGTGACCGTCGCTGGCGCCATTGAAGTTCTGAAAATAGATCTGTGCGTTGGGGATTGCGCGCAGCTTGGCGAGCATCTCGTTCTGCCACTGATTCTGGCTGATCGGACGAGCACTTCTCGGTACCAGATTGATATAAAGGTTCGCGCCGCGCACACTGCCGTTACCGCCGACCGACTCGTCTATCGACTTCACGTACGGTTGGCGTGCGATGATGCGATAGGCGGCATCGGCGACCCGCTCGGTGTCAGCAAGCTGAACACCGGGCGGCAACTCGATGGCGAGCGAGGCATTACTGCTGTCGGAATTTTGCACGAACGTCTTCGGGATCAGCGCCAGCCCGACGATGGAGGCGGCGAAGAACGCCACGCCGAACAGCACGGTCTTCCAGCGGTGACGTACACACCAATTGAGCGCCCGAAGGTACCAAGCCATGATGGGACCGTCATGATGCTCGGGCGCCGGGTCCGATTTGAGCGTATACGCCGCGATGACGGGCGTCAGCAGCCGCGCTACCAGCAGTGAGAAGAATACTGCAGCGGCGACCGTGAGTCCGAACTGCTTGAAGTATTGCCCGATGATGCCGCCCATGAAACTCACGGGCATGAATACTGCGATGATGGTGCAGGAAGTGGCCACCACCGCGAGCGCAATCTGGTCGGCGGCATCCAGAGCTGCCTGAAACGCGCTCTTGCCCATGCGCTTGTGGCGCACGATGTTCTCGATCTCGACGATGGCGTCATCGACGAGTACGCCAGAAACCAAGGACAGTGCGAGCAGACTCACCTGGTTGAGCGTAAAGCCCAGCCAGTCCATCACAGCGAAAGCAGGGATTGCCGACAACGGAATGGCGAGTGCGGATACCAGTGTGGCGCGCGTATCGCGCAAAAACAACCAGACTACCAATACCGATAGGATCGAGCCTTCGATCAGCGCCTCGAGCGCTGAATGGTACATCTGTTTGGTGAAGGTAACCGAGGTGAATGTGCGGTGGATGGTGACGCGAGGATATTCTTTGCGGATCTGCGCGAGCGCACGCTGCACGCCCCGCAGCACCGTTACGTCCGATGTGCCCGGGGCTCGCTGTACGCCGAAGGAAATTGCCGGCCGGCCGTCGAATTTCTCGATGCTGCGAACTTCGGCTGCACCGTCGCGCACCGTGGCGATGCTGCCGAGCCGCGCGAATCGCCCGCCAGGCAGGGCAATCTGAGTTTGTGCGAGCTGCCAGGCGGTTTGTGCGCCGCCGAGTACGCGAATTGTCTGCTCGCCGTCGCCAAGATCGGCGCGTCCGCCGGGTAAATCGATGTTGAGATTGGTCAGCTGCTGGTTGACCTGGGAAGCCGTGATGCCGAGTGCCTGCATGCGCGCCGGATCGAGCTCGACCCGAATTTCCCGGTCGACGCCACCGAAGCGCTGCACCTGTGCGACGCCCGGCACGGTGAGCAGCGTCTTGGTGATGGTATTGTCGATGAACCAGGAGATGGCCCGGTCGCTCATGTCGGCCGAGCTGACCGCGTAGTAGACGATCGGTCCGCCGTCGATTTTGACTCGTTGCACCACCGGCGGGAGGATGTCTGCGGGCAGATCGGCTTGCACTTGCGTAACCGCGTCGCGTACCTCCGTCACGGCTCGATCGATCGGTGTGCCGATCTGGAACTCGACGTCGGTCTGCTCGCCGCCCTGATAAGCCTTGGATAGAATGTGGTGAATGTTGCCGATGCCTGCCACTGCCGCTTCGACGCGCCGCACGATTTCAGTCTGGACCTCCTCGGGGGCCGCGCCCGGTTCGCTGATCACCACCGCCACGATCGGGTAGGACAGATGCGGATTGAGCGTCACGGGCAGGCGAAAGAAGGCCGTTGCGCCAACGAACAACAGCACGACGAACAGGACCACGGGCGGCAACGGGTGACGGATCGCCCAGGCGGACAGTCTTCTCACGAGTGTACCCTCGGAGTGGCGACGCGCACGGTCTCGCCGCTCTGCAGGAACCCCCCGGCAAGAGTGACGACACGTTCGCGCCCCGTCAGACCCTGCTCTATGACCACACCGGAAGCGATGACTCCGCCGAGCTGTACGGACCGGCGCACTACGACATTGCGGCGGTTGACCACGAACACGAATGATCCGGCCGAATCCGTCATGACCGCGGTTTGTGGCAGTACTGGTCGCTCAGCGTGGCTTTCGACGATCACCGCCCGCGCGAATGCACCAGGACGCAGCGCTGCGTTCGGCGGCAGCGCAATACGCACCTCGCCGAGGCGGTTCTGGGTATTGATCGTGGCGCCGAGCAGCCAAATATGCCCGGCGAACGGCCGGGGATAGCCGATCACGTACACCTGGGCCGTCTGTCCGACCTTCAGCCTCGCCAGGTCCTGCTCGGTCACCTGGCCTTTCAGCTCGACTTGGCTGTCGTCCTCCAGTGTAAACAGCGCCGGCCCGCCGGGGCTGGCCACTTGGCCGACTTCGGCATTGCGGGTGAGCACGATGCCAGCAACCGGAGCAACGATACGGGTCAAAGCGAGTTCGGCACGTTTCTGTTGCAGTTGCGCGGCCACCATGTTCACGTTGGCTGAATCCATGGCTGCCGTCGCCTGGCGTTGCTCGATGTTTTGCTGCGAGAGACCGCCGTCCGGGCCGATCGCCAGTGCGCGGCGGTACTCGGCAGCCGAGAGTGTGGCTTGGGCGCGAGCCCTGGCGAGCGCGGCAGCGAGCTCGGCGACTTGCGGTTTGAGCACCGAGTCATCGAGCTGGGCGAGCAGCTGGCCGCGTTTGACCGGATCGCCGACCTGCACCAGGACCCGCACGATCCGTTCGGCTTGGCCACCATCACCGATGGGCAGGTCATGGCGCGCGGAGATCGTCCCGGTCACCAGCACCTGTGTTGTCACGGGTCGTACGCCAGGAATCATGGTGCTCACCAGCGGCGCGTAGTGACGCTGCGCAATGGGCACGAGCGCAGCCGGTTTGTCGACCAGGTGCCGCCACGCTGCGACCGAGAGTACGAGCGCGAGGCCGACGGTACCCCCGATCAACCATCGCTTGTTCACGGTGGGGCGGTGTGCCGGGAGAACGTGATGGTCGGCGCTGGCGTTTTGCCGAGCGGGCCAGACCGTTGCATCGGCAGGTTCCGCAGACCCTTGGGTCGTCGTCGCGGCGAAAAGCGGGTCCGACTCAGGCTTGATAGAAGCGTCCATATCAGACCAGCCCCCGAACTTTCGGTACCACCACGACGACGGTACCGGCAATCTTGTCGTGCCACGCCTGCCGCTCTCGATCGAAGGCGATCCAGATGAATCCGAGGCCGGCGACCACCAGTGACAGGAAGCAGCCGAGCGCACGCAGAATGGCGGTTTCCCAGTTGACCGGCTGCCCGTCGATGCGCACAACTCGCAGATGGCAGATGATGCCGCCTACCGTCGTGCCCCTGAGCTTCCACATCAGGGCGCCATAAACCGCCAACACCAGCAAGGAGCCGTTGGCGCCATGGTGCCCGATCATGCTGAGCGCAAAAGTGATCAATACGACGTCGATCAACAGGGCGGCCATGCGGATCCAGAAGCCCGCCCGCGGCAGCGTGGTGTAATCCATGGGCGCGACTGCGGCTGGCTCGCTTGCGCCGGCTGGCGTGGCCTCGGCAGCCTCGGCGCCGAGCGTCGCGGTGGGCGCCACGGGGCTGCTGACCGGGTTCTCCGGCGCACTCGTGCCGCGTGCCGTCCGCATGGCGAGCAGCAGAGCGTAGATCACTGCACCAAAGCCGAGCAGACCGATCAGCGTGTACACGATGAAGCCGAGCAGCGGAACCATGTACAGCGCCAGCGCCAGTACGCCCCCGAGCAGAACCTGCAGCGCCGGTTGCGTGCCGCCGCGGTGCATGCCGCGCAGGATGCGCCCGCCCAGCCAACCGAGTGCGACCATCCGGCCGAAAATCGCGACGCCGAGCAGCGCCAACCAGAACAACGGAATCGCGAAGATGCCGACGATGGTGACCACCAGTGCCAGCATCAGCACGGGTGTGAGCAGCGTCATCGCGAGCGCGGCGAGAATCGAGGCCCCCGGGTGATCCTCGAGCGTCTGGATGCAGCGCTGCACGCCGTCGCGGAACATCAGCGCCAGCAGCGCATAGAAGAGCAGAACGCCGAGCGCCACACCCCATGCCCACCCGACATCCGCGCGGGGCGCCAGCAGTCGGCCGAGCAGCAGGCAGTGCTCGCTCCAGACCCGCAGTCCGTGCGCGCCGTGGAAGATGCCCGACATCAGGTTGACCGTGCCGCCCTGAATTGCGGCGCCCGGAGCGCGGCGCACAGAACCGAACAGGTTCACGGCCTGACCACGGATGATCGCGTTCGGTCCGAGCTGCAGATCACCGAACAGGGACACCGCATTGCCGGCGACCGGGCCGTTGATGTCCGAATTGCCGAAAATGCTGACTGTGCTGTTGCCGACACTTCCCGTTACGCGCAAGTCCCCCATGATCGCTACCGCCGAATCCGATACGTCACCGGCGACCACGCTGTTGCCGAAGATCGATACGACATCGCAGGCACTCCTGCCGGCGGCCAGACGCACATCGTGGCCGACGGCGACCAGTTCACGGCCGCTCGGACAGGGATGGTGCGCACTGTGGACTACGATCGATTGAGTGCCGCTGACGATGCCGATACCGCTATTGCCGATGCGCACATGGTCTGAGCCACTGGTCACATTGATGCCCTTGGAGCCGATCTGTACCTCGGTCGTGTCGTGGTGGGACGTGCCAGTCGTGGTGAGGGCCGCGGAGGTCCCGGATCGGCCTGTGTGCACCGCGCCTTGCGTCGCCGAGGCGCTCGCGGCGTAGGTGCCGAATGCGGCCAGTAAGGTGGCCGTCAAAAACGAGCGTGTCACAATATTCATATCGTGTGGGCCTTGGAATTCGCCAGCGTGGGGTGAAGCAGCAGGTAGCCGAACGCGATCAGTACTGCGTATACCGCGCCGACAATGAACAACCCGCCGAGCAGCCATTCTTTCGGAATAAGGTGTGCGAGGCGGGCGGCAAGCTCGCCGAGGCTGAGCACGGTATGGCTGGTGCTGCTCACGCCATGGACCAGCTGCTCGAACCCCGAGCCCGCCAACGCCCGGCTCATGTGCCCACGCACCCGCGCAATGAGCATCCACACAAGCGGCACGCTCAGTGCACAAACTGCGATCAGCAGCGCGCGCAGCGCCGCGGGCCAACGGGAAATGCCTGCGCCACGCAGCCGCACTGCGGCGCGGCGATCGATCTCACTCAGAACACGCGCCTCGAGCGAGGCGGGTGCGGCGCATTGGGGGAGCTGGCGCAGCGCCTGATGCGTCAGGCGCTCGAGCTGCTGTTCGTGGAGCGGGTTACGGGTGTTCATGTCGGGGCACAGCTCCGGTCATCGGTCGGCCCGAGCCCGCTTGCGGCGAGCGAGCGAGCCATGGCGAGTCGTCCGCGCAGGATGTCCGTCTTAATCTTGGCCAGCGAGTGGCCGAGGCGAGCGGAGATATCCTGGTAGGACATCTCCTCGAAGTGAAACAGCACCAGTGGTACGCGCTGGTGGTCGGGCAGATCGTGCAGCGCCCGCTCGAGCAGCGCATGCCGCTGTTCGCGGTCGAGCTGCTGTAGCGCACCTTCTAGCGTGGCGTTGGCGTCCTCTATGTCCTCCTCGCGGGACTCGTCGCTGAACACCTCGGAGAACAGCCGCCAGCGCTTGCGGTGGCGGGTGAGGTGATTCAGTGCGAGATTCGTCGCGACGGTTTTCAGCCAGCCGCCGGCGGTCGCACTGTCACGCAGTCGCGCATAGTTCTCGTACGCCTTCAGAAACACCTCTTGGCTGATGTCCTCGGCCTGTGCGGGGCTGCCGGTCAGTCGCACTGCCGTGGAAAAAACCATGTCCTGATAGGCGCGCATGAACGCTGCGAACTCTTGGGAATCGGGCCTTGAACTTGCCAATTGCACGGGTAGATCATCGTTTGAGGCAAGAACACCGGTCGCGCCGAAAAGTTGCAGGACGGTCGCGCCGGTTTCGCCGGTCCGGGGACGGTGCGGGCTCGTTTAAGGTGACTCGCCCGGGGTGCGCGGCGGCTGCGGCGCACCCCGGGCGGCCTGGTAGGCGCGCAACTGCGGCAGGAAGGCCTGCCGGCGCTCCAGGCTCTCGGCTGGCCAGTACGCTTTGGGGTCGTAGTATTCCGGCACCGACGGGACGTCCGCCGGCAGCGTGATCCACGGCTGCTTGGTTGCGGTAAAGATGTGGATATCCGGGGGCAGCAGGTCAGGGGAGTCCAGGGTGCCGACCCGCACGAAGCGCAGAATCGGTCCGGCGCCGCCGTAATGGCTCCACACGGCAATGCGGCAGTGCGGGCAACGGGCGATGCGCTGGCCCCAGCCGCTCATCGAGGGGGTGTCGACGAGTTGCGGCTCCTCGCGCAAATGCACCACCCGTTCCGTTTCGATCAGGGCGTTCAGAGCAAATGCTGCTCCGCTTTCCCGTTGGCACCAACGGCAGTGGCAGCAATGCACGAACAGCGGGGGTGAGGTGAGCCGGTAGCGGATGCGACCACAGTCGCATCCTCCGTCAAGCCGAAACGCGCTCTCAGCTGTCATGATGGCTCCTGCGGATCACCTGTGCCCTCACCCCACCGGCCGGCGACCGAGCCTTCTGCCCTCATGCGGCCCGCTCGGAGTCCGTGGATGGAGCTACCGCACCCGCCATAGCGAGGCGCCGGATTCCGGGGTGGGCGGTCGATGATCGCACGGTGCGCCCCTCGGCAGGTACCGGAAGCGAACCGCCGGGTGCCATGGCAGTCCCGAGGTGTCAGGCTCACCCCTCGCGAGGCCTGGCGGTGCGCCTCATGGCGCCGCGGCCAGCGCCGAGAGACGAGCGAGCATAATTATGTTACGCGCCGTCCCCGAGCGGCTGCAGGGATGGCCAGCTTCGATGCCGCCATATAGTGCGCCGTGCGCGTGCGCGGCCCACTCACCTGCCGGGCAGCACCGGGTCGGTGCAGGATGGGCGTGGAAAATGCTCCTTGTCCAGCGCCCGCGGATACCGCACCTTTAGGGTGGACTCGGCTGTTTGACACGGAGCTCCTCTTTACTCATGGTGCGGAACCGCTCTTGAAACGGATTGCGCCTTTACCGCTCGCCCTGTTGTGGGTGGCTGTGCTCAGCGCCTGCCCGCAGGCCGGGGCACACCCGGCCGCGGCTGTCTCACAGCCGCTCAGCGAGGCATGGTGGACCGGACCGCTTTTGGCACCCAATGCCGCCACCTTGCCGCCGGGGCATCTGTATCTTGAGCCGTATCTGTACGACGCCATGCCCTACGCCCGGTTCGATGCCCGCGGCCGATCGCGCCCCACCGCGTTCCAACACGCATTTGGATCGCTCACCTACATGAGCTATGGATTGACTCCTCGTGTGACGATCGGACTGATTCCCCGATTCGGCTACCTGCAATCAAGCAGCGGCGCAAGCAGTGCGTCGATCGGCCTCGGCGATCTCACCGTTCAGGCGCAATACCGCCTCAGTGCGCCGGACCCGCACAGCGGCATGCCGATTGCCTCGATCAATCTCCAGGAATCCCTGCCGACCGGACGCTATCAGCGCCTGCATCGCCTGAGCGACGGATTCGGCTCCGGAGCCTTTACCACCACAGTGTCGGCGTATTTGATGGCGTACTACTGGCTGCCTACCGGCAGGATCCTGCGCACCCGCCTGGATCTGTCTTACGCCATTTCCAGCGAAGTACCGCTCGCTGGGCTGAGTGTGTACGGTACGCCCGCCGGCTTCCATGGACGCGCCTATCCGGGTAACAGTGCGTATGCCGACCTGGGCCTGGAGTACAGCATGACGCGCAACTGGGTCTTGGCTTGCGACCTTTGGGCCCAACAAGACGCCAGCACCCGTGTGCTCGGGACTGTCACCACCTCGGCCGCGCAGACATTCACCCGCGTCGCGCGCCGCGGCTTTCTGCTCTATGTGGCTCCGGCACTCGAGTACAACTGGAGCGCGCGACTCGGCGTCATATTCGGCATACGGGTCGTCGCGGCAGGCCGGAACGAAACCGCGACCCTCACACCGATTGCGGCGCTCAGCTACTTTCACTGAACGAGCTCCATGGCCCGATGCGGCGCGCCCCCAAGCGCATTCCGTTAGGGGAACACGGGAGCGGATCCTCTGCCGCGCCGGATATGCTCCGGATTCCCTTTCGAGCTGAAAACCGTACCCTCCCAGCAGGGTCACCGGGTGAGCGCACGCCCTACCATCATCTCACGCTAACGTGGGGGGCGAGTCCGCGTAACCCGGCAGGCTGCGAGTCACGGCCGCCCCCTGACTAATAACGCTCATTGGGGGGGTTCAGAACATGCGGTCCATCTCTGCGGCGTGTCCGTCGAATGTTGCGCAGCGCCACGGCACAGCTGCGCCCTCGAAAATCATAGCACCCGCTGTGCGCCAGGCATTACGCTCCGCCGGCAACACGTTCGTTCCCGCGGTCGCGCTCGGCATTCTTGCGCACGGTTGTGCACACGCACAGGGCGCTGCGGCACGCGGCTCGCCGGCTGATTCCGTAGCGCTGCACCAAGTGGTGGTCACGGCGCTGTTTTCCCGCAAGACTCTCCTGCAGCGTACGCCGATCGCGCTGACTGCAATCACCGCGCACGCCCTGCGCGAGCGCGGTCTGACGAATCTGGCGGACATCGGACAAAACCAGATCGCACCGAACGTCAACATCACTCCGACCACTTCCGCCTATGGGCCTACGCTCGCCGTCTTCATTCGCGGAATCGGACAGGGCGACTTTGATCCGGCACTCGAGCCGGGTGTCGCCATCTACGTCGATGACGTCTACTTCGGGGAAACACAGGGCGCGGATCTTAGTCTCCTCAACCTCTCGCGGGTGGAAATTCTGCGCGGACCGCAGGGCACCCTCGGTGGGATGAATGCCGAGGGCGGCGCCATTCGCCTCGTGACTCGCAAGCCCAACGGCA
This sequence comes from Pseudomonadota bacterium, assembly GCA_021808195.1. The sequence goes on from JAKBCE010000015.1 coordinate 40,445, forward strand.
GCGATACCGGCAGTATCTCCGCCACCTACGGCAGCCTCAACCGAATCGATTTTCGCGCCTCGTACGATATGGCCCTCTCGCGGCCCAATCATCTTTACATGATGGTCAGCGCCCTGAGTCAACACCAGGATGGCTACGTCCAGCGGCTCGACTACGCCTGCGTCCATCCCGATCTCGGTGCGAGCCAGGGCTATCCGGTGAACACCGCCGCGCCTCAGCTACTGCAATCCCAGGCCGGGATGACCGGCTGTGGAATCGGCACTGAAGGCGGAATCGATGTGACCGGAGGCCGTATTGCTCTGCGTTGGGCGCCAACCGATCTGCCCATCGAGATGGATCTCTCTGGGAGCATCGTGCAGAACAACTCCGGGCCAGCGCCGAGCACGCTCATCGAGGTCCTCCCTTCCCAGCTAACCGGCATCAATAACTGGCTCACCGCAACTTATGGCGTACCCTTTGATCAACGGTTCGTCCCTAACAACATCTACACGAATTATTCAACATTTCTGAATTTGTCAAATGGCTCGAGCATTCCCGCTCAGTCGAAGGTCAACAATGACGACAGCGTCACCTACACGCTCAACTGGAACATCACGCCGGACATGCAGCTGAAGGCGATTACGGGGTGGCGTCACTTCGTCAGCAATTTCTCCGACGATCAGAGCACAACGCCGCTGCCGGTCGCGACCGCGCAGGACGGAATCCAGCACGACCAATTCAGCGAGGAAGTGCGCCTTACCGGGCATCAGAAACTTCCAGCCATGCTTTTCTCGATGCCAATCACCTGGGCAACCGGAGCATTCTACCTCTGGAACTCCAATACGCTCCTAAACCAGATTTATCTGCCGCAGTTTGCCATCTACTTCCGGTCTCACAATCCCGAGAAGCTCAACGACAAAGCACTGTTCGGTCAATTCACGCTGCACCCGACCAAGCGCTTCAGCGTCACCGCCGGGGCTCGATACACCTGGTTCCGAAAGCGCTACACCTTTGATCAGGTTCCGGTCAATCAACTCGATGTTTCCGCGCCCTATACGATAGGTACACCCGGACCGATTCCATACGGATTTCCTCTGATTGGTGCCACGGCAGCCTCTGCCGCCTCGTTCATTGACTGGCGCTTCAGCACAAGCTACCAAATCACGAAAAACGCGATGGCGTATTTCACGGCCGCGACCGGCCACAAAGGTGGCGGCGTCAATCCGCGACCATTCACCGCCTCTGAGGTCGTGCCCTTCGGACCGGAGAAGCTCACCAGCGAGGAGGTTGGCCTGAAGAGCGAGTGGTTCCAGCACCGACTGCGCGTAAACATTGATCTGTTCACCAGCCAGTACAAAGACTTGCAGATGAACGCCAATCGGACGACGTCGAACGGAATTCCCTTCGCGGGCATCTTCAATGTCGGACGGGCACGCATTTCAGGTGCGGAAGTCGAAGTCGACGCAGAGCCGATGCGCGGCCTGCTCATCCAGGGATCGACCGGATTCGAACGCTACCAGACCCTAAATCTCGGCACTGCGGTCGGTTGCCAGGATCCGTCACTGGCGAATCCTGTCAATGGCGTCAACTGCGTGGCCGGCAATCCGGGCTATGGTGATCTGCCGGTATTTACCCCGAAATGGAATGCCAGCCTCGGCGCGCAGTACGCAATCAACCTCGGCGACTACGGAGTTCTTACGCCCCGAATCGACGCAAGCTATCGTGGCTTTGAATATGGGGATGTCATCAACCAGAATAATTCTCCGGCCAACTTGCCTGCACTGACTCTGCTGAACGGGCGGATCACGTGGAATCCCACCTCGAAATGGAGCGCCGTGTTCTTTGTGACGAACATGACCAATAAAGTCTATTACATCAATACATTCAATCTCACCGCCTTTGGCGAGGGCACCATCGTCGGACAGCCTGGCATGCCGCGCGAATATGGCGTGACCCTCACGCGGCGATTCTGATCTTGCGGACGAACAACATGCTTACCTTGTACAGCTTCGGACCGGCAGCCAATTCCCTGAAGCCGATGCTCACCCTATACGAAAAGCAGCTCGCATTCGTGCCGCGATTCCTCGATCCGGCGAAATTCGAGCAACACGAGGACTGGTACAAAAAGATCAATCCGCGCGGGCAGGTGCCGGCACTAGAGCATGATGGCCGGATTGTCACGGAATCGACAGTGATCTGCGAATATCTTGAGGATGTATTTCCTGAGCAGAATCCGCTGCGGCCTCGCGATCCATACGAAACTGCACAAATGCGGATCTGGACGAAGTGGGTCGATGAATATTTCTGCTGGTGCGTCTCGACGCTCGCCTGGGAACGGCTGATCGGGCCGATGGCGCGAAGGTTGTCCGACGAGGAATTCGAGACAAAAGTCAAACGCATTCCCGTGCCGGAGCAGCAAGCCAAGTGGCGCGCGGCCCGCGCTGGCTTTCCAAAAGGTGTTTTAGAGGAGGAGTTGCGCAAGGTGCGCACATCGGTCGAGAAGCTGGAGGCACGGCTTTGTGACAGTGTGTGGCTGGCGTGCGCCAGTTACACGCTTGCGGACATCTGCAACTTTGCAATAGCCAATGGAATGGAAAGGACGTTTCCGGAGCTCGTCAATTCGACCGCAACGCCTCATCTGCTCAGCTGGATCACGCGCATCAACGAAAGACCGGCAGTGCAGCAGATGTTCGCCAGCGCAAAGCGCGAGCAGTTCATCACCAACTGACACACGCACGGGACAGACATGAAGAACCTAAGCGGCAAAGTGGCGTTCATAACCGGCGCTGGCTCCGGAATAGGGCTGGGGCAGGCAAAGGTGCTTTGTGCCGAAGCGGGCATGAAGGTCGTGCTCGCGGATATCCGTCAGGATCACCTCAACCATGCGCTGGAATACTTCCAGGCACTTAAGCTGCCTGCACATGCGATTCTGCTCGACATCACAGACCGAAAGGCGTACGAGCAGGCCGCCGATGAGGCGGAGCGCGTGTTCGGCACGATCGACCTGTTGTGTAACACCGCCGGCGTCAGTCAGTTCGGGCCGCTCGAGCAGGCGACCAACGATGACTGGAACTGGCAGCTCGACGTCAATTTCCGAGGTGTGCTCAACGGCGTGCAGACATTTATGCCGCGCATGATCAAGCGCGGAACCGGCGGGCACATCGTCAATACCGCATCGATGTCGGCATTTGTGCCGCTGCCGAATACCGCGATCTACTGCACGACGAAATACGCCGTGCGTGGCTTCTCGGAGTGCCTGCGGATTGAGCTGGAGAAGCACGGGATTGGGGTATCGTTGCTGTGCCCGGGGGCGGTCAATACGAACATAGACAAGTCCGTGCTGTCGCGTCCCGAGCGTTACGCGGAGACTGGATATTACGGCGCGGACCCGGAGACGTTCCGGCGACTGAAGTCGGTGATTGCCGATGGCATCGATCCGATCGACCTCGGGCGAATCGTTCGTGGCGCCATTGAATCTAATGAGTTTTGGATATTGCCGTTTCCGGAGTTCATTCCGACAATCGAGCGCTATCACGCCGAAGTTGTTGCGGCTATGCGACGCTACGAGAACGACGCGGACTATCAGCGGCGTAAGAAGCTCGGCAAGAGCATGCCGGGCGCACGGGACTGACGCCGAGTCGGGCGAGACGCACAGGAGCCGTACGATGCTCAAGTTGTATCACTGGGAGCCGAACGCCAATTCCGGTAAACCCATGCTCGCGCTCGCGGAAAAGGGTGTCGAGTATGAGAGTCATTATTTGGATCTGCTCAATTTCGATCAACATCAGCCGGAATATCTGGCGGTCAATCCGGACGGCACAATCCCGGCGCTGCTACATGATGGACGAGTATTCACAGAGTCGACGCCGATGATGGAGTACATCGATGAGGCGTTTGCCGGGCCCGCGTTACGCCCAGCAGATCCGACGGGACGCTGGCGGATGCGCTGGTGGATGCGCTTTTTCGATGCCTATTTTGCCCCGTCGCTCAGCATGATCGGCTGGAGTGTGTTCGTCGGCCCGTCGCTGCGGGAGAAGGACCCGAAGGTGCTTGCGGCCGCGATCGAGCGCATCCCGCTGCCGGCGCGTCGGGTGGCTTGGCGCAAAGCGGTGTTCAACGAATTTTCCGCAGAAGAGCTCGAAGAATCGCGCCGCCGCGTGCAGTTCGCAATCGGGGTGCTCGAGACGCATCTGGGCAGCAGTCGGTGGATCGTTGGTGAGCAATTCTCGCTTGGCGACATCAACGGTTTCAACCTGGCCTACGCGTTGCCGCTCAGCCAACCGGATAAGTGCAACGATCAGACGACCCCCCACATCATGGAGTGGCTGCGACGCATCTACGAGCGTCCGGCAACGCGTACGACCTGGGCGAAGGGGCGCACCCGGCTTGCCGCGCGTATTAATATTTTGGAGAGAGCGTGACGCATATGCTGGAACTGTATCACTGGGAACCGAACGCCTATTTCCTAAAGCCGCTGATCGCCCTCGAGGAGAAGCAGATTTCCTTCGTGAGCCATTGGTTCGACCCGACCGCGTTCGAGCAGTGTGGGTCGCAGTTTCCGCACTCGGTCGAGATTGCGCTCAACCTCGACCACGAAGGGCCGGTTCTGCAGCACAAGGGCGCTTTGATATGCGGCTCATACTTCATGCTTGAATACATCGCCGAGGCGTTGCCTGGCCCGGAACTCTACCCGGGCGGTCCGCTTCAGCGCTACGGCGCCCGCGCCTGGGGCCAACGCCTCGCGACGATCGGCGCGGATGTCTGCCTGCTCGGTAGCACGCGCTTTCTGCCGCCGCGGTTCGCCGGTAGCGAGGCACGGCAAGTCGAGGCGACCATAGCAAGGATTGAGCCCCTTGAGCGTCGTAACGCCTGGCGCTCAATCCTTGCAGGCGCATATGACGAGCCTGCGCTCGCCAAGGTTCGTGAGCGTCTCCGGTTTGCGCTACAGCGCATCGAGAGCGCTTTGGCAGCATCACAATGGTTGGGTGGCGCGGAGTATTCCGTGGCTGACATAGATGCCTTCGCGCTGTTGTGGACGCTGCCGGATTTGGCGCCCCAGATCGTAAATGCGCGATCAACACCGCACATTCTACTCTTTATCGAACGCATGCACGCGCGCGCCGCTGTGCAGCGGGCCTTGGCCTACTCGCGCAACGGGCGACCGCAGGAGGCATTCGTTCCCGGTGCCGAGCCGTCACGCTGGGGTTAGGGACGCGCGGCGCAGCTTAGCGTCGCTTGGCGATCTGCTCGGTGAAGATCGTATTGTGGAGCAGGAAGCGGATCCCATCAGCACGCGCCGTGTTGACCGGCTCATTCGGAAATGCACTCAGCAATGCCTCGCAGCGCTCGGCGGCGCCTTCGCGGAATTCGCGGTGTGTAAAGATATACAAATCATTGCGCCGTATGCCCTGAAGGATGCGCTCGCCGCACTCCAGAGGATCCATCCACAAGGGCGAGTTTTCCCGTGCCGCAAGGTCGCGCTCGATCTCGGCGTAGCCGCTGTCCTGCTTGAATTTCTCCGGGCGGACCCGTGCCGTCTCGCGAATGTTTGTCTGCACGGGGCCAGGGCAGAACGCCGACACGCCGATGCGGTCGGCGGCCAGTTCGCCGCGTATGGCCTCGGAGAGACCAATCACCGCGGCTTTAGCGGTGATGTAAATTGAAGCATTGTTGATGGGTACGACAGCGGCCATCGAGGAGGTGTTCACGATGTGCCCACCCTCGCCGTGCGCCAGGATCCGCGGCAGGAAGGTTTGGATGCCATTGACGACGCCGCCGATCATAACGTTCAAACCCCAGTCCCAATCGCCGAACCGGGCGAGCTTGATCGGACCGAGCACACTGATCCCGGCGTTGTTGACCAGCACGTGCACTTTGCCGAACGCACGTTCAGTGGCTGCGGCGGCATCTGTGAACGCCGCCCGATCCGTAACGTCAAGCTGTAGAGCCAGTACCGAGTCGCTTTGGCCCCGCTGCGAGAATCCATCCAGCGCTTTGTGCAGGTGATCCGCTCGGATATCTGCGATCGCCACCTTCATGCCCGCCGCCACCATCACTTGGGCCACGCCCAAACCGATTCCGCTTGCGCCGCCTGTGACGAAGGCGACTTTACCTGCCAGGTCTTGCACGGTGTAACGCTCCGGGAATGACAACCAGCGGAAACTACACGCGCCTCGGTGGCAACGCTCCGCACGGAGGGAACGACTAGCGGGACGAAAGAGCAATTGCTGTGCAGACCGTGGCAATTGAGCGGTGCACGCACAGCCGTGCCTCAACGGTCGAATCAACGGCCGCTGTCGATCGAGTCGATCTGCGCTGAGGTATTGCTTCATAGGCCGACCGAAACCGTCCGGTCCGTCGCGACGCGCGGACCCCCCGAATGGAGAATGCCGCTTGAACGCATCGTATGCCCCAATTGCCACGCAGCCCGCGCCATCGCAGACCGTGGCCACCTTGCTCAGGCGCCAGCCCCAATTCTTTATCGGGGGTGAATGGGTGGATCCGATCAGCGCAGACCGGATCCCGGTGCTGGACCCGGCTACCGGCAGGCAAATCGCCGTGGTCGCGGATGCCGGCAGTCAGGACGTCGACCGCGCCGTCACGGCTGCCCGTGTGGCCCTCGAGAAGGGGCCGTGGCGGCAGATGAAGCCCGTAGAGCGCCAAGCGCTCATCTGGAGGCTGTCTGACCTGATCGAAAAGCACACCGATGAGCTCGCTGAACTAGAAAGCCTGAACAACGGCAAGACGAAGTTCATGGCCACGGTGGTCGATCTTGCCGGCACGCGAGACTATTTCCGCTACATGGCCGGATGGGCGACCAAGCTCACCGCAGAGACGTTCGAAACCTCCATTCAAGGTCCGCCGGGCGTGAACTTTCACACCTATACCCGCCGTGAACCCGCCGGAGTGGTCGCACAGATCGTGCCATGGAACTTTCCGATCGCCATGGCCGCCTGGAAGCTCGGACCGGCCCTGGCCGCGGGCTGTACGTGCGTGTTCAAGCCGGCCGAACAGACCCCGCTCACCGCACTGCGCCTCGCTGACTTGATTGCCGAGGCGGGTTTTCCGCCCGGTGTGGTCAATGTGCTGACTGGCTTCGGCGAAAGCACTGGCGCGGCAATGGTTGCCCACCCGGGCGTCGACAAGATCGCATTCACCGGTTCGACGGCGGTCGGCAAACTCATCAATAAATCGGCCACTGATACACTGAAGCGCGTCTCGCTCGAGCTCGGCGGTAAGTCGCCTGTCATCGTCTTCCCCGACGCGGATCTCAGCGCGGTCGTCGGCGGCGCCGCGAACGCGGTATTTTTCAATTCCGGGCAGGTCTGCTGTGCCGGTACGCGACTGTTTGTGCACCGCAAGGCCTTCGACCAGGTGGTCGAAGGCGTGAGCGCAGCGGCCCGTGCCATCCGTCTGGGTCCCGGCCTCGACCCCGCCACTGAGATGGGCCCACTCGTGTCCCGGGAACAGCAGGAGCGGGTTCTGCAGTACATCGAATCCGGCGTGCGCGACGGCGCGACCGTATTGACCGGAGGTGAGGCGCCGAATTCGCCCGGCTACTACGTGACACCAACAGTGCTCGCAAATGTGAAACCCGACATGAAAGTCACGCGCGAGGAAATCTTTGGCCCCGTACTGGTCGCTCAGCGCTTCGACGACATAGACGAAGTCGTTGCGATGGCGAACGATACGCCATACGGGCTCGCAGCGAGTGTCTGGTCGAGCAACGTCAGTACCGTGCAAAGAATCGTGCCGCAGATCAAGGCGGGCACCGTTTGGGTCAACTGCCACAACTTCATCGATCCGGCGATGCCGTTCGGCGGCTTCAAACAGTCCGGAATCGGACGCGAACACGGTCGAGCTGTACTCGATTTGTACACGGAGCTCAAATCGGTCTGCGTCGCTTATTGATCCAGCGGCACGGTGGCATGATGGAACGGGAATTCTTGACGTGCTGGCGGACGCTGTACTTCATGACGCTCCTGTCAATGGGCGTCACGGGCGTCGCGGCTGCGGCGGTGCCACCGGCTGTGCACCGAATCGCGGCGCGATGCCAGGCCGCAGCCACGATTGTTGGCGACTGTCTCGTTCACGCGCAACACTATGATCACGAATGGCTGACATACGGTCGTACCTACGATCAACAGCGCTTCAGTACACTACGGCAAATCAACGCCAACAATGTGAGGCACCTCGGTCTGGCTTGGTATTATGATATCGGCGGCGATCGTCGTGTCCAGGAATCGACCCCCCTGGTCGTGGGAAACGTCATGTACGTCACGGCGGCCTGGAGCCGGGTGATCGCCCTGAATGCCACAACAGGCAAGGTGCTCTGGACATTCGATCCGCACGTACCGCGTGAATCCGATGCGCACGGCTGTTGCGGGCCTGCAAACCGCGGCGTCGCGGTTTGGCGAGGCCGCGTGTTCGTGGGCACATACGATGGACGCCTGATTGCGCTCAGCGCCGCGACGGGTCGGCCGATTTGGTCGGTCAGGACTGCAAGCTGGCAGAGTGACTACACCATCACGGGTGCGCCGCTCGTGGTCAAAGGGCGGGTCATCATTGGCAATGGCGGCGGCGAGTTTGCGAACCGCGGATTCGTGACGGCGTATGACGCGCGCACCGGCAAGGAGGACTGGCGCTTCTTTACGGTGCCGGGCAAGCCCGGGGTCCGTGATGGAGAGCCATCCGATGACGTTCTCAATCGAATCGCCCGACCGACCTGGCACGGGCAATACTGGAAGGTGGGAGGAGGCGGAACGGTCTGGGACGGTCTATCGTACGATCCGCGGCTCGATCTGCTCTACGTTGGGACGGACAACGGCTCGCCGTGGAACGGCGAGGTACGCAGCGAAGGCCGTGGCGCCAACCTATTCATTACCTCCATCCTCGCGCTGCGGCCGGAAACCGGACAATACGTCTGGCACTTTCAGGAAGTCCCAGGCGACGTTTGGGATTATTCCGCGACACAGCAGATGATTCTTGCCAACCTGCGCATCGATGGCCGAATGCGCCGCGTGCTAATGCAGGCACCGAAAGACGGTCTGTTCCTGATCATAGATCGCGCGACGGGAAAATTCATATCCGCAAAACCATTCACCGACATCAACTGGGCGCTCGGCATCAATCCGCGCACCGGCCGTCCACAGGAGAACCCGCAGGCCTTCTACGATGTTCCCAAGCATCGCTGGCTGGCCATTCCGGGCCCTGGGGGGGCACATAACTGGCAGCCGATGTCTTACGATCCGGACACGGGACTTGTCTACCTGCCGGTGATGGACGCCGCATTCACCTATGCGGCCGCCAACCATTTCGTACGACGCAGAGTCGGCTGGAATACCGGTGACCATTTCGTGCCACTGCCGGAAAACCCTGCGGCTATTCACGCCATTGAGAAGCATCTGACCGGATATCTGGTCGCGTGGAATCCCCGTACGCAGCGACAAGCATGGGCCGCGCACATTGGCACTCCATGGAATGGCGGGGTGGTCTCGACGGCCGGCAACCTGGTATTCCAGGGCGACAGCATGGGGCGGTTCGCCGCATTCCGGGCGACCGATGGGAAGCGCGTGTGGACTGTCGCGACCCATACCGGAATCGTCGCGCCACCGATCACCTATCAGGTGGATGGTCAGCAGTACGTGGCGGTCGAGACCGGTTGGGGAGGCGCGTTCGCGCTAGCGGCGGGCAAGCTTGCGCTCGATACGCAGGTTAACCAGGGCAACGTCCCGCGCCTGCTGGTATTCAAGCTCGGCGGACAGGTCGCAATGCCGGCGCCACCCCCGCGTCGCACCAACTGGCCTGCGCCGCCCAAGCTCACCGCCGGGGCGCGAAAGATCGCCGAGGGCCGGGCACGCTATCAGCAGTTCTGCAGCGCGTGCCATGGAGACAGTGCCGTCAGCGGAGGGGTATTGCCAGATTTGCGTCATGTTGCTGCACTCGGCGTACCGGCTCTCTGGCAGCGGATCGTCCGCGGCGGAATCCTCGGTGCAAGCGGTATGGTCTCGTTTGCGTCCGATCTGTCCGTCGCCGAGGCCGAAGCGGTGCGCGATTACGTGATCTACCGAGCCAATGAGACGCTGCAGCAGGCACATCGGTCAGTGGCCCATCAACAACCAACGCGCCGTCACTGAGAGCGCGGCGTAGGAGTTCGTCGTGATCGAACTTTTAACTTCAGAAACGCCCAACGGATGGAAAGTCTCAATTGCTCTCGAGGAGATGGGTTTGCCGTACACCTGGCGGCACATCAAGTTGTCACAGCGCGAGCAGAAGGAAGATTGGTACCTTGCGCTTAACCCCAATGGTCGGATCCCGACGATCATCGATCATGACGAGGCAGACTTCGTTGTATTCGAATCGGGGGCAATTCTGCTCTACCTGGCTGAAAAGAGCGGCATGCTTCTGCCGAGGGACCGCAAAGGGCGCTCCTGTGTCATGCAATGGTTGATGTTCCAGATGTCCGGAATCGGACCGATGATGGGGCAGGCCAATGTGTTTCTCCGCTACGCACCGGAGAAGATTCCGTACGCAATAGAGCGGTATCAGCGCGAGGTGCTACGCCTGTTCGGTGTGCTCGACCGCCAGCTCGCCGACAGTGATTACGTTGCGGGCGAATACTCCATTGCGGACATTGCGCTGTGGCCTTGGATCAACGGTCACGACTGGTCGGGCGTCAGCCTGGATGAGTTTGCGAATCTGCGTCGCTGGCATGTACGGATCAAGGATCGGCCCGCGGTCACAAGGGGGCTTGCGATTCCACCGCCTGTCGACCTCGGTAGTCGCACCCAGGCAACCGTGGATGCAGGCCGGAAGTTCCTCGTTTGAGTGTCGTGGACTTGCAGTCCGATGTGACGCGGCCCGATGCGCTCGAACCGTCCGCGGAGCCGGGTAATTCATCGGCGAGCGCTCCGTGGCCGAGCTCACGTCAGGCGTGGTATGCGGTAGTCATTTTCAGTCTGGCATTGGCCATTAATTTTCTAGATCGCGGCATTCTCACTCTGCTCATCCCCCCGATAAAGCGCGATTTACATCTCTCCGACACGCAGGTGAGTCTGCTCATCGGGTTCGCATTCGTAATTTTCTATCTCATTGTCGGACTGCCGATCGCGCGTCTGGTCGACACTCGTAGCCGCAGGCTCATCATCGGGACGGGACTTGCGATCTGGAGCGTCATGACCGGCGTGTGTGGGTTGGCGCGTACTTTTTGGGAATTGTTCGCCGCAAGGGTCGGGGTTGGAGTCGGGGAGGCCTGCAATGGACCGGCCACCTTCTCGATGATGGCAGATCTGTTCCCACCAGAGAAGCTTTCGCGCGCGATCGCGGTACTGAATTTCGGCTTCGTGCTCGGCACCGGTAGCGCATTGCTGCTGGGCGGCGCGGTGGTTCAGTACGTATCGAGTCTGCCGCCGATCGTGCTGCCCGGAATCGGCGTGATGCATGCATGGCAAATCACATTCATGCTCGTCGGCATTCCCGGCTTGCTCGTCGCTATGCTCTTTACCACTGTCCTCGAGCCGGTGCGGCGTGCTCACGGCTCTTTCAGCACCGTCGTGGCGCTTGAAAAAACGGTGGTTGAATCTGATGCGCCTAGCGCGCACCCGGCGGGTGCGCGACCGTTGCAATCGCTGCCGGTCCGCACGGTGGCGCGTTTCATGTGGGACAATCGCGCGACCTACGGGCCGATGTTCCTCGGGCTCGCGATGAACGTCATTCTCGCCTTTGGTGTGCAGGCCTGGGTGCCAACCTTCTTCTATCGGCAATATGGTTGGACTATGGCGCAGGCGGGCTGGGCCACCGGTATCGTACTGGTCTTCACGGCGCCGTTTGGTCTGATGACTGGCAGCTTCCTGTCGGAGTGGCTCCATAGGCGAGGCTACGCGGATGCTGACCTGCGGGTGACACTCATCGGGATCGTCGCAGCCATTCCGCTGTCGATCGCCTTCCCGCTGATGCCCTCGGGAAAGCTCGCCGTCGCGCTGCTCGGTGTCCAGTTCTTCATCAACATGCTGCTGCCCGGCCCGCAGAACGCGGCTCTGCAGATCGTCACGCCGAGCGAGATGCGCGGACAGGTCACGGCGTTCTTTCTGTTCATATTCAATGTCGTCGGTTTCGGCTTCGGTCCCACCTTCGTCGCCCTGCTCACCGATCACGTGTTCAGAAGCGATGCGCTGCTGCGCGACTCACTCGCAACTACGGCTGTCATTATGGGGCCGCTGGCCGCGCTCAGCATCTGGTGGGGGCTGAAGGCATATGGACAAAGCGTGGTGCGGGCGCGCAGCTGGACGAGGTGAGCAGTCGTTCGCAGAGCCCTCGGTCAGCCTCCGGGCCATCACAGGCCGAATACCTGCTCGGCGTTGGTCTGATAAAACATGCGTCGCTGCTCGATGCTCTGCGAGCCGTGCTCCATCTCACCAACTTCTGCAGCGACGAATTGGTAAGGGTAGTCCATCGCATATAGGACTCGATCCATACCGAGCACATCCTGGCAGAAGCGAATGGCCGGCGCCCAGGCCATGCCGCTGCTCGTAACGAACACATTTTCGCGCAGATATTCGCTCGGGCGCCTCTCGAGCGGCTTCAGGAATGCATAACGTCCCGAGGCGAGTGTGGCACGATGCATGTAATCGATGCGGAACAGCCAGAATGGCAACGCTTCCCCGAGATGGCCGACGACGACCTTGAGGTTCGGAAAGCGATCGAATACGCCACTGGTGATCAGCGCCAGCAGATGCATTCCGGTCTCCACACCAAATCCGTAAATCGCACCATCGAGTCCGCGCTGCAGCAGCGGACCGATCAAGTCGTTCGATGGGCTGTTCGGATGTAGATACACCGGTACATCAAGCGCTTCGGCGGCCGCAAATATGTCCCAGAATTTCGGGTCGTCGAAATATTCTCCATGGGTATGTGAATTCAGGATCATTCCGCGCAGACCGAGCTGCCGCACGGCACGCTCGAGCTCCTTGGCGGCCTCCGCCGGATGCTGTGGGGCAACTGCGGCGAGCCCGGCGAGGCGGTCGGGGTGTTTGCGAATCGCCGCGGCGAGCTGGTCATTGCTCGAGTGGGCGACCGCCACCGCCGTTGCGGGGTCGAAAATCTGCACTCCAGGGGAGGTCAGCGACAGAATTTGCAGATCGATTCCGGTGGCGTCCATGTCGCTGATACGTCGCTCGTCGAGGTACTGCAGGCGCTCGATGATCCGGCGTGCTCGTTCGCTCGGGCTGCCGAGATAGAAGCCCCAGAGACTGTGAAAGCCGCGATCCTGCGGCTCGCCCCGGGCCAGCAGCTGCCGGTACAGGTCGAACATCTCGGTGGTGGCGAACGCCTCCTCGGTCGCAATGCGGCGATACCCGGGCGTCTGCGCCCCCGAGCCAATGTCCGTTCCATTGTCCCCGCCATTACTCATGAATCGCGCTCCGCCACTGATTGAACGGTTGACCCGCGCCTGCGGCCCGCGTGTCCTGCGGCCGTGGCGAAACGGTGGATCGAAAGCCCCTCAGGTCTGATGCTGCCGCTGGAACTCTCGCGGCGACATGCCATAGTGCGCGCGGAACGCTCGCCCGAAGTGCGTGGCACTGTTGAAGCCCATCGCAAATGAAATCGCTGTAATGGTGTGCGTGGGCTGCGGTTGGCGCAGCGATCGGGCGCATTCCTCGAGGCGCCTGCGCAAAATGTAGCGGGCAACTGTCTCGGACTCCTGCGAGAAGATGCGATGCATGTAGCGTGGCGTCATGCGGCACGCCGCCGCCACCTGCGCCGGAGTCAGGTCCGGGTCCGCAAGGTGCTCCTCGATCCAGCTGATGATGCGCATGCGGTGAGCGGTTGCAATCGAAGACTGGTGCGCAGTCGCACTCAGCGTTTCGGCATAGGCGGCCGAGAGCAGCTCGAGAATCACCCGCGTGATGCGTTCAGCCGCGGCTGCATCGAGTTCCTGCCAGCCACGCGACCAGAGATTGCACAGAAAATGCGAGAGCAGCCCCGAAGGGCCCGCCTGGCCGGACATCGAGATCGCGACGACGCGCTCCGGAAATGCGATATAGCGCCGCAACAGCGTGTGCGGGATGCCGACGACCAGCATCGCGTTGTCACCCTGAAACTGCATTTCGTACGGTCGCGTGGTATCGCAGAGCGTAAAGCCACCTGAGCTGATTCGTGCCTCACGCCCGTCCTGGCGATTGATACTCTGGCCTTCGGTCTGAATCTGCAGAAAAAACCGCGCTTCGCGTGTCTGAGCGACATGCGCACGCAGGTGCCGGACCCGCTGCGCTGCCGATCGCGCCACTCCCATGCGTAGCTCGCCGAAGGTCCCGCGCGTGATGGTGCCGTCGAAATTGCGCACATCCTCCGGATCGGACACGATCGGCGTGAAGGAATTGCACGCGACCTCGTTCCAGTACTGCAGCTTGTGCCGCCGGTCGATCCCGGCGGTGCAGAATGTTTCGCACGGACTCATGGCTGATTCCCCCCATCAATCTATTGGACTATCCGAGCGGGATCCTGTGCGGATGGATTGCCACCGCAGCGTCTGCCGATTGAATCTAGGCTTGATGCACGGCCTTGGCGATCAGACAGGCGGCAACACCCTCTGGCCCGTCCTCGGCACCGTGGCCGCTGTGCTTGACCCCCTGAAACGGGCTGTCTGCTCCGGCAATCGCCGTGGTGTTAATGCCGATCATGCCGCATTCGATCGCGTCGGCGATAAGGTTCGCGCGACGCCCATTTTCCGTAAATGCGAACGCCGCCAGCGCGTAGGGCAGTCGATTGGCCTGCTCTACCGCCTCGTCAAAATTGCCAAAGCGCGAAAATACTGCGACCGGCCCGAACGGCTCCTCGTTCATGATCCGGGCAGATGTGGGTACGTCTGCGAGCACGGTGGGTGCGAAGAAATGGCCGCGCTCGCCCAGCCGTCGGCCCCCGCAGATGAGGCGGGCGCCGTGGCTGAGCGCCTCGCCGATTAGCCCGTCCACAGCCGCCGGGCGACGCGCGTTGGCCATCGGCCCCATCTCGATCCCGTGCGCACTACCGTCTCCGACCCGCACTGCGCTCATGCGAGCCGAGAATGCGTCGAGAAACCGATCGTGAATGCTCGCGTGAATATAAAAGCGCGTCGGCGACACGCACACTTGGCCGGCATTGCGAATCTTAGCCGTCGTCAGGACCTGTACTGCGCGGTCGACATCGGCATCATCAAAAACAAGCACCGGCGCGTGTCCTCCCAGCTCCAGTGTGGTCCGCGTGAGCGTCTCGGCCGCAAGCTTTGCCAGCTGTTTGCCGACCACGGTCGATCCGGTGAAGGACATCTTGCGCACGACCGAGGAGGCAAGCAGATGTCGCGAGACCTCATCCGGTACGCCAAATACCAGCTGCACCACCCCGGGTGGCAGGCCGGCGTCGCATAGCGCTTGCGCCACGGCGATCGCCGAGGCCGGAGCCTCCTCTGCCGGCTTGAGGATGACCGAGCATCCGGCCGCGATCGGTGCGCCCAATTTGCGCGCCGGATTGCCGACCGGAAAGTTCCACGGCGCAAATGCGACGACCGGTCCAACGGGTTCGTGAACCACCATTGAGCGGCTTCCGGTGGGTCGAACGAGCACCCGGCCGTACAGGCGGGCCGCCTCCGCCGCGTAGAACTCAAACAGGCCGGCGGCTGCCTGAACTTCCATACGCGCCTCGGTCAGGGTCTTACCCTCCTCGCGCGTGGCGACTGCCGCGATGTGCTCCACCCGTCCGCGCAGCAGCTGCGCCGCCCGCGTCAGCACGATGCTGCGCTCCGCAGGAGTGGATTTGCGCCAGGTGCGAAAGGCACGTGCGGCCGCCTGGAGCGCCCGATCGAGATCGCGCGCATCGGCGAGTGGCAGCATGCCGATGACCTCGCCCGTGGCGGGATTCACTACTGGCTGGGTACGGCGCCCGTTCGCAGCGAGCCACTCGCCGTCAATGTACAGCCGCAAATCGGGCTCGGTGCTCGCCGAAACCGGCATCACCGCGGATTCATCCGCGCTCATCGCTGCCACCGACTCGAGGATTTACAGGGGCTCCTGGCAGTGCGCGTGTCAGCAGAGCACATGCCGTCGAATCGCCAACATCAGGCGCAGCGATGGTGTCACGCAGATTGGCTCTACGGAGGGCCAAGAACACGAACGACCCCTGGTGTCTCGGAGTAATGGCGGATTGTCCGCTCATGACCGACTGTACCGGAGGCACCTCGTGCGAGCCAAGATAATTCCGCGATAAGTGATATGCCAATTCGGTTCGAATTCCCTGGCAAACTACTAACGTTCCATGGGGCGCACACATGCGTTCATCTCCAACCATTGAGCACAGCAGTTCGCTCTTCCCTCCGAGTCGGCAGGTGCGCAGAAACCTGTTGCTGCCGCAGCTGTCGCGGAGCGGCTGACGCCCGCTGGTTCAGTTGATCGGCAGAGCGCCCGTTGAGCTGGTCTGCCCGATCAGCGCCATGAAAGCCGTCAGCCCCGGTGCGTGGCGGCGCGCTCGCCGTCGCGTACGCGATCGGCCTCCCATCGCTCGGCCACGATTTCTCGGCCGGTGATCGGATGCGGCATGTGGAACGGCACCAACCGATGAGTCGGCCAAAGCCATCGCTCCGGCAGGAGCTCATCGGGACCACTCGGGTCCTGTGGGTATGTTTTCTCCGGAAACGGCACGTATTCGGGCTTGGTGTTGGCCCAGCCGCTGTCAAAATCCGCATGCCACTGAGGCACGTAGTTGAGAACGTGGATGCGCCACTTGCTGTTGACCTTCTTATACGTGTTCTCATAGATGCCACCCTCCCACCACTGGCGCGGTACCTGGGCGGGGTCATTCGCATCGAGGTAGTCTTTGTGTCTTCCGGCCTGCATCAGCGAGCGAGCCCGGCCGTACGCCGTCACACCATCTGGCAATACGTTGATGATGTCCTGTAACTGGGGATGATCCAGCAGAAAGCCGTCGATCGGTCCGTTGTTGCCGTGCGTGAAGCGCTTCTGGAAGCGATCGACATAGAGGCGGCGGATCCCTTCTTTGCCCTTCCAGACGCCACCGAAAAAACGGACCTGTCCGTCCTCGGTAAACAAGTCCACCGTTTCCCGATACAGACACTTGTCGATCAGGTAACCGTAGAGGAACTGCAGCTTGCGGATATCGAGCTCGTCCTCTCGGACCTGCAGACGCTGGTCCAGTCGGGCAACCAGGGTCTCGAGGCGGCTGATGCGATCTTCATTCATCGGCGTGCTTCTCCGGGTTGAAAGTCACGGGTTGTTCCGCATTGCGGCGCACGCTCTGTATCAGGCAGCAGCGGGCAGCTTTGCTGCATCGCACCAATTGCCGTGCAGCCCGGAACGCAGGCGGAAGGGTAGTTTTACCCTGGCGATTGGGCCTGATTCCAATCGCAACGCCTCGAAGAGCAGCAGGTCCGTGTAGTTCGTGACAACATTGTCGACGAGTGCAACGAGATAACCGTCGCCTTCCGGTGCGTCGAGTCGGCGCGGAATGAACTGCGGCTCCTGGATGAGAGACTGTGGACCGCAATGCCAAGTGTCGACCTGCCGGGTGGTGAGATCAATGTGGGCGAGCTTGTTCATGCGAAAACCGGAGGCACGCGCACCGGGGCCCTCGAACGGCAACTGTGGATCCATGACCAGCATCCAACCATGACGATAAGGTTGGCCGGTGTATCGATCATCGATGCGTGGAAATTCGTCGATCAGCGAAGTGAGGGGCTCGATTGACTGGAAAGTGTCGGACGCCGAGGCGAAGTCGACGACCCAGCGGGTGAGGTATGGACGGGCCGCACCCGGATCGAATGGTGCATCATTGATGTCGGGGAAGAACGGAAAGCAGTTGCCTTTAGCCTCGGGAATGTCGAAATAGATTCGGGTGCCGTCATTGAATGCGTTCATGACGTGGCTGGCGAAGATTGTCTTGGGCGCCTGGAACCAGCGCATCTGCTCGGCGGTTCCATGGCGCGGCAGCACGCCGAGCCACACAGGCAACGAGGGGTCGAAGCCGAAATGCGGCTTGCCGGCTTGCAGCCGCTCCCAGCTCGAGATGTGCGGAACGACGTGGAAAACGGCGTAATCCGCGGTGATGCCGAAGTCGTGCATCATGCAGTAATACGGCACCTGAAAGAACGTCTCGAACAGCAGCTCGCCACCGGGGCTGATTTCCATGTAGGCGCTGTCGCGGGTGAGAAGTCCCTTCGCGGCATAACTGAAGCTGCACAGATTCCCGCTTAAGGGGTCGATCTTCGGGTGAGCGGAAAAGGTTTGACTCTTCATCCGACCATTGAAATCGGAGTAACCCTCGCTTGTCAGAGTCAGCGGATCCATCATCAGCGGCGGGCTGTCTTCCTTCAGGGCGAGCAGCTTGCCGGCGTGCACGATGGGTGTGGTATTGGCCGTGCCGCGAATCATGCCCTGGACGCTGGGGTCGTCAGTGAGGGGGTTGCGGTATGCGCCGAACAGCGAGCGTCCCGCTGCCGATTCGGCTTGGAACTTGTCCGTGCGGGCGTATCGCTGCTTAAGATCGACTTTTCCGTCCCGAAAGCGGAATAGCGTGATCATTCCGTCGCCATTGAAAAACTGATCGTTCTCGAATTTTGGGGGGAACTGTGCGTCGGGATGCACGCGGTGAAATAGGCCGTCGAGTTCGCGGGGAACTTCGCCTTCCACCTCCAAGTCGCGGACGTCGCACTCCAGACGTAGTGGCCGCAGTGTGCCGGTGAAGCCTGGATGCTGGGGAAAGTGTGCCATCGGCGATGCCTCTTCGGATGCGCTGGAGCGCCGCTCTGCAACGCCGGCGGCCGCGGACTACCATGGCGGAGTTGAGGCCGCGCGAAAATGGACAATCCGCGCTGACGGATGGTACTTTTTGGGCTGCGGAGGGGGCGATGAAAAGCATCGGCGATGCGCGCCAGGGCATAGATACTCTGGCCATTTACGGTGATCCGGACGCGGATCTCGACGCTCTGGATGTGCACATTGAAGACATGCAGACTCGGGCGGCGCTGCTGGGCTACCGAGTCGAGCCGCACGTCCATCGAGACCGTCTGCAGATCGTCGTGGCGACCCAGGGGCGCTGCGAGTTGCATCTCGATAGCTTCGCGGCGCGGGTCGATTCGCCGTGCATCGTGACCATCCCGGGCGGCGTGGTGCACGGATTCAGGTTTCAAGCGGGCGCGGCCGGCTGGGTTATTACGATCGCCCATCAGTTCGTGCTGAGCGGCGGGGAGGAAGGTGTCGGTGCATCGCTGCTGCAGGTGCCGTACGTGCTGGAGTTCTCTTCCGAGCCGCAGCGTGTAGAGGCGATCGTGACGCTGCTCGGGCAGCTGCACCAGGAATTCTCGGCTGATCGTTTGGGGCGAGCGACCTGCATCGAGAATCTGTTGCGAGTCCTGTTGGTCTAC
The DNA here is from genome assembly GCA_021808195.1 of Pseudomonadota bacterium. The sequence continues at coordinate 59,829 of JAKBCE010000015.1, forward strand.
GTGCGTCGTTTGGTCGTCGACTCGGCTTCGACGGATTGCAGTGTAGGGCGGGATCGCCGACTGTTTCTCGAATTCAGAGGGATGGTGGAGAAGCAGTACGGCGCGCAGCGCTCGATTGCCGAGTTTGCGCGCGCACTCAACTGCAGCCACTCGCGGCTCAATCGCGTGTGCCGGATATTCACCGGCGGCAGCGCCGGTGCCATGATCCATGGCCGCGTGACGACTGAGGCGAAACGGCAGCTCATCTATACAGCCGCTTCCGCAGCGGAAATTGCCTATCGGTTAGGCTTTCAGGATCCAGCGTACTTTTCGCGTTTCTTCAAGCGGCAGACGGGCTTCACCCCGGGCATGTTCCGCAGGCAGCACACCGCTGGGCGACATTCGCCTCCGCAAGCGAGTGACGTATTAACAGCAGAGGCGTCTGCGGGGCCATCCCCGATGGCATGAGCTATATTTCGAGTGGTGACTGTCGGGTAGCGTGCGCGGCCTGAATTCGTCGGTCCCGGAGGAACTCAATATGGCCTATCGAGCGATCAACCTGCTCGGGAAATTCGAGTCGTTCACGGAAGCCTGGGCACCCAAAGTGGTGGCCGAAATGAACGATTATCAGTTCAAGGTCGTACGTCTGGCAGGGGAGTTCATCTGGCACGATCACCCGGAAACGGACGAGGTGTTTCTGGTGCTCGAGGGCGTGCTGAGAATCGAATTGCAGGATGGTGCCGTTTGCCTGGGCGCAGGCGAGATGTTTGTCGTGCCGAAAGGGGTCAGGCACAGGCCGTGCGCGGCAGCGGAAGTGAAGTTGCTGCTGATTGAGCCTCGCGGTGTGCTCAACACCGGGCATGAAGGCGGTTCCCGGACGGCGGTAAATGATGTCTGGATCTAAGTTGAGCGACCGGCCCTGTCTTTGCCCAACGGGTTTGTCATTGGCGAGGCGGGGTCTGTGGACAGCGGTTTCCACGGACGTGTCACAGCGGGTGTTGTGGAGCCGCCGAGTGCCGTGACGTTCAGGGTCCGGCTCTGGTCACGCTGGGCCCCTGTGGCATCCGGAACTCCGGATGCTCGGAGCGCGGCGGCGGGGGTGAGAGATATTAGGGGGTGTGGGCCCGGTAGGATTCGAACCTACGACCAAGGGATTATGAGTCCCCTGCACTAACCGCTGTGCTACAGGCCCGCGGGGCGCGACATTCTAGCAGTGCTCGGCGGATGTGGCGCGCGGACGTGCCGCGGCCGGAGCACCCATCCGCCGGCTCTCTGTCGGCGCAAGCGCCTGCCGCCGGTGTTCTCGGCTAGAATCCACGGTGGACTGGCAACGGAGCGATCGATGAATCAGGGGCGCATGAGCGAAGAGAGCCTGCGGGAGCTGCTGGCGCGGGTGCACGAGCGGTTGAGCCAGAGCGGCTCCATCGATGCGGAATCGCGCCGACTGCTCGGCGCACTGATGCAGGATATCGGACGCGCCCTCGGCGATACGCCGGCCGACAATTCGTCGGTGAGCGGTCAGGTGCCGCGTCTGGAAGCGCTGGCGGTACGCTTCGAGGCGGATCATCCGGCGCTGGCCGAGCTGCTGCGCCAGCTCACTGACGCACTCGCCAAGCTCGGCATCTAAGCTGGCGGTGCGCACCCAGGACCTCGGTGGCTGACGCCCGAGGCCCTGGGTTTCGGGAACTCAGTCTTCCATCAGGAAACTGCGCAGCTGTTCGCTGCGGCTCGGATGGCGCAGCTTGCGCAGCGCTTTAGCCTCGATCTGCCGAATGCGCTCACGGGTGACGTCGAACTGCTTACCGACCTCCTCAAGGGTGTGGTCGGTGTTCATGTCGATCCCGAAGCGCATGCGCAGCACCTTCGCTTCGCGCGGGGTGAGCTGGGCGAGCACCGCATGGGTGGTCTCGCGCAGCGACTCCATGGTTGCCTGATCGATCGGCGAGGCCACCGAAGTGTCCTCGATGAAATCGCCCAGGTGTGAGTCCTCGTCATCGCCGATCGGAGTCTCCATCGAGATCGGCTCCTTGGCAATCTTGAGCACCTTGCGAACCTTGTCCTCGGGCATCTCCATGCGGACGGCCAGTTCCTCCGGCGTCGGCTCCCGGCCCATCTCCTGCAGCATCTGCCGCGAGATGCGATTCAGCTTGTTGATCGTCTCGATCATGTGCACCGGGATACGGATGGTGCGCGCCTGATCGGCGATCGAGCGGGTGATGGCCTGCCGGATCCACCAAGTCGCGTAGGTGCTGAACTTGTAGCCGCGGCGGTATTCGAACTTGTCGACCGCCTTCATCAGGCCGATGTTGCCTTCCTGAATCAGATCGAGAAACTGCAGTCCGCGGTTGGTGTACTTCTTGGCGATGGAAATCACCAGGCGCAGATTGGCCTCGACCATTTCCTTCTTGGCGCGGCGTGCTTTGGCTTCGCCGATCGACACCTCGCGGTTGATTTCCTTGATGTCGTTGATCGACAGGTGAAGTTCCTGCTCGAGGCCAGAGAGCTTGCCCTGGCGCCGTTCGATCTCCGGCTCCATCTTGGCGAGCGCCGTGGAGTACTTCTTGCCTGCCTTGACGTGCTTGGCGAGCCAGCGCGGATTCGTCTCGTTCTTTGGGAACGTGGCGATGAAGTCCTTGCGGGGCATCCCGCAGTCGCGCACCGCCAACGTCATGATCTCCTTCTCGAGCAGACGAATATCGCGGATGTGGCCGCGCAGGTTGGCGATCAGCGCATCAAACATGCGCGGCGAGAGCTTCAGTTCCAGAAACTCGTCAGCCGCTTTCTTGCGCGCCTTCAGTGTCTTCGGGTCGTGCGCGCCGTGCTTCTCGATCGCGGTGAGCGCCTGCGCGTAAGCTTTGGCGAGCCGCGCGAAACGATCGGCGGCCTCCTGCGGATCCGGGCCGGAGTCGACGGTCTCCTCTTCGCTGTCCGACTCCTCCTCGCCGTCCTCGTCTTCGGTTTCTTCCGCTGCGGCGACTTCCACCTTAGTCGGATTCTGCGGCTGGGCGATGACATCCGGTGCATTCGGATCGACGAATCCGACGATGACATCAACCAAGCGGGTCTGGCCGCTCTTGACCGGCTCGTAGGCCTTGAGCAGGCAGTCGTAGGTCAGCGGGAACATCGCGAGCTGACGGCGCACCGCCTCCAGGCCTTCTTCGATGCGCCGCGCGATGCGAATTTCCCCTTCGCGCGTGAGCAGTTCGACCGTGCCCATCTCGCGCATGTACATGCGCACCGGGTCGGTAGTGCGGCCGAGCTCGGCATCGAGCGCCGCCAGCACGGCCGCCGCTTCCTCGATGGCCTCCTCGTCGGCCGGTGCCGACGGCTCGCCGGCGAGCAGCGATTCCGTGTCCGGTGCCTTTTCGTACACCGGAATGCCCATCTCGTTGATGGTGTTGACGATGTCCTCGATCTGTTCCGGATCGACGATCTCGGAGGGCAGGTGGTCGTTGACCTGCGCATACGTGAGGTAGCCCTGCTCCTTGCCGCGCGCGATGAGCAGCTTCAACTGCGATTGGCGGTCTTCGGGCATGGCGACGGGGCGCCGCTCGGCGACGGGACGCTTGTCCGCGCTCTGGCGCGGTTCGGCGTCGGCCTCGTGCGGGTGCGTGACGCGCTTGCTGGCCGGTACGGCCTTGGTGTGCGCTTTGTGGGCACCCACGTGAGCGGCCTTCTCGGCGCTGCTGACTTTGGCCGGCTTGCCGGAGTGCGCCGCAGACCGCTTGTGGCTCGTTGCAGAAGATTTGGACTTGGCTTTCATTGAATCTCGAAGAATTGGGCGAGCGGCCTCACCCCTATGTATTTGCAGGAGAGGGCGGACTCAAGGGGCGCCAAAATAAATTCGCCTAGTGTATGAGGCTCCACTGTCGATCACAAGTTCACGCCGGTCACGTTTTTTCATCCCGAACGCTTCGCTTTGACATAAGCATTTGAAATTCCTTCATTTCCTCAGCATTCAGCGGCCGGTCTCGGCTCTGCGCTTCAAGCGCCCGCAAGCGGTGCTCGGCACTCAGCCCGGCCAGCTTCTCAAGTGCTGCTCGCAGCTCAATGGCCGTGGCGCCCGCGTCATCGAGCACCGCTTCGCGCTCGAGCAGTCGCCCCAGATGCTCCCCGCCGGGACGATCGCGCCAGCGCTCGATGACCTGGGCCGATATCTGTAACGGCCGTTCGCGCAAATCATCGAGCAGCGCGCACAGCAACGCCGCTCCGGGCTCGGCGCAGCCCTCGAGGCCACGTCGCTCGCTCGCCGTGACCGCGGCGGCGATCGCCGGGAAACGCACCAGCCGCGCGATCGCCTGGCGGACCAAGCTGCCTCGCCCGGCGCTACGCACCGTACGTGCCGTACGCGCAGGCGCTGGCGCAGGCGTGGCCGCAACAGAGGCGGCCGTCGTGCCGGCGTCCTGCCAGAGCGCCTCGAGCCGTGCTGCCGGTAACCGTACCACTTCGGCCACGCGGCCGATCAGCAGTTCCCGATACACTCCGGGGGGAACTTGGGCCACCAGCGGTCGGGCCGCTTCGGCAAGGCGGGCCCGTCCGTCAGCATGCGCGATATCCAATTGCGCCGACAACTCTCCGACGAGGTACTCGGACAGAGGCAGTGCGCCGTCGAGCCGCTGCTCGAAGGCTGCGCGGCCTTCGGTCCCGACTAGGCTGTCTGGGTCCTCGCCTTCAGGCAGAAACAAGAAGCGAATCTCACGACCCTCTCGGGTCTCGGGCAGCGCGTGCTGCAGCGCACGCCAGGCGGCTGCGCGGCCGGCACGATCACCGTCGAACGCAAAGACCACCTCGCGGACTAGCCGAAAGATCCGCTTCAGATGCTCGGCAGTGGTCGCCGTGCCCAGCGTCGCCACCGCATAGGTGATGCCGGCCTGATGCAGACGCACCGCATCCATGTAGCCTTCCACCACCACCAGGCGCTTCAGGCTGGCCCCGCTCGTACGGGCTTCATAGAGCCCATACAACTCCCGCCCCTTGTGAAATAGGGGCGTCTCGGGCGAATTCAAGTACTTGGGTTCGCCGCGGTCGAGCACGCGGCCACCAAAGGCGATCACTCGGCCACGGTTGTCCCGGATCGGAAACATAATCCGGTCGCGGAAACGGTCGTAGTGCCGGTCGCCCCGGCTGTCCGCGCGCTCGATGATGAGTCCGGTCGCGGCGAGGGCATGGCGGTCTGCATCGCGGAGGCCGAACCGACTCAGCACCGCATTCCAAGCATCCGGCGCATAGCCGAGCGCAAAGCGCTGTACGGTTTCGGCACTGAGCCCGCGTCGTTTGACATAATCGGACGCGCGTGCGTCACGACTGAGCGCTTCGGTGTAAAAGTTCGCAACCCGTCCCATCAGCTCGTACAGCGCCGAGTGCTGGCTGTCGGCGGCGTTGCCGGTGCCGCCTTCGCGCGGCACGGTCAGCCCGAGCCGCCCGGCGAGATCCTCGATCGCCTCGGGAAAGCTCATGTGATCGTATTCCATCAGGAAGCGCAGCGCCGTGCCGTGCGCCCCGCAGCCAAAACAGTGGTAGAACTGCTTCTCGGGACTGACCCAGAACGAGGCGGTCTTTTCGCTGTGAAACGGGCAGCAGGCCTTGTATTCGCGACCCGCCTTGGTCAGTGGCACGCGCGAACCGACCACCTCCACGATGTCCGTGCGGGCGATCAGCTCATCGATGAAACTCTGCGGAATGATGGGGGCCGACTACCCCTGCAGACGGCCCAGTCGTTCACGCACGAGCGCGCTCACGGCGCTCATGTCGGCTCGGCCCTGGGCCTGGGCTTTGACGGCGGCCATGACTTTTCCCATGTCCTTGACCGAGCTGGCGCCGTGTGCGGCGATCACCTGCGTAATGAGTGCATCGACTTCGGCGCTGCTCATCTGGGCCGGCAGATACGCCTCCAGCACCGCGATCTCGGCGCTCTCCTTGGCGACCAGATCGGCGCGACCGCCGCTGTGAAACTGCTCAATGGCTTCCTTGCGCTGCTTGATCATCTTCTCGAGCACGCCGAGCACCTGAGAGTCATCGAGCGTCACCCGCTCATCAACCTCGCGCTGCTTGATCGCGGCCAGGGCCATGCGGATGGTGGCAAGACGCTCCTTCTCGCCGGCGCGCATCGCGCTCTTCATGTCTTCGGTGATGCGTTCCTTGAGCGTCATGCCAAAGAACCTCAGCGCGCGGGCCGCATGCCCTCGCGGGAGACGCGCTTCATGTGCCGTTTCACCGCCGCGGCTTTCTTGCGTTTCCGCTCCTGGGTCGGCTTCTCGTAGAATTCGCGCCGGCGCAGCTCGGTGAGGATGCCGGCCTTTTCACAGGCGCGTTTGAAACGCCGCAAGGCGGCATCGAAATACTCGTTCTCGCGGATACGGACGCTCGGCATCGAAACCTCTGAGGAAATGTAGGGGCCGGATCCCGATTCGCCTCTCGCACCCTGGCGGGGTACCCTGCGGCGGACTCGAAGAGCCGGATCAAATGGGCCGGCAATTCTAGTAGAGGCTTGAGGTAAAGGCAAAAAATGCGTGTGCTGGCCATCGAATCCTCGTGTGACGAGAGCGCCGCGGCGGTCCTGGATGAGACGCAGGGGCTGCTGGCGCACGAGCTGTACAGCCAAATTGACCTGCACCGGGCCTATGGCGGCGTCGTGCCGGAGCTGGCCTCGCGGGACCATGTACGCAAACTGCTGCCGCTGGTGAAGCGGGCGCTGGCCGCTGCCGAGGGGGGCGCTCAGGGCCTGGATGGCGTGGCATACACCGCCGGTCCCGGTCTGATTGGCGCTCTGCTCACCGGGGCGGCGCTGGCCCGCAGCCTGGCCTATGCCTGGGGCGTGCCAGCGGTGGGGGTGCACCACCTGGAGGGCCACCTGCTTGCGCCGCTGCTCGAACCTGAGCCGCCGCCGTTTCCGCACTTGGCCCTGCTGGTCTCCGGTGGCCATACCCAGCTCATCGAAGTCCGTGGCATCGGGCGGTATCGCATCCTTGGCGATACACGCGACGATGCCGCCGGTGAAGCATTCGACAAGACGGCGAAGCTGCTCGGACTGCCGTATCCCGGCGGCCCGGAGCTCGCGCGGCTCGCGCGCGCGGGCGCGGCTGACGCGTTCCATTTTCCCCGGCCCATGCTCGACCGTCCGGGGCTCGAGTTCAGCTTCTCGGGACTGAAGACCGCTGTGCTGCAGACGGTGCGCGGGCGAGTCCTCGATGATCGACTGAAGGCGGACGTCGCCCGTGCGGTACAGGAGGCGATCATCGAGACGCTGACCGTCAAGGCCGAGCGCGCCCTCGAGCAGACCGGGCTCGGTGCGCTGGTGGTCTCGGGGGGGGTGAGCGCCAATCAGTCGCTGCGCGCGGCGCTCGCGAACGCTGCCGCCCGGCACGGCGCACGCGTGTACTATCCGCGCATCGAGTTTTGCACCGACAACGCTGCGATGATCGCCGTGGCCGGACTGCACCGGTTGCGTGCCGGCGAGCGCCAGGGCCTCGCCATTGCAGCGTACGCCCAATGGCCGATCGAATCGCTGCCGCCGGTTGGCGGCGAGGGCACGCTGGGGATGAATTGTAAGGGGATTGAGCAAACATGACGAACACGGCGCTTTCCGGCGACCGGATCTTTCTGCGCGGGTTAACCGCAGAGTGCATCATTGGCTTTATCGACTGGGAGCGGCTCGTCAAGCAGACCGTGGTGGTCGATATCGAGCTGCCCGTCGATTGCGCGCAGGCGGGCGCCTCCGATGAGGTGGCCGACACCGTGGATTACAAGCGGGTGGCCAAGCGAGTGGTGTCATACATCGAGGCCTCTGAGTTCAAGCTCGTCGAGACCCTGGCGCATCGGCTGGCCGTGCTGCTGCTCGAGGAGTTCGGGCTGCAGTGGGTGCGTCTGTCCCTGAACAAGCCTGGGGCCATTCGCAACTCGCGCGACGTCGGCGTGATGATCGAGCGGCACCGGGCTGATCTGGCCGCATCCCGCTGAAGCGCCCCTATGCCCGAGGTCTACGTCGCAGCCGGCAGCAACGTCGAGCCCGAGAGGCATCTGGCGCTTGCGGCGAGCGAACTGCGTCGTACCTTTGCGCACGTGCGATTCTCCCCCTGGTATCGCAATCGCGCAGTCGGGTTCGAGGGGGACGATTTCATCAACTTCGTGGCCGGATTCAGCACCGAAGTGACGCTCGATGCACTGATCGCGCGTCTGCAGGTCATTGAGGGCATGTGCGGGCGTACCCGTGCCGCGCCGCGCTGGGCGCCGCGCACGATGGATCTGGATCTGTTGCTGTACGGCGAGCGGATCGTGGACACCCCGGCTTTGCGAGTGCCGCGCCCGGACTTGCTGAAGCGTGCCTACATGCTCGGCCCCCTGGCCGATCTGGCGCCGGATCTGACCCATCCAACCGAAGGGCTGACCATCGCCGAACTTTGGCGGCGTTTCGATCAGGCCGCACACCCGCTGGTTCCGGTGCGCGCGCCCGAGGCGGGTCCGCAGGTGTGAATGCGCTACCAGCCGATGCTGCGCCCGCCGTCGATGGCGAGAATCTGGCCGGTGACGAACGGCGCGTCACACGCGAAAAACAACGCCGCACGCGCGATGTCCTCGGGCGAGCCCGTGCGCTTCAAGGCCGTTCGCTCAACGATGTGCTGGCGCAGCGCCTCATCGACGCCGCTCTCCGGCCACATCACGGGGCCGGGGGCAATGGCGTTCACCCGCACCTGCGGGCCGAGTTCGCGCGCCAGCGACTTGGTGAGCATGATCAGACCGGCCTTGGCGACGCTGTAGACCGTGTGATGGCGCAGCGGCCGCATGCCGTGGATGTCCACGAGATTGAGTATCAGTCCGCCGCTCTCGCGCAACGCACTACTCGCCGCCTGCGCCAGCAGCAGCGGCGCTTTGAGATTGGTGCCGATGAGGTCGTTCCAGACACGCTCGTCGATCTGTCCCAGCGGGGTCGGATAGAACGTCGAGGCGTTGTTGACGAGGACATCGAGTCGCCCAAAGGCCGCCGCCGCGGTGGCGGCGAGCTGCTGCAGCGCGTGCGGATCGAGCAGGTCCGCTTTGGCGAGCACTACCGATTCGGCACGCTCGCCATTCAGCTGTGCGGCGAGCTGCTCGGCTGCCCGCGCCGAGCTGCGGTAGTGCAGCACGATGCGCGCGCCGGCGCCGTGCAGCGCACGAGCCACCACCGCGCCGACGCGCCGCGCCCCGCCGGTCACGAGAGCGGTTTTGCCGGTCAGTGGCCCGTTCGTGTGTGGGGCGTCGCTGGGTGGTGTCATGGGTATCGGGTGATTCAGTGGTGAGTTCAAGCGACATTATGACCCCGCTGCTGTCGGCGGAAGAAGCCGAGCATGGGCGCGTGCTCACCGAGCACATCTGCGCCGCGGTGCGCGCGGCCGGCGGCTGGCTGTCGTTCGAGCAGTTCATGGCGCTGGCGTTGTACGCGCCGGGTCTCGGCTACTACAGTGCCGGCAGCGAAAAAATCGGTGCGGGCGGGGATTTCGTGACGGCACCGGAAATGTCGGACCTGTTCAGCCGGTGTGTGGCCGCGCAATGTGCCGAGGTGCTTGAAGACGGCGGACAGATCCTCGAACTCGGCGCCGGCACCGGGCGAATGGCCGCGTCGGTGCTGAGCGAGCTTGCTGCGCGCGGGCGTCTCCCGCAGCGCTATGCGATTCTCGAAGTCAGTGCCGATCTGGCTGCCCGGCAGCGCCGGCGGATTGCCACGCTGCCCACGGCGCTCGCCGAGCGGGTCGTGTGGCTTGAGCGCCTGCCCGAACGGCCGTTTCGCGGGGTGATCCTCGCCAATGAGGTGCTCGATGCGCTGCCCTGCCGGCGCTTCATGTTCGCGGGCGGGCAGATCCGCGAACTCGGCATCGGGCTTGAGGAGGGCCGGCTTATCGAACGCTCCAGGCCAGCCGACGCGCAGTTGGCGGCAGAATGGGAGCGTCTGCGCGCAGGGCTGCCGGCCGCACTGCCCGACGGATACATCTCAGAGATGTGCCTGCGCGTGGGGCCCTGGCTTGCGGGGGTCGCTGAGCCTCTCGTGCGCGGGCTGCTGCTCCTTCTCGATTACGGCTTGCCGCGCGCCCACTACTATCATCCGCAGCGGCTCACCGGCACGCTGCGCTGTCATTTCAAACATCGGGTCCACGATGATCCCTACGTGAACCTCGGGGTGCAGGACATCACCGCATGGGTGGATTTCACGCGGGTCGCCGAGGCCGCCCTGGAGTGCGCCCTGGATGTCGCCGGCTTCGCGACGCAGGCGGCCTTTCTGCTCGGTACGGGAATCCAGCGCTACATCGCGGAGACCGCTGCGGATACGGTGGAGCATGCACGGCGTGCCGGGGAGGCGCGCCGGCTGCTGTTGCCGGGGGAAATGGGCGAGGCTTTCAAGGTGATGGCGCTGACCCGAGATCTCGACCAGGCGCTCAGCGGCTTTGCGCTGCAGGACCTGCGCGGGTCGCTCTAGAGGGAGGGGCCCGGACGATTGCCGGTGCGCGGGTCACCGGCGCGCCGTGAGCCTGCGGCGAGGCGCGCACAGCGCGCGGTCTCGCTCGCTCTTCGGTTCCTGCGCCAGGCGCCGGGCCGCCGCGTAGAACTGGGGCAGATTGTCCTGTTCGTGCTGCAGCAACCGCTCGAATCCTGGCAGGCAGTCGTAATAGGTGCCGACGGAGACCAGATCGGCGTTGTTTAATCCGTACCGGATCCAACGGTCGTAAACCGGCGCATGCACGTGCAGCCGCCGCTCAAGCTCCCGCAGTCGGCGAGCCAGGCGGGCGAAGACGGCGCGCTTACGTTGCGCCATGCGCGCGCGAGGAATTGCGGAGGCATACAATCGGGCGAGCCGCGTGCGCGTATCGCGCAACAGCGCGGCGAACGCGCGGTCCGCCGCGTCGAGCCGTTCGAACTCGGCGATGCGCTCAGGCTCATGGCGAAACCGCAGCCAGCGCTTCAAGCCTTCGTTCTCGACCGTCATTGCGAACGCCTCATCGAAGCGCGAGTCGTTCGGCACGTAGAGCAACTGGTGGGCGAGTTCATGGAAAATCATGCCGGCGAGCTCGTCGGCACCGTAACGCAGCATGGTGCTCATCACTGGATCGGGAAGTCTGCCGAGCGTCGAGTAGGCGGGCACGCCCTCGACCAGGACGTCGTAGCCTTCCCGCCGCAGATGACGGGCGAAGATCTGGGCGCTCTGTTCATGGAAGTAACCGCGATAGGCGACGCATCCGGCGATCGGAAAGCACCACTGCTTGGGCTTGACGGAGAACCGGGGCGCCGCGACCACGTTCCAGACGACATAGCGGCGTCCGATGTTGACGTAACTGCGGTAGCTGTCGTTGTTCGGCAGGTCTAGCTGCTGCGAGGCGAAGCGGCGTGCCGCGCGGACATCGCTGAGCTCGCGGATCAGGGCCTCCGGCGCATTGGGCTCGTCGATCACATCCACGATCGGGCGGCGTCCATGGATCACCTGCCACTCGCCTGCTGCGGCCTGCATCAGGTACAGGGTGTTCGCGCATCCGCAGAGTGCCGACAAAGCCAGAAGACCGCACGCGTACCGCGCGACCCGAGCGATGAGGCCCGGGCGCACCCGAGGGACATCGCGCAGAGAACGGTTCCGGGACTCGGTTACCATGTGAGCATGGAAGTCTACCTAGTCGGCGGAGCGGTGCGGGACCGGTTGCTCGGGCGAGCGGTGAGCGAGCGCGACTGGGTGGTCGTCGGGGCCCGTCCGCAGGACCTCGAGCGCCAGGGTTACCTGCCGGTGGGCCGGGAGTTCCCGGTGTTTCTGCATCCCGAGACTCGAGAGGAATACGCCCTGGCGCGGCTCGAGCGCAAAGTCGGACCGGGCTACCGGGGATTCGCGACCGAATTCTCTCCGAGCGTGACGCTGGAGGAGGATCTGCGCCGGCGGGATTTGACAATTAACGCCATGGCAGAAAGCGCCACAGGAGAGATCATCGACCCGTACGGTGGCCAGCGCGATCTCGCTGCGCGCCTGCTGCGGCACGTTTCCGCGGCCTTCGTCGAGGACCCGGTGCGCGTACTGCGCGTCGCGCGCTTCGCGGCGCGCTACGCAACCCTCGGCTTTCGAGTGGCGGATGAGACGCAGGCCTTGATGCGACGCATGAGCGAGTCCGGCGAACTCGATGCGCTGGTGCCCGAGCGCCTCTGGCAGGAGACCGAGCGTGCACTTGCAGAGAGCCGGCCGGACGTCTTTTTCGAGACGCTGCGCGCATGCGGGGCGTTGGCCGTGATCTTCCCCGAGGTGCAGGCGCTCTACGGTGTGCCGCAGCCCGCCAAATGGCACCCGGAGATCGATACCGGTGCGCACGTCATGCTGGCGTTGCGCTGGGCGGCCGATGCGGGGCTGCCGACGGACGCGCGCTTCGCAGTGCTCATGCATGATCTGGGCAAGGCGTGCACGCCACCGGAGCGCTGGCCGAGTCATCATGGGCACGAGGAGGCCGGCGTCCCGCTCATCGAGGCATTGTGCGCACGCCTGAAAGTACCCACCGTGTACCGGGAACTCGCCGTGCTGACCGCGCGATATCACGCCCAGGTGCATCGTGCGACAGAGTTGCGTCCCGTGACCGTGCTGCAGCTGCTCGAGAGCACCGATGCGCTACGCCGGCCCGAGCGGTTCGATGCGCTGTTACGTGCGTGCGAGGCCGATGCTCGTGGTCGAGCGGGGCTGGAAGGCCAGCCCTATCCACAGGCGCAATTTCTGCGCCGTGCGCGCACGACGGTCGCAGCCGTGACGCTGAATGCGCAAGAGCGCGCGGGGCTCTCTGGGGCGGCTATCGGCGAGAAGATCCGTCAGCGTCGGCTAGAGGCTGTTCGCGGGCTCGAACCGGCAGACACGCCGTCACCCTGAGTTTGTTTCTCCCCATCCGCGGGTGACGCCGCCGTGGATTGAGGTCCGAGACCTCGCAGCCGGATCAGGAGGACAGCGTGAACGGCGTCGTCGGGGCGCTTGGCGCCAAATAGGTCGGCAGAACATCCATCATGCTGTGGCGCTGAAGTCCGAGGCGCGCGAAGCCGTTTTCCGCGCACACGCTATCTAGCGTCAGCGAGCGAAAATTGTCGAGCGTGAAGGGCTTGCCGGGCAGGCACTGCATCAGTGCCCCTTGCAGTCGACCGAACGCATCCGCCAGTCGCACGATCCGGCACGGCAAAGCACCTACCGCCGCCGTCGTGCGCACGAGCTGTGCGAGGGTCATGACCTGCGGACCGCAAAGCTCATAGGTCTGACCGATAGTTGTGCGATCGTGCAGAGCGTGTACAAACGCCTCGGCAACGTCTCCGACGTACACCGGTGCGAAACGGGCGTGTGCGCGGGCGAGCGGCAACCAGCCATGGGACAGGCGCAGCAGGCTGGCGAAGCGGTTGGTGAGTGAGTCGCCGGGACCAAAAATGACCGATGGGCGGAAGATCGTGAAATCCGCGTGCGTCGCGCCTGCGCGCACGTGTGCCTCGGCCTCGCCCTTGCTGCGCAGGTAGCGGCTGGGCCCGTGCAAGTCGGCGCCGAGAGCGCTCATGTGCAGCACTCGGTGTACGCGACCGGCCTTCAACGCAGCCATCAGCTTTGCGGCAAGATCGGCGTGCGCGCGCTGGAAGGTGTTGCGGCCGTGCTCATTGAGGATCCCGACAAGATTGATGACGGCATCGGCGCCTTCAACCAGTCGATCGAGCACTCGCGGGTCATGCACATTCGCCCGCAGCAGTCTGACCGTTGGCAAAACTCGAAGTGAATGCTTCAGCGCCGCATCGCGTGTGGGCACGCGCACCCAGTGACCCTGTTGAGCGAGCCGGTTGATCAGGGCGGTGCCGACGAAGCCGGTACCACCCAACACGCAAATGTTCATTGGGGCTGCCATGGAGGGGTTCTAGAGTGTACGCTGCCCGCGCGGCCGCGGGATGCCTGTCATCCAGCGCGCTGAGCCCCGGGGTGAGGAGTGCCGTCCCCGGGGCATCAGCACGCCATCTCAGGCCGCCCGCACCTCGATGTTGCGGGGTTGAAGTTGCGGCTGCTTCGGAATCACGACCTCCAGCACGCCGTGCGCCTGCTTGGCCGTGATGGCATCGACATCGGCGCCTTCCGGTAGAGTGAAGGTGCGCAGGAACACCCCGGTTCGTCGCTCCAGGCGCTGCCGCGCGTTGCTCGGCTGAGTGTCCCGTGTGCGCTTCTCGCCGCGGATGGTGAGCAGCCCCTTGTCGGCGGTGATGCGCACATCCTTCGGCTCAACGCCTGGCACGTCGGCAACCACCACGTAACGATCGGGCTCCTCATAGACATCGACTTGGGGAATCCACGCAACGTCGGCGGCGGCATTATCGCCGGTCTCGCTCGAGAACGCCTGATCCAGCTGACGCTGCAGGCTGTCGATGAGTGTCCAAGGCTGATAGCGAACAACAGTCATGATCCAACCTCCAATGAGTGATGATGTCGGGCTTATGTGCCGTCTGTCTGCAGCGGATCTGTGGCCGGCTGCGGAGTTTTCAAGCCCGGTGGTGCGGGGGCATCCCGGGGTGCCATCCGCCCCGTTGTGGAATGGCCCGTCGTCACCGCGGTAGCGCCGCGTTCTTTGAGACGCGTAGGTGTGCATAACCTGTGGGTATGCGGGGGATACAATATATTGGGGTTATAGGTTGCGAGTGAATTCAGATTCAGGCAAAAAAAACCCCGCGGTCAACGCAGCCGCGTTCTCTATAAGATATTGTTTTTCAAGACTTTAATGGGTTCGGTGTCGCGCGTGCGCAATCTTGACGCCAAGGCAGGTGCTCATTAGGCTCTTTACCCCGACACAAGATCTTGTGTCCGCCACTTGGTGGTCCGAGATCGCGCGTTCGGGAGGCTCAGGGGGATACAGGCTGTGGATCGGCGTACCGGCGGATCCGGTTACGCGCAGCCCCGCGCTTTCCGCGCTGCCCGTATTCCCTGTGATCCGGTGTGCAGACACTTGGGGCGCCGCGGACACATGAATACCGTCGTGAAGATCGAAACAAAGGACATAGACGCCATTCCGTTCCAGGAGGCGTCGGTCGACATCTGGGACAAGAAATACCGGCTGACCGCCAAAGACGGCACGCCCATCGATAAGACGATGGACGATACGTACAAGCGCGTCGCCCGAGCGCTCGCAGATGTCGAGCGCGAAGAGCTGCGCGAACACTGGTACGAGCGGTTTCTATGGGCGCTGCGTCGCGGCGCCATCCCGGCCGGTCGGGTGACCTCCAATGCCGGGGCGCTCGAGCACAAGCCAGCAACCTCGACGATCAACTGCACTGTGTCAGGCACCATCGAGGATTCGATGGATAACATCCTGGGCAAGGTGCACGAGGCGGGGCTGACGCTGAAGGCGGGCTGCGGCATCGGTTATGAATTCTCCACGCTGCGTCCGCGCGGAGCGTATGTGTCGGGCGCGGGGGCGTATACCTCCGGCCCGCTGTCGTTCATGGATATCTTCGACAAGATGTGCTTTACCGTATCTTCCGCGGGCGGTCGCCGCGGCGCACAGATGGGCACGTTTGACGTCGGGCATCCCGATGCAATGGAGTTCATCAAGGCCAAGCGCGAGAACGGCCGGCTGCGCCAGTTCAATCTGTCGCTGCTGATCACCGATGAGTTCATGCAGGCGGTGCGCCAGAGTGGTGAATGGAAGCTGGCGTTTCCTCTGTCGCGCAAGGAGTACGAGACCGAGAGGCCCGATCTCGACGATGCCGGAAAATTCATCTGGCGCGAATGGCCCGTACATGACCACTATGTCGTCAACGAGCAGGGGCTCGTTGCGTGCAAGATCTACAAGACGCTCCCGGCGCGCCGCATGTGGGACGTCATCATGGCGTCGACATACGACTTCGCTGAGCCCGGTTTCATTCTCATCGATCGCGTCAACGAGATGAACAACAATTGGTGGTGCGAGAACATCCGCGCCACCAATCCATGCGGCGAGCAGCCGCTGCCGCCGTACGGGTCGTGCCTGCTGGGCTCGGTAAATTTGACCCGCTTCGTCCGCGATCCGTTTACCGCGCATGCGCGCTTCGACTGGGACGAATACCGAGCCGTGGTCAAGATCTTTGCCCGTATGCTCGACAACGTCGTCGAGATCAACGGACTGCCACTCGCGCAGCAGCGCGAGGAGATCATGCGCAAACGCCGCCACGGCATGGGTTTCCTCGGCCTCGGCAGCACCATGACGCTGCTGGGCATCAAATACGGCTCGCCGAATTCCGTGCAGTTCACCGAGGAGGTTGCGCGTGAGATGGCGCTTGCCGGCTGGGAGGAGGCGCTCGAGCTGGCGCGCGAAAAAGGTCCGGCGCCCATCATGACCGAGCAATTCACGGTCACGAGCGCAATGCTGCGCAAGCGCCCGGAAATGATCCGCGACGGCTGGAAGGTGGGCGACCAGATCCCGGGGCGGATCCTGCATGCCAAGTACAGCCGCTATATGCAGCGCATCGCCCAGATCGCACCGCGCCTGGTCGAGGAGCTCGCCGAAACCGGTGGGCGATACACTCATCACACCTCGATTGCCCCGACCGGCACGATCTCGCTGTCACTGGCCAACAACGCATCGAATGGCATCGAGCCGTCGTTCGCTCACCATTATTTCCGCAATGTGATCCGGCCTGGACGCAAGAGCAAGGAGAAGATCGCGGTCTATTCCTTCGAGCTGCTGGCGTATCGCGAGCTTGTCAATCCGAACGCCGTACCGGGAAGCTCTGCCGAATCGGAGAAGCTACCCGATTACTTCATCGCCTCGGAAGACATTACCCCGAGGGAGCACGTCGACGTTCAGGCTGCTGCGCAGCGCTGGGTTGATTCCTCGATCTCGAAGACCGCGAATGTGCCTACCGACTTTCCGTACGATAAGTTCAAGGACATCTATCTGTATGCGCACGAGCAGGATCTGAAGGGCTGCACAACCTTCCGCTTCAATCCGGAAGCGTTCCAGGGTGTGCTGGTCAAGGAGCAAGACCTGAAGAATACGGTCTACAAATTCACCCTCGATGACGGCAGTACCATCGAGGTGCGCGGCGACGAGGAGGTCGAGTACGAGGGCGAGGTGCACTCGGCCGCCAACCTCTTCGACAGTCTGAAAGAGGGATATTTCGGCAAATATTGAGCCGAACTCCGCCCGCGTCTACCGGACAGTGACCATGACCATCAAGATTGAACGCAAAATCGTCAAATACCAGGTGCAGAAGCCTGAAGATGTTCAGACAGAGAAGGCGGCGGTAGCGCAGGCTGCGAGCCCGCCGGAACCTACGGCGCTGCCGCCGATTCCCACGACAGCGACGGTTCGCGACAAGAATGGCCATACGGCTCAGGTCATTCGGATGCACGAGAAGCTCGAGCGTCCGGAGGTTCTGATCGGCTCGACTTACAAGATCAAGACGCCGATCTCGGATCACGCAATGTATGTCACCATCAACGACATCGTGCTCAACGAGGGCACGGAGTTTGAACAGCGCCGGCCGTTCGAGATTTTCATAAATTCAAAAAATCTCGATCATTTTCAATGGATCGTTGCGCTGACGCGCATCATTTCCGCCGTGTTCCGCAAGGGCGGTGATGTCACCTTTCTGGTCGATGAGCTCAAGGCCGTATTCGACCCCCGTGGGGGCTACTGGCAACCTGGTGGCAAGTTCATGCCGTCCATCATTGCCGAGCTTGGCTATGTCATCGAGCGCCATTTGCAGGCAATCGGCCTGCTGCGCAAGCCGCAACTCGACGAACATCAACAAAAGTTGGTTGACGAGAAGCGTGCCGAATATGAGGCTCGCGCTCGGCAGGCCGATGCATTTGCGAAGGCGGATTTTCCGGAAGGCGCACAGCTCTGCGCCAAATGCAGTACCGCGGCTGTCGTCATGATGGACGGTTGTATGACCTGCCTCAATTGCGGCGATTCCAAATGCGGATGAGATTGTAGGGGCTCGCAGAAGATGGAATTTGCGCGCTCTCCTGGTTAGTGCGCAGATGGCCGCAGAGACGTACGACGGGCAGGCCGGGGCGCGGCCGCGAGCGATCATCGCCGCGACCGTTGGTAATGCCCTCGAGTTCTACGATTTCTTCATCTACGGGCTCTTTGCCCTACAGATCGGCCGGACATTTTTTCCGGTAGCCAGTTCCTACGTCAGCCTGATGCTGTCGTTGGCGACATTCGGGGTCGGGTTTCTCACGCGCCCGTTGGGCGCCATCGTGCTAGGTGCCTACGCCGATAGAGTGGGACGCCGACCCGCCATGGTCCTGAGCCTGTCAATGATCGGCATCGCCATGGTGGCGCTGGCGTGCATTCCGTCCTATGCCGCGATCGGCATTGCGGCGCCCGTGCTTGCGGTCGTTGCGCGCCTGGTGCAAGGGTTTTCGTTGGGCGGAGAGGTCGGCGCGAACAGCGCATTTCTGGTGGAGGCCGCCCGGCCGGACCGCCGCGCCGAGATCGTCTCGTGGCAGGGCGTGAGCCAGGCCGTCGCGCTGGTGCTCGGAAGCCTCGTGGGGACCGTGCTCGCGGCGCTCCTCTCGCCCGCGGCGTTTGAGGGCTACGGTTGGCGTATCGCGTTCCTGATCGGGGCGGCTATTGTGCCGTGCGGATACTGGTTGCGCCGACATCTCACGGAGACGCTGCACGCCCAGGATGCGCAGTACTCGCAGGCGGCCGACCCGTCCTTGGCGGCTGTCGGCCAGCCTGGACGTCTGGCGCTCGCGCGCACGCACTGGAGAGCGATGGCGTTCGGCTTGATGGCGATCGCTGCAGGCAGTGTCGGCACCTACATCTTCGTGTATATGGCCACGTACGCGCAGGCGACCTTGCACCTTCCGGCACGCGCCGGATTCCTGGCGAGTCTCGCCGGATACAGCGTGGAGATTCCCTGCATCCTGATCG
>JAKBCE010000193.1 GCA_021808195.1 Pseudomonadota bacterium
AGGTGACGATTCAGGCGCTGCGCGATCGGCACGCGTTGCGCGCCGCAGTCGATCACTTTGTATTTTCCACGCTCGTGTTGTTCGGACACAATGCCTGCCCGCGCTGGGATCGGTCGAACTGACCTCTGGCGGCCGGACTGCCGAAGAATGACGGCGATTTCATCGTGGCACGCATTTCTCAGGCGGCGCGATCCGGCTCTGTGCAACACTCGCGACGGCATCGCGCCGGTGCGTCAATTCATCGCGGCTCGTCGCGCAATGCACGTCTGGTACAACTCGACCTTCAGCTGTGGCGGAGCACCTGTGAGCGCCGCTGCGCCGGATGGCCCACTTACAGTGGCAGGCGTGTTGATCGGGAGCGGTGCGGTTGTGTGCCCACGGTGTCGACACGCTGCTGCTGAATGCTACGGCGCGCGGATTCACCTCGGTCATCCTCGTGATCGACAAGACGCGTGTGCGCGGCATGACTTACGGACAACTGGCGGCCTACGTCGCGTTGGTGGGGCTGGCGCAGATCGATCTGCGCGCTAGGGTTCGCGGCATGCCGACGATCCTGACGCTGTTTCAGGGGGCACGCCATCCGCCGCAGATTCTCACCGCATGGAACCGTGCGCTGCTCTACGCTCCGTACCATATCCGCGAGCGCGGTGCAGATTTCCGAGATCAATCTCGGCATGCTGAGGAAGATCGAGCGCTGAGGTGGCTCGCCTCGGCGCTCGATCGGTCCGCTCCAGCCGACGGGGCTCGCGTGCCGTCACCGCACCTCGTTCGCCTCGGGCTCGCGCACCAGCAGTACCGGTATCGAGGTGTGGCGCACGATGTACTCTGCGCTGCTGCCGAGCAGCAGGCGGCTCACGCCTTGCCGGCCGTGGGTGCCGCAGACGATCAGATCGGCCTGCCACTGCTGGGCGCGCTGCACGATGCACTCCCCGACGGGGACGCCCAATTCCTCGAGGAGCACGGTTTGAACCGGGATGCCCGCTTCGTGGACCTGCGCCTCGGCCTGCTTCAGCAGTTGCGCCCCCGCCTCGCGCAGCGCCTTCGAGCCCGCATCGAGATTGACCGCCGCGATGTCGCCGGCGGCGACCCGCCATTCATCGACGACGTGCAGCAGCAGAATCTGCGCGCCCTGGTTGCGCGCCAGCTTGACCGCCTCGTTCAGGCCCTGGGCCGCCGCGGAACTGCCATCGACGGGGACGAGGATCCGTTGGTACATGCTGTGCCTCCGAGGTCATTTCGATGCGCATAGCGTACGCGCGAATGGGCCGGGCGGCATCAGGGAGGATGCGCATCCGGGCGCGACGCATGAAATAATCCCGCCTCATGCAACGCGCCGCCCGTTCCTGAGTCGAATCCCCATGCTCGGCGCACTCACCCGTTCTGTCGTGGCCCTCGCGGGCGCGCATCAGAACGTCGCGTACGGACTGATCCTGCTGGTATCCCTGTCCGAATCGCTGCCGGTGGTGGGCGCGTTCGTGCCCGGAGATGCGATCATCTTCGCCGTCAGTGCACTGGTGCCGACCGGAGCGCTGCGGTTGTGGCCGCTGGTCCTGGCCGCATTCGTCGGGGCCGTGCTCGGCGACGGCTTTGCCTTCTGGCTCGGCCGGCACTACCACGCGGCCATCCTCGGCCGCTGGCCGTTTCGCGGTCGACCGCGGCTCGTGGCGCGCGGCGCGGCGTTCCTTGAGCGCCACGGCGGCAAGAGTGTGTTCACGGCCCGCTTCACCCCCGGAGTGCGGGCGATCGTGCCCGTGTTGAGCGGCGTGCTGTCCATGGATGCGGCCCGCTTCTACCTGATGAATCTGCTCTCAGCACTGTTGTGGGCGCCGGCCCACATTTTCGCCGGTGCTGCCATCGGGGCCTCGTTCGTGTTGCTCGGCGCCGTGGCTGGGCGGCTCGCGCTCATCGCGGCCATCTTGCTGGTGCTGCTCGGATTGCTCTACGTGCTGATACGCTACCTGCTGCGTCGCGTCGCCCCGCACGCGCTCGCCGCCCAGGAGCGGTTGCGTGTCTGGGCGGCGGGGCGCAGCGGCTGGTTCGCGCGCCAGGTGCTTGCGGTGCTCGATCCGACGCGGCGCGAGATGCCAGGGCTCGCAGTGCTCATGGCCATCGTGCTGTCGAGTCTGTGGCTGTTCTTCGGCGTGCTGCAGGACGTCGTCGCCGGCGATCCGCTGGTGCGTGCCAACCAGGCGGTGTTTCACTTTCTGCAGGGTCTGCGCACCGAGTGGGTCGACCAGGCGATGGTGGCCGTCACCGAGCTCGGTGACGCCGGGGTCGTAGCCGCGGTTGCCGCCGCGGCGCTGGTGTGGCTCGCGTGGCGGCGCAACTGGCGCGCGGCCGTCCACCTGGTCAGCGTCGTGGCGGTCGCGGGGATCGCTACCGCCGTGCTGAAAATCGCGCTGCGCATCCATCGACCCGAACCGATCGATACTGGCTGGGATGCGTTCGCGTTCCCCAGCGGACATTCCGCGGCCAATGCTGCCTTGTACGGATTCCTTGCGATCATCACGGCGTGGGAAGTCAAGGGTCGCTGGCGCCTGCCGATCACTGGCGCGATCGCCGTCTTGATCGGTGCGATCGCGTTTTCACGGGTTTATCTGGGCGCGCATTGGCTGTCCGACGTGCTGGCCGGGACCGCCTTTGGCATCGCCGCCGCTGCGCTGCTCGCGATCGCCTACCTGCGCCACGATCCCCCTCGGGTCGGCGCGACCGGGCTTTGCGTGAGCACCGGTGTGGCGCTGGCGCTTTTCGGCGGCCTGCACATCGTGCAGCGTCACGCATTCGACATGCGCCGCTACGCGGTGCGTCAGCAGATACAGTTGATGCCGCTCGAGACCTGGTGGCAGCACGGATGGAGCCGCCTGCCGGCTCGTCGCGTCGATCTGATCGGCGGAGCCGAGCAACCATTGACCTTCCAATGGGCCGGGCATCGCGCCGGACTGCAGCGCGAGCTCGCCGCGCACGGTTGGCAGCGTCCGCCGCAATGGACGCTGCGTACCGCGGCCCGCTGGTTCGAGCCACACATCGGGCTTGCGGACCTGCCGGTACTGCCGCATCTGCAGAGCGGTCATCGCGAGGTGCTCGTGCTGGTGCACCGCGGCGGCGCTGCGCACGAACGGTACGTTCTGCGGTTGTGGCGCTCGGGCACAGACCTGACCGCGGCGACGGTCACCGAGCCGTTGTACTTGGGCACGGTCATCACGGAGCGTTTGGAGCGCGTCGCGCCGGTCATGGCCGTGACACACACATTGCGCAACTATGACACGCCGCGCAACGTGCTGGCTCAGGCCCTTGCGCGCCAGCGTGTGCTGGCTCGGCCCGGAGAGAAGTCCGAGCCGGCTTGGGACGGCTGCGTACTGCTCGGTCGGCCGGCCCCGGCCGCGCACTTCGGGTTGCGCCCCACTGTTCAGTCGCGCAGTGCGCGTCGACGGCTCCACCAGCGCCGGACGGCGACGAGTGCCCAGACGGCCTCGACCAGTCCGAACGGCCAGGCACCCTGCAGAAATCCGTAGATTGACCCCAGGATGCAGGCGCCGCCGAACGCCAGGCTGTACACGGCTCGACGCTCCTCGAGCGCATAACACACCAGCATCGCCGTCACCGCGAATAGACCGAAGATCGTCAGAGGACTCATGCGGGCATTCTACGACTGTTGCGCGCCGACGCCAGTCTTCGGGTGTGGGTCGCAATTTCCTCTGCGATCAACGTCTTGTCCCCGATAGCTCAAATATCGACCGCACAACTGTCACGAACACGCAACGCTTTCGCAACACTGACGTCACGTAGGGTCACTACCTTGCCCGCCCATTCTTTCGTCCACATCGAAGAAAGGCGGCGTCATGAATCCACGAGTGCAGTGTGCGGTGCAGATGATCCTGGGGGCGGTGCTCGTGAGCGCTGCGCTCCCGGCCCAGGCGGGGCAGAGCGGTGCTGCCGGAGCATCGGCAGCCGCGAACGCGAGCTCGAGTGCGGCAGCAAACGCAGCGATGGCGGCCGCGGCCACCGCAGCGGGCGCCGGCGCGCTGAAGCTCGTGACGATCGAAGGCTACCACGACTTCACCAGCCAGGTGCTCAGCGCCAAGCAGCTGCGCAATTCCTCGCAGCCGGCCGAGGCGGTCACGAAGACCATGATCGACCTGTTTGGTCCCGATGCGGGCGGTACGCAGGCGCTCAGCGTGCTGCCGAACGTCTACGTCTCGGGCACGAACAACTACAGCGCGACCGGCCGTCAGACGATTTCAATCCGCGGCATCAAGGTCGGGTACAACAGCATCCCGGGTGACGTGGAAACGAACGCGATCCAGGCCGAATTCGACGGCGTCCCGCTGAACAGCCTGAGCCAGGGCACGGCGTGGCACTCTGTCGAGGTGCCGATCGGCGCGCTGATGCAGGGCGAGAACGTTATCATCGGTCCCGGCAATCCGAGCGAGCGCTGGTACAGCAGCATGGGCGGGACCATCGACTTCATTCCGGTGCAGCCGAGTGCGCTCTCCGGCGGAAAGGTCACGTTGGCCGGCGGCAGCTCCTCGACCTACGATACCTCCGCGGTATACAACACCGGTGAAATCCACGGCTGGTCAACTGTCTTCGGTCTGGCCTCCGGGCGCAGCGATGCGATTCGGGATACCCAGGACAGTCTGCCGGCTGATACCGAGGAAGGGTACGTCAAAACCCGCAAGCAGCTGGCCAGCGGATCGGTGAGCTTCGGCTACTACTTCCAGCGCAACCATGAGTGGCGCCCGAACATGATTCCGCTCACGCCGCAGCCGTTGCTCAATACCGGCGGGCTCGGAATCGGTCAGCCGTACAGCCAGCAGACCTCGGGATTCTATGCGACGCTGCCGCGCTCGGTATGGC
>JAKBCE010000194.1 GCA_021808195.1 Pseudomonadota bacterium
GGGGGCGGCTTCGGCGTCTCACCCCGCGCGGCAGCACACCCGAGAGCGCCCAGGGACGCCAGCATGACGATCGGTACTATGGGGTGATTCATGGCAACCTCCGCAAAGAGCGGCCGGAGCGCGCGCGCTCTGCGCGACGCTCCGGAACGCTCCCCGGTGCTAATGACCGGTCGCCGAAAGCGACAGGTTGGCCTGCACGTTGACGCTCTGCTGGATCAGCGACGACATGCCGCTGTTCTGGCTCGCCACCGTGATGCCCGCCCCATTGGTGAAGGCGCTGCTGATGTTGTTGGACATGTCGAATGTCCCGGCGGTCACGGTATTGTTCCCGCCCATGCCCCCTGCGCCACCCGCTCCCCCGACCGCTCCGTTACCGACGCCGCCGGTTCCGGTCGTCGTCGCCTGCGTGCCTCCCGTACCGGATCCGCCGCTGCCGCCGTTGCCGCCGCTGCCGCCGCTGCCGGCATTGCCGAGCGACGCCGTCGCGCTGCCATTCGCGGCATAGCCGTTGGTCGCAGACCCGCCCGCTCCGCCCTGTCCGGCGTTATTCGTGCTGGCCACGGTATTCGCGGCGCCGCCGCCGGTGCCGTTACCCGCATTGGCGGCCCCGCCGTTGCCGCTGGTCGCGTTATTCGGCTGAGCGCTCGAGCCATCCGGATAGCTGCTGTAGGGTCCCGGCCGTCCCGATCCACTGCCGCTCGAGCCGCTGTTCGTTGCAGCGCTGAGTCCGCCCGCCGCCGGCCCACCCATCCCGGCGCCTCCGCCTCCGGCGCCGGTCCTGGTGAAGCCGACGTCACCGCCGTTTCCACCCTCACCGGCGTGCGCGCTGCCGTTGCTGGCACTGCCGTTGGAGGTATTTCCTGCCGTCACCGAGCCGCCCGCCGCTCCGACAGCGCCCTTGGCGCCGTTTCCGCCAGAGGTCGACATGCTCGCCGAGGATCCGCCGCTCGCGCCGCCATATCCCGCGCCGCCCCGGCCGCCCGCAGCACCGCTCGCTCCGTTGGCGTTACCGGTATTCCAGGCCGTATTACCGATGCCGGCCACCGTATTTCCGGACACCGTCGCGTTCAGATTGGACGTCGCCGCAACCGTGGTGTTCCAAGTGTCGTTGGTGACCGTCTTCGTCAGGTTCATGTTCGTGGTCGTCGTCGGGTCGTAACTGCTGACGTTGGCCGACGATCCGAGGTTCGCTTGCGGGCTGCCGTTGCCGCCCTGCGTTGCCGTGCTGTTTTTTGTGACCGATTTGGACGGAGGACTACCGCCTCCGCTTCCGTTGCTGGCCATCGCCAGCCCGGAGGCCGACGCCAGCGCCACGGCGATGGCCATGGCAATCACTTTATTCGTCTTCATTGAGGGTTCTCCGCACATGGATGGTTTGACTTCGCGATGCATTGCGCCGCCGCTCACCACTGCACACAGTCGGTTCCTGGCTGCAGCGCTCTGCAAGCAACCCCCGTGCCACGACGAGACAGACCGCCAAGTACCTGATTGGAATGGCGGGCATACGCCAGGACTCACCGTTCCCGCCGCTGCGGCGACGACACATGTGTCGGGACCGAATCACCTTCCGAATACCGGTCTCCTGAGGCGGATTCCCCGCGCACGCACGACGAGAACGACCGCCGTGGCGTCAGGCCGCGGTCGCATGTCGCGCTCCTCTGCCCACGGCATGCAACTTGTGCACCGTGGCCGTGTTCTGAACGGCAGAGGGACGCTGAACGCTACAACAGCCAGACCTTCGCAACGCTCGATTCACCAGGGGAACAGCATGCCGTACAGCCGATGGACTCGCGTGTTCACGTTAACCGCCGTGTGCGCCGCACTCTCAATCACCGCGCAGGCCGCGACCCGTCAGATTCCACTCGCCGAGGCCAAGGCGATCATCTCCGCCCGCAACGAAATCGTCTCGCCGCACGGGATCGAGCAGCAGCTGTACGTGCCGATCGACGGGATTCGGCAATGGATTTCGATCCGCGGAACCGATCTGCGCAATCCGATTCTGCTGGTTCTGCACGGCGGACCCGGTTCTCCGGAAATGCCGGCGGCCTGGACCTTCCAGCGTCCCTGGGAGGACTATTTCACGGTGGTGGAATGGGACCAGCGCGGCACCGGCAAGACGTTCGCGGCCAATACGCGCGCCGCTCAGTCACCGGGCATGACCATCGCCGGCATGACCCACGATGCCGCTCAGCTCGTGCGCTATCTGCGCACGCGTTTCCACACGCGAAAGATTTTTCTGCTGGGGCATTCCTGGGGGACCGTACTCGGGGTCGAACTGGCCGAGCGTCACCCGAACTGGTTCTACGCCTATATCGGCGTCGGCCAGATGGTCAACACGCGACGCGGTGAAAAGCTCGGTTACGACTTCGCGCTGCGCGAGGCCGAAGCGCATGGCAATCGAAAAGCAATCGCCCAGCTGAACGCCATTGCACCGTACCCCGGCAAAGTCCTGACCCTCCAGCGCATCTCGGTACGCAGTCGCTGGGAGATGTATTACGGCGGCCTCGCGTATGGGCGGCGCAATTTCGACTGGGATGCACGCACCTGGCGGCTGTCGCCCGAGTACTCAGGTCGGGAATTGAAAGCCATCGATGCCGGCAGCCTCTACTCGCTGCACCACCTGCTCCGGCCGCTGCTCAGCGTCAACTTCGATCACGTGACTCACTTTGCGTGTCCGATCATCGAATTCGTCGGCGCCCATGATGAAACGACCCCCGCGGCGCTCACCGTGCGTTGGTTCGAGCGGCTGCATGCCCCATCGAAGCGGCTCGTCATCTTCGCCGACTCTTCCCATATGATCTTCGAGGAACAGCCCGGCCGCTTCCTGGTACACCTCGTCGATGACGCACTGCCCTATGCGATCAAGGCCGATGATGCCGCACCCGCGGAGACCGAGGTCGTCAATTAGTGTCTGCGCAGAGCGTCAGCGGTGCC
This sequence comes from Pseudomonadota bacterium, assembly GCA_021808195.1. The sequence goes on from JAKBCE010000194.1 coordinate 2,935, forward strand.
GTCCGGACATCCGAGCGCACCCGGTGCGGCTTCTGCGGGCCGTTCATCACCGGATGCCGCCGCACGCAGGCGGATTCGGATCAATGCTAGAATTCCCGCGACGCCCACCTCAAGCGGTGTAGAAACGTGAAAGTATCGATCGTTGCCGGACTCATTCTCGCAGCCGGGGGCTTGTTTCTGATCCTGCGGCCGCCGCATTACGCCTCGCAGCAGCGCGTCTTCAAATTCGCGGGCGTGCAAGCGAGCGTGCGTCACGAAAAGACCGTGCCCGGCTGGGTCGGGGGGACGGTACTCGGCGCCGGTGTCATCCTGCTGGCCGCGGGCCTACTGAAACGCCTCTGAGCCGGCCCGTTCGGCCGCGGAGGCCCCGCTCGTCTGACCTTGAGCGCGAGTCCGCAGGGCGGAAGCGTGATTTGAGGCCCGCTCCCGGCTCGCGCGGACGGCACCGAACACGGCGCCCCCCAAGGCTGAGCCGGCCTGCAGTGCCTGTACACCCGCTCGGGCGCGGCGCATGATGACCGTCACTGATCGCCTCAGGGGGGCCGCATCATGCCGCGCATACTCGTGGTCGACGATGACGCTGGTCTGCGCGACGTGCTCAGTGCGATTCTGCTGCGGCTGGGTCACGAAGTGGACACGGCCGCGGACGGCACTGAGGCGCTGACGCGCACCCTCGGGGCAGATTACGACGCCGCGATCGTCGACTACCAGATTCCGCCGCCCAACGGACTCGACGTGCTCAATCGGCTGCGCGAGATCCAGCCGAAATGTGTCCGCCTCCTGATGTCAGGCACGCTCGACCTTCCGGTCGTGGTGGACGCGGTCAATCGCGGCGAGATCGCCCGCGTCATCCCCAAGCCCTTCGACCGGCAGCACATCCTCAGCGCCCTCGATGGCGCTCTCGAGGGCCGCGCCAAGCTGCGTGAGGTCTACATCGGCTCTCTGCGCGACGGCTTCGATCAGCAGCATCGCCAGCTCGAAGAGTGCCTGCTCTCCGGCGCGCTCACCCTCGCCTTGCAGCCGATGGTGCGGGCGATCGATCACAGCGTGATGGGCTACGAAGCGCTGCTGCGCAGCCAGCACCCGGGATTCGACTCACCGCTTGCAATCATCGCCGCGGCCGAGGAACACGCTATGCTCGGGCGACTCGCAGACGCGGTCGCCGGATGCGTCGAGCGAGTCCTCACGGTCATGCCGCCGGATGCGCTGCTGTTCATGAACTCGCATCCGGCCGAACTGAGCGATCTCGAGCAGGTGCGCCGCCGGCTCGAGCCGCTCGGCAACCACGCCTCGCGCATCGTCGTCGAGATCACCGAACGGGCCGATGTGCTGCAGATCATGAACTGGCGCCATGCCGTCGAATTTCTCACCCACTCTGGCTTTCGCATTGCGGTGGATGACCTCGGCGCCGGCTACAACTCCCTGTCGGTCCTCGCCGAGCTTCGTGCCGCCTTCGTCAAGGTGGACATGACCATCGCACGGGACATCGATTCCGATACGCGCAAGCAACGACTCTTCGAATTGCTGGTCAGCGTCGCCAAGGCAACCCAGGCACAACTCATCGTCGAGGGCATTGAGACGCACGCCGAGGCTGAGATGGTCACGAGACTGGGTGCGGACTTCCTGCAGGGCTATTTGTTCGGCCGCCCGACCATCGGTCTGTTCGGTTGAATCGGCCGCTGCCACCCGCGGCAGGGCTGAGGACCCATCGGCTGCGAGACTGAGAGGACCGATCGGCGCCCTGAGAAGGGCATCGCATCTTGGGGCCGGGCCCCTGTGATACCATGATTTTCAAGTCAGAAGCAGCCGGCTGAACCCCCAGATCACCGTCCAGAGCCACGGGCGCAATCACAGCCATGCCGCGCAGCGATGCCGCGATGACAGGCGCGAAGGGTCCGCCGAGGGAGCCGGGAACCCTTCGG
>JAKBCE010000195.1 GCA_021808195.1 Pseudomonadota bacterium
CCAACCGAAGGACTCCTCGATGAGCTTGCGTGCCTTGATGCTCAGGGCGTATCCGGCATGGCGGGTCGTGCGGGCATTGATAGCCGAGCCACCGCGTCGCTCGACGTTCTGCGCGACGTGCGGGGTGACGTTCAACTCGCGGGTTTGCCGGACGAACTCGCGCGTGTCATAGCCCTTATCCGCTGCGAGGGTGCAACGCTTCGGGCCGGACAGCTCACCGAGCATGTCGATCGCGGCGCTGCGCTCGGCAGTGCCGCTCGCCTGCGTCACCTGCGCGGCGACAATCAGGCCATGGCGGTTCTCGCTCACGGCGTGACCGAGGTAGGCGAGCTTGGCGGTCGTCCCGGCACTCTTCCTATACAGCTTTGCCTCAGGGTCGGTCGTGGAAGCATACGTATCGTTCGTGCGCTGCTCGCCGCGAAAGTCGCGCGCGTCGTTGCGGCCACCGCTTCCGCCAGAGCCGCCAGAGCCGTCCTTGGGCCGGAAGCTCTTGTGCGATGCCCACGCCTCGATCATCGTGCCGTCGACGCTGAAGTGCTCATCGCTCAGAAGGCCCGCCATCCGAGCCTGATCTACGATCGCCTCGAACAGCTCACGCGCGATATCCGCCTCAAGCAGCCGATCGCGGTTTTTGCTGAAAGTCGAGTGATCCCACACCGGCTCATCGACCGACAGTCCGACGAACCATCGGAACAGAAGGTTGTACTCGAGCTGCTCGACCAGCAGCCGCTCGCTGCGGATCGAATACAGAACCTGCAGCAGCAGCGCCCGAATCAGCCGTTCGGGCGCAATCGAAGGTCTGCCCGTCTGGGAGTAGAGCTTCTCGAACCGCCCATCCATCTGCGCCAGCGCCTCGGCGATCATCGCGCGGATCGGCCGCAGCGGATGCTTCGCCGGAACCCGCTCTTCTGGGGAGAGGTAGCTGAACATCGCTTCCTGCTTCGAGTCCGCTCCACGCATCGGAGAACCTCAATCGTGCGCCAGATAACGTCTAATTTGCCCGAATCGCCGGGTTTTTCAACAGCCTGTTAGGACAGCGGGCCCCGGATCGGACCCTGCGCTGCCCAGCCACGGTTCCGGGACGGCACGGAGTCGCGGAACTGAACGGTGATCTGCGCAGCTGTACGCCTGTTGCGTCGCACGGCAACGCGTAGGCCATCGCAGGCGAGGAAGCGGGACGGGACTGCAAACGGTAAGATGGTCGTCCGTCACACGGACCCTGGGGTGCTCGCATCGATGACGACCATGCTGCAAGATGATAATCGTTCACGATTCGATGCCATCGCCGCGCAATGGGATGAGTCGCCGATGCGTGCCGACATGGCCAAGACCGTCGCCGATGCCATCGTTGCCGCGATACCGCTTGCGCCGCACTGGCGCGCCCTGGAGTATGGCTGCGGGACGGGGCTGGTAGGACTGCGCTTGCTGCCGCACGTGGGACATGTGCTCGAGACCGACCTGTCGCCCGGCATGCTTGCCGTGCTCAGCGAAAAGGCTGCAGCGGCGGGCTTGAAGAATATCGCGACGCAGGTTCTCGATCTGACGAGCACGCCGCCGCCGCCGCAGCGATTCGATCTGATCTTCAGCAGCATGGCTCTGCATCACATCCCGGACGTCGCGGCCCTGCTGCGAGCGTTTCACGCCATGTTGGTTCCGGGCGGATGGGTGGCGCTGGCGGACCTGGATGCCGAAGACGGAAGCTTCCATGCACCCGATGTCCCCGGCGTGGCGCATCGAGGCTTCGAGCGCAAGGTCGTGGAGGAGTGGCTGCGGACCGCTGGATTCAGTTCCATCGGCTTTCGCACCGCGCACACGGTCGAGCGCGAGCGCGACGGCGCACAGCGTCGCTATCCCATCTTTCTCGCAACGGCCTGCCGCGCATAGGCCTCGGCGATTGCGGTTCCGGCACCGCCGTGGCAGTTGAGCGTCTCCCGGAGAGGCTTGCCGTCGTGGCCGAGAGGTGCCCGGTAAGCGCTGGCAGCCGCGGTGGTGACTTGCACGCAGCGTCGATCCATTCGGACTGATTCCGGTCAACCGCCGACTGCGTCACCGCCGTCTGATCTGGTCCCATTCGAAGATCCGGGCGCTGCGGCCCCACCGCCGCACATGCCGATGGGCATCGTTGCCGGGTGGCCGTCGAGCGGCACGGGCCAATGGATTGACAAATCGCAGCGTTCACTGTGGTTGCCGCTGACGTGAGGGACTCTGAGCTGAGTCGAGCGGGTATCCTGCCGCGTCGGCGGCGGGCCGGAACGGGGCGGCTCGCTCGGCCGTGTGTTGCCTCAGCGACGAGAGGGATGCAGTGGGCGATCTGGTGGAATGCGACGTTGTGATCATTGGTGCGGGTCCCGCGGGGCTGGGCTTTGCCGCCGCGCTGCGCGGTTGCGGGCTCGCGGTGACGGTCCTCGAACAGCGGCCGGAGAGGGCGCTGGCCGAGGCGCCCTACGACGGCCGCGAGATCGCTCTCACGTGGCGCTCGGTGCGCATTCTGCGTGAACTCGGCGCCTGGCAGCGGCTGCCGGCGGAAGAACTGCATGCCATCCGCTGCGCGCGGGTCCTGAATGGCCAGAGCGGTCCGGGAATAGATATCTGCCCGGCCGCCGATGCGCCCGAGCGGACCGTGGGGCCCCATGCCGGTGCGCTCGGGATCCTGGTGTCCAATCACCTGCTTCGTCGGGCGCTGTATCAGACGGTCCGGGCGGAGTCGTCCATCGAGTTGCGCGCCGACAGTGCGGTGAGCTGCGTGCGGACCGATGAGCGCTGCGCCACCGTGACGCTGCAGGATGGGCGGGTGCTGCGCGCGAAGCTGCTCGTTGCTGCCGACAGTCGATTCTCGGCGACGCGCCGGGCCGTCGGAATTCCGGCACGGCATCTGGACTTCGGCAAGACCATGATGGTGTGCCGCATGCGCCACGCGCGGTCAAACGAACGCATCGCCTGGGAGTGGTTCGGTCACCACCAGACGCTTGCAATTCTGCCGCTCGGCGAGCATCAATCGTCGCTGGTCCTCACCCTGACGCATGCCGAGATCGAGCGGCTGCAGGCGCTGGAGGCGAGCGCGTTCGAACGGCAGATGCGCGAGCGTTCCGCAGGTCGCCTGGGCGAGCTGACGCTCCTCAGCGACCGGTTTGCATATCCGCTCGTCGCCGTGTACCCGGATCGTTTCGTGGCCACCCGCTTCGCCACCATTGGCGATGCGGCCGTGGGCATGCACCCGGTGACCGCGCACGGTTTCAATCTGGGCCTCGTTGGGCAGGAGACGCTCGCGCGGCTGATCCGACGGGAGAGCACGCGGCGAGGGCGGGGTGACCCGGGCGCTGAAGCGATTCTGCGCGCCTTCGATGCGGCACATCGCCATGCGACGCGACCGCTGTATCTCGCCACCAATGCCATCGTGCGGCTCTACACCGACGAGTCGCTGCCGGCACGACTGGCGAGGCATACACTGCTGAAGATTGCCCGCCGTATGCCACCGGTGAGCGCGCAGCTGTCGCGCCTGCTGATGCAGACCGGTTGAGCCACGCGGTCCGGTCGGGAAACGCTCGGGGAAGCAGTCCGCGGTACTGGCCAGGCGTAAGAGTGGCAAGCTGTTGCGGGCGCCGAGCTTCGCACGGAGCGGCTGTTCCGTGGCACGCACGATGTTCACCGCCACGCCCGGACTCGCGCAGCGTTCACGTCGGCGACGACTCATGAGGCCGACTCGCCGTGCAGCACTCGCCGAGCGCCCTCGCGCAGGGCGATGAGTCCAAGACCGGGCACGGTTCGCGCCGGTTGTGCGCCGATTCCGTCGTCCGTGATGGTTCATCGAGCGGGCAGCGCTGGTCGCGCGCGGTCATCCGGTGCAGCGTTCCGGTGACGTTGAGCCGTCCGCGCAGGACCCATGCGGCTCGGGTGAGCACCCCCACAGCGATGCCGTCACGCCACCGGACATTATGGCTGACGAGAGCGATGCGCGTCGGTCACGGAGCGCGGCGGTTGCTCGGCACCGCGGTGCCGGGAGGCTACGGGGCGCGTACGGCAGCGGCGAGTCAAGTGCAGGGCGCGGATGTCCGTACCGTGGCCTCGATCGGCTTGACCGCTGTCGTCGGGCCGATTCGGTCCCGATGCTCGAGTCTATCTCGGCACCCCTGCCGGCACGGCGGGACAGTTCGGGCGCCGGCGGACTGTTCCGATTCCGCAGCGCTATGACTGCCCGACGGCTCGAGCAGGCAATCGGGAGAAACGCCCTTGCGCCACCAGCCCGCCACCGGTCACGATGCGTGGGGGAAGTTCAGCGGGTCGGATCGGGGGCGCGGTGAGACGTCCTCGCGATCGACAGGCAATAAGCGGGGGTATGGTGAGTCGCAGTCGCCGAGGGGACGGCCGATGGGTCAGTATGGCCTTCGGCATCATGATGCTGGGTATCCTGGGGGCCGCCGGAGGCTGGGCACACGGCGCAGAATCGGCACCCGGGAAGCTCCACGAGGTGGTCATCAGCGCCGCACCGCTGCCCGGAGCGGCAGTTCCGCTCGATGACATACCGGGTAATGTGCAGGTGCTCTCGGCGAGCAGTCTCGAGCAGCAGGGCACGGCCAGCCTGACGACGGCGCTCAACAACCAGCTGAGCAGCATCAACGTCAACGACGACATCGTCGATCCCTTCCAACCGGATATCCTCTACCGGGGATTCGAGGCCTCCCCGGTGCTCGGTACGCCCGAGGGCCTGGCGGTGTACCAGAATGGTGTCCGGATTAATGAGGCGTTCGGCGATACCGTCAACTGGGACCTGATCCTGCCGAGTGCAATCGATCGGGTGACGCTCACGAGCTCCAGTGCCGTATACGGCCTCAACGCCCTCGGCGGGGCGATCTCCCTC
>JAKBCE010000045.1 GCA_021808195.1 Pseudomonadota bacterium
TTCTCGCCCTCGCGGTAGCTCCTGCGCAGCAGATGGGTCGAGTACACACGGCCTTTGTAGCGGCGCCGTGTGGTGACGACATGAACCGCGCCACCTCGTTGCGACATGCGATGGAATATAGCCCATCCGCACCCCGAGTTCAACTACATTAGTGTCTACATTTATGCACCAAAAGCACGTGCCTCGGACGCAGAAAATGCTAGAAAAACCAGTCTCTGCTGACTACCTCAGCGTCGAGCGAGGAGAAGAACTTCCGGCTAGAGCGGTGCAGCACGCAGCGCCGAGGGGTGGCCGGGACGCCATGCTGTCGGTGGGGGCTTGTATCGAGCCCCGGTCTTCCCCATATCATGAACCCATCCAGGTGAGCGCTCGTGTGCCGAGCGGTACCTGCTTTTCGGACCCCCGGGGGTCTGCCACAGAGATCACAGCGATCATGCCGAATCGACTTCGAATACCTCTCGGGGTGCTGCTTGCCCTGTTCGCCGGGCTTGCCTTCGCCGCTGATCCCACCGCGCATCAGATTTACCTGGCGACGCAGTCCGGAAATATTGCCCAGGCTGAGCAGATGGTGACACAGGTGCTGCGCGATCACCCCAATAGCGCCAAAGCGCACTTCGTGGCGGCGGAAGTGGCGGCACGCGCTGGGAACTTCGGCACCGCACGCAGCCAGCTTGCGGAGGCCAACCGGCTTGCACCGGGATTGCCGTTCGCAAGTCGCCATGCGGTGGGGGAGCTGCAGCGTGAACTCGGCATTGCGCCGGCGCAGGGTACGGCCGCCCGCGCCGGGCATTCCTCGCATCTCGGCTGGGCTTTGCTGCTGATCGGCGGGGTCATCGTGGTGTGGATGATTGTGCGCCGCCGGATGGCCGCCACGGCACCGGCATACCCAATGCAGTATCCCTCCGGTGCGGTCGGTCCGATGGGCGCACCACCCGGGGGTTACCCGCCGCCAGGATATCCGCCCGGCAGCTATCCACAGGGCTATGGACCGGGCTATGCCGGGGGCTCAGGGATCATGGGCAATATCGCCTCGGGGCTCGCGATCGGCGCCGGCGTTGCGGCCGGGGAAGCGCTCGTGGGCCGTGTGCTCGAAGGGGGAGGGAGCGCAGGCGGGGGCGTCATACCGGACGCGAGCGCTGCCGGCGGATTTGACCCGCAGGCCAACACGGATCTCGGCGGTAACGACTTTGGCGTGAGCGATGCCGGCTCCTGGGATGACGGCGGGGGCGGGGGGGGGGGGGGGGGGTGGGACAGTGGCGGGGGCGGCGGCGACGGCGGCTGGACCTGAGACCGGACCGAAATGGATCCGCGGGTCGGGCCCTCTCAGGCGGCCTCCCGCGGCCCCATCCACCGACGCGCCAGAGGACCCACCGTGGTCGCCTGCACGAGAATGCTGAAGATCGCGATCAGATAGGTGGCCGTCACGATCAGCGAGCGCGCCGGTCCGGGCGGCAGCGACAGGGCGAGGGCCACCGAAAGCGCGCCGCGCAGACCGGCCCAGGTCATCAGTTTGACGAAGTGCGGCTCGAAACGCTGCACGCCGCGCAGCAGCGCGGTCGGCACCGCAACGCTCACGTAGCGGGCGGCGAGCACCAGCGGCAGGGCAAGCGCCGCCGGCAGCAGGTACACCCGCAGCGTCGGGGCGAGCGCGGTGAGCTGCAGGCCGACCAGGCCAAACAGCAGCAGATTGAGCAGATCGTCCGTGAGTTCCCAGAACTGAAAGAGACGCTCGCGCTTGGCCACCGCGATGGTGACGGCGCGGCCGTCCCCCCCGACCACTAGCCCCATGACCACCGTGGCGATCGGCGCAGAGATCGACAGTGCCGCGGCAGCATCGTAACCGGCGGTGGCCAGCGCCAAGGTGAGGAGTATTTCGACCGCGGGACTGTCCACACTGCGCAGCAGAGTCACTGCGCCGAAGCCCACGAGCGCCCCAAAGGCGAGGCCCCCGAGCACCTGGCGCGCGAACATGGCCGCGACATGCGTCGCGCTCGGCGGATGTGAGCCGCCGACACCGAGCAGCACGACGAACAGCACCACGCCCGTACCGTCATTGAACAGCGCCTCACCGGTGATCTGCGTGAGCAGGGTGGGCGGCACGCGCGCCTTGCTGAGCAGGCCGAGTGCGGCGATCGGATCGGTCGGTGAAATCAGCGCCCCGAACAGCAGGCCCTCGCGCAGCGTCATCGGCAGACCGAGCAGGCGGGTGAGGTAGAAAAAGCCCCCGCCGATGAGGGCGGTGGAGATCGCCACGCCGGCGGTGGACAGGGCGAGCACGACCCAGCGCGCGCGGCGCAGCGCCACGATATCGACGTGCAGGCTGCCGGCGAAGAGCATCAAGCCGAGCAGGCCGTGAAAGACGAGCGCAGGGAAATTCACCCCGCGGGCGACCTGCGCGCCCCAGGCCGCCACCGGTGGCACGAACGGGCCGACGCTCACGGCAAGAATCGACAGCAGCAGTGCCACCACCGTGATCCCGATCGAATCGGGCAGGCGTACCAGTTTGTGATTGGCGTAGCCGCTGAGCGCAACCACGGCGATCACGGCCGAGATCAGCGTGAAGATCGGCATCGGCGGCCTACGCCGGGGGGGCGGCGGCGGCCGTCGTTGGCGGTCGTGACGTAGACACGCGGGCTCCCGGACTTGGCATCAGCACAGCCCGCGATTATGGCACGCGCGGGCCGGCGCCCCGCACGGTGCGCCGGCCCGTGCAGCCTCAAAAGGCGTTGAAAATGCTGCTCACCAGATCGCTCGCGAGCCCGAACCCGGCGCCCATGCCGAGGCCCGACATCACATTGCCCATGAACCCGCCACCGCTGCCGGCATAGGGTTGCGCCGACCAACCGCGGGTCTGATAGGCCGGTTGGGGCTGCGCGTTGATGTGCGACTCGAGCGAATGAATGTACTCGGCCATCTGCTGGATGAGCAGCAACGCCGACTGGTTCTGCTTCTGGATCGCGAACGCCGTCTCGCGCAGATCGAGCATCAGCTCACGGGCGAGTGTCTGATCGGGCAGCTTCGCCTGCAGTTTCTCGGCGAGCGCCTTTACGCCCTGGCCGACCTGATCGGCCTGATTCTGCAGTTGCACGGCCTGATTTTCGGCGGTCTGATAATCCATGATGCGCTCCGAATGATGTAAACGAACGGGACCCGAGGCCCGGTGCTTCGACCTCGCGCCGGCGCGCTCGGTTCCACCCCGGGAAGGGACGGCACGCTCGGCGCACACGGCAGGCCGCGGCCCGACGTCAGGACTTGGTCAGTACTGGGGCGCTATGGTGCGCTCATTCATCCGACCGGAACAGAGGGAAGGGTCTCATGCCGATCAACCGCGCCTTATTGCCGCTCGCCGTACTCGGCGCCGCCTGTGCGCTCAGTGTCCCCGGCGCGCGCGCCGCCGCCTCGCCTGCGCCGTTGCGGCCGCTCGCGACGCTGCGCGTGCCCGGCCGACCGCTGCAGGTATTCGACATCAGCTTCGTGAATTCCGCCGGCGTGTACGCGCTGTCGGACCGCTCAAATGGCGGGCTCGACCTGATCAATGCCACCACGGGCGCATTCCTCGGCCGCGCCACCGGGTTTGCCGGTTACAACCCGGCGAGGGGCTTCGATGCGGCTGGGCCGAACGGGGTAGTCGCAGTCGGTCGCGGACAGTTCTGGGCCGGCGATGGCGACAGCTCGGTGAAAGTCGTCGATGTGCGTACCCACAAGGTCATTGCCAGCATCTCCACGGGGGGCCGCAAGCGCACCGATGAGATGACTTACGACCCGCGTGATCATCTGGTGATCGCGGTGAACAACGCCGACGCCCCGCCGTTCGTCAGCTTCCTCTCCACCCGCACGCGCAAGCTCGTCGGCCGCCTGGTGCTGCGCCGCGCAAGTGACGGGGCGGAACAGCCGCTGTGGGATCCGGCCACGGGGCTGATCTACCTGTCCATTCCCTCGCTCGATCACGACAAAGCGCGCGGCGCGGTGGCGGTGATCAATCCGCGCACCCGTACCCTGCTGCGTTATCTGCCGATCGGGCGCTGTATGCCGGCCGGGCTCGCTCTGGGTCCCCATCAGCACCTACTCGTCGGCTGCAGCGATGATGCGGTCGCCGCAGGCTTTCCGGCCCGCTCGTTCGTCATGAGCACGAGCGGGCGGATCATCGCGCGGCTGCCACAGGTCGGCGGATCGGACGAGGTGTGGTTTGATCCGCATACGCACCGCTATTACCTCGCTGCGGTGGCCAACACGGGCGGACCGGTGCTCGGGGTCGTCGACTCCGCAACGGATCGCTGGCTCGGCAATGTCCCGACCGGGCCCCATGCCCACTCCGTAGCGGCCGATCCGCGCTCGGGCAAGGTTTTCGTGCCGATCGCCGGCGGAACGGGCAGTCCCTGCCCGCAGGGCTGCATCAAGGTGTTCGGGCCGACGCACTGAGCCCACTCGGGCGAGGCGGCCGGCGGCCGCCTCGCCCGATTAGCCAGGCCGGTGCACTCAGTTCGAGCCCCAGCAGGTCTGGGCCGAGGCGCTGCCGGTCGCGCCCTGCGCACCAGTGCTCGCGAGCGTGAAGCTCGTGCACTGCGAGTCGGAGGTCTGGGGCGATTTCACCGGCTTGGCGGTGATGGTGTACTGGTCCGCAGACGGCGTTGCGACCGTGAGGTCGTAGTAGCCCTGGGGTGAGGAGGTCGGACCGGGATCGACGCCCGTAACGCCAGATGGTGCAGTCGTCGTCAGACACTTGGTGTAGTCGTACGTCTGCGCGTAGCAGCGCTCCAGAATCTGCGCGTCGTTGAACATCGACGTCGTGGCATCCGTGCGGTCAGAGCGCATCGTGTAGGCGAGATACGACGGGTAGGCGATGGCTGCGAGGATGCCAATGATGACGACCGTCACCATCAGCTCGATCAGCGAGAAGCCGCTCGCGCGCCGCCGATGCAAGTTAATGGCCCGCAGCTGCATGAATCACCAATACCTTCGCCGCCGTTGAATTTGGCGGCGCAGTCAGAATCACCCGCACCGTCTCGCCTTGCACGATTTCCTGCGCCTGCTTGGCTGCCGGACTGCCCGCGGCCAGCAGATACGAGTGTCCACTGACAACAATTCGATTGCCGACGGGAACGGCCGTGACTTTGCCCGTGAATTGGTAAAGCGATTTGCTTGCGATGGCCACTCCGGAATGCACGGCGAGCGCTGTGATTGCAATCGCCGCTGCGACCATCAGTACGGATCTGCTCATTTCTCTCTCCTCTGCATGACTCAAGCCGTCGCTTGAACACCTGGCCGCGCGGCTCATCGGATTTCCCACCACGCCGTTCGGCTCTGGCCGCCGCCCTTGCCGAGCACATTCAGGATCGGGTCGCCGCACGTGGCGGCAGTTCCGCTGCACACCGGCTGCTGATTCTGACCGTAGCTCGTATAGGCACCCGGAACATTCGCATTACCCGACTCGTTCACGAAGATATCCAGATTCGCCGAGCCGGTACCGAGCGATCCAGAAGCGACTCGCGGTGCGGACGCATAGACGTCCCCGAGGGACACGGCAGCCACCGAGGGCTGGGTCGAGGAGATCGAGCCGCTCTCGGTGACGTCGATCAGCGGCGTCGGGAACAGGCCGCCATTGCGGAAATTCAGATCGTAGAACCAGGAATTGAACCCCCCGGTACAGCCACCCAGCGGCTCATTGGTGGTGACGAATAGCGCCCCCTCGATCAGTGTCGGCTCGGTCACGACGGCTTCTCCCGGCGAAACGCTCAGATCGATGTACCAGCCCATGTTCTTCGGCAGATCGACCTGGTTCGAAGTGACGCTGCGTGCATTGACCGTGGTGCCGTTGACGGTAGTCACCGTGGTTGCTGAGATCGTCTGCTGCACCAGCTGACTGCGGGTGATCACCGCGGTATTCGGCATCGCATCATAGAGTCCATAGATGCTCTGCACCTGACTCGACGTGAGATCATTCGTCGAGAGTAGCTCGCCTGTGCCGACATAGACCATCAGACCCGGCAGCCGGGGAAAGTCCGGATTGAGCGTGACCACCGGCGCCATGGTGATCGGCTGCGCATTGCCCGAAGCATCGACCGCCTTGAACAGCAGCGAGGCGGTCCAGTTCGCGGGGTTGCTGCTCGAAAGATCAACGCGCCACACGTTGCCCTGCAGATCACCCGCGTAGAGCACGTTCGCGCCAGTCAAGCCCCCGCTGCTGTTGACCACCGTGACCGCCGAGAGACCATTCGGCTCACTGGTGTTGCAGGCGCTCGTGTCGAAACTGCACAGATTGATCTTCGCCGCCACCGCACCGGTTTGTGGATTTAGTGCATAAAGATAGGGCGTCTCCGGGGTGCTGTCGTAGCCATTGCCAAAGAACACATACGTCCCGGCGCTCGTCGTGGCCACTGTCGGAGTGCCGAACGTATAGCCTAGATCGCTGTCGGAGAACTCCCACAGCACATCGCTCGCGACGCCCGCCTCGGTCGTCATACCGGCCGGGTTGGTGACATCGAGCGCAAAGATGCTCTTACCCCCAGCACCTTCTCCACTCACCAGCACGGTGTGCCAGGAACTGTCGGAAAACTGCACGTCCCAGGCACCTGGGGAACCATCGACGTAAAACAGATGATTCTGATTGTACAGCGGATAGGTGAGCTGGATCAGGTTCGAGAACACCCCATTCGGCACGTACGCGAACACCTCCTTGCCGGTCTGTGCATTGAATGCATGCAGCATGCCGTCGTTTGCGCCGACGTAAATCATCGATGGCCGGCTCGCATACTGCTGTTCGAACTTCGTATAGGACGCATCCAGGTACGGCCCGCTTGGCGCACCAACGTATAGCGGTGCGCTGTCGACGATGTCGCCGAGCACGTGGGTACGCGTGCGGAACGGACCACCCTGCGCCTGCTCGAGTTGCCGGTCACCGCGCAAGTAATCAAGCACGTCCTGGCCGTTAGTGTCTGCGGTGTTGGTACTGAGCTCTTTTCCGAGGGTCGTCGAACTGGCAATTCCGGACGTAGGGCTGCCCGTGGTCCACTCGAACGGAATGCCCTTGTTCGCCACCGGATCCCAGGTTGTGATGACTCTGGACTGCCAGGACAATCCATCGAGCAGCGATTGCGCGTTCCACAATGCATCCGATGGGGTGGTGTTCACGTACCCGGTCGTCGGGTCAATGGGGAAGGCGTACAGGTTGCCCGTCCAGTCCTCGTTGGTATCGGAGGAGGTGAACTGCGCTTGATACGCCACGGAACCGACGTGAATGCCTGTGGAATTGACCGCCGAGGAGGAGACAGACTGGGTCGCGTGTTGCACCTGCCCGAGGATCGTAGTGAGGTCATTGGTGAGCGTAGTCGGATCGGTGGCGGGGAAATACGTCGAGGTGCCGCCGGCGATCGCCATGGCAGTGAGCACATCGGTGGCCGTCGCCCCCGTGGCGCCGGCACCGAGACCGACGATATACGTCTTGATGCCCGCCTCGCGGAGCGCATTGAGCTCGGAAATCGTATCGAGCAGAGCTTGATCGTTCGTATTGGATGTATCGAGCGAGCCATCACTGTTGAAATTAACCGTCTCGCCGTACTTCTGGGCCGAAATCGATCCTGGCGGGGGCCACGCGTTGCCGTTCAGATCCATGGTCGGCAATCCATCGGTCACCAATATGATGTATCGATCCGGAGCGCAAGTCGTGGTGCTGCTTGAGTCGCCCGACGATTCGACCGACTTGAAATACAGCTGCGCATTCTTCAAGAGCCCCGCGAGCGGTGACTGCTCGGCACTTGCCTTGATTTCCTTGCTGCCCGCGGAATTTGTCTCCGGCGCCAGGAAGGGCTTGAAATATCCCAATGCCGTCGCGACACTTGAACTCGTCGGATTCTGACCGGCATTACCTTGCGCGAACGTCACGAGCGGACTCCAATAGCTCGATCCCGGGGAGGCCTGGGTGCTGGCTAGATATCCAAAGCCTCGCTCGATGTACATCGTTTCCGGCGAGTAGGGAACAAACCCCGCGTTCGTCGGACCGGTGCCCGAAACGTTATAACACTGACTGTACGAAGGCAGTGCGTTGCTGTAATACTCACCAATGCCTCCTGAATTATACTGACTCAAGCTGAAATTCGGCGGCCATGGGTTCGGCGGGCTTGGCCCCTGAAAGACCAGGCACAGCGGATCGGCGCCGCTGCCATAGAAGACATCATTGATGTCTGCATCGTCGCTGCTGGCGCTCACCTCCATGTACTGCGCGTTCGCCAATGTGAGTCCGGTATTGACCGTTGCGACCGGCTGGCCTGTGCTCGGGTTGTTGGTCGACGCATTTGACGGATCGATGCTGGCGCAGTCCGCCGCGACGACCGTTCCGGAGTATGCCGTGGCCGTGTAGTTGTAGCACGGGTTGGCGACATACGGTGTTCCGGCAGGCGGGGAGTCGGTAAACACGAAGGGACCGGATGTGGGGCTCATCACGTACAGCCAGGTAGTTGTTTCCTGTACCGACGATGTCTTGTAGTCCATGAGCGCGAAATCGGTATCCGCGACATACGAGCTGAGCACGCTCGTGATCGCTGCTTTGGCGATATTCAATCGGCTTGGTGAATTGTCACAAAGCTCGCTGGTTGACTGGGGGGCGATGCAGTTTGCGGTGTTCGGTTGGCTGCCGGTGCCGCCCGTGACGGGCGGTGTGAAACCGGACGGCACCGCGTAGTCGAGCGGAGAACTCGGCGGCAATGTCGTATTCGGCTCCTGCGAAGCGAGCAGGCTGTAACTCGATCCAAGCGATCCTGCTCCGGTCATGATCGCTCCGCTCAGCGTCCCGTCCATGGACTGGGAGTTGCCGATGGCGATGATGACCTGCGGGTGCGCCGGTATCGTTATCGTGAGCGGCGTTTGCGACAGCGTGATAGGCGGCGCAGCCGCAAATGCCACGCCTGCCGCATACGCGCCGGTGAGCAGAAAGGCCGCAAGTCGGCTGGCCAGGCGCGTGCGGGCGCAATTCTTGAGGGGGAATGCTTGGGCGATGCGCATCGGTCATTGCCTCTCGTAGATGCTGCGCAGCGTGGCGGTCGCGCTTTGGTCGCCGCCCGCAGCCTGCGCGGTGATCTGGAATACCTGTACGCAGCCGTTTGCCCCGTAGCCCTGCTGGCAGGCGCCGAGCGAGGTGCCCGGCAACGCCACGGCGGGCATCTGCTCGATGATGAATTTCGGGGTAGCCGACACTTCCGTCAGGGTAGGGCCGCCGTAGGAGAGCACCTCACTCGATGAGCTCCAGTTGATCGAGGAGTAGACGCTGCCTGAGGCCGGATCGAGCGTGTAGAGCCCGGCGGTGTTCTGCGAGAAATCGCTGTACGTGCCCTCGGCGATGTTCATTTCGGCGAAACGCAGCGTCGCCCCGGCCGCCTCGATGGCGAGATCATGGTTGGCATCGTTCTGCGCCAGGCGCACCTCGGTGGTCTGCGAGCGGGCGAGCATTACCGCAATGAGGGTGAGCACGAGCAAAAAGACGAGCGCGACGAACAACACGGCGCCGCGCTGCCGTGCGGCAGAGGCGGGTGCATGGGTTAGCGGATCGGACATGCTGGTTCCGGTGCAGAATCAGTCGGTGGTGTTGCGCAGCGTCACGGTCGTCTGGAAGACCTGCCGTAGACGGGTATCGATGGGCGCCGTCACGAGCGTACCGAGTAGGTTGTAGGTTGCGGCCTGTTTCGGTGCGGGGGTCGCACCAAGCGGACTCGCCACGAGCAGCGCAATGCGCACACTGACGACACAGTTGAAGTCAACAGGTCCCGCCCCGGCGATCGCCGTGCAGTCGGGGTTCGAGGCCGCTGCGGTCGAGACCTGATCGGCGGTGACGTACTCAGTGGCCGCCAGCGAACCGTTGGTGTCGACGCCATAAAGGATCTGCATGTTTTCAACGTCCGGGGCGATCTCGGCCGGGGTGTTGAATGTCGAGCCCCCGGCCAGGGAATAGGTGTAGAGCGCCCCATCGCCATCGGTGCCCTTGCCGATGTAATACACAACGGTGTCGGCTACGCCCACCTCGGAGCCCGCAGCGAAGGTCTGGCCGAGAGACTGGGCAAAGCTCACCGTGCTGCCGCTGACGCTCTGGATCTGATCGACGACTGAGTTGGCACAATTCGATACGATGCCGATCTCTCCGGCGCTAAGGCCGGTGGTGCTCTGCACGTCCACCGAGCTCGAACCGGAGGTGCCCGTCGTGTACACCGGTGCCACCAGGGAGTAGGTGGTGTGCGCGGCGATCACGTCGCTTCCCTTGATCGGCAGCGCCGAGGCATCTGCCACGACCGAGGGATCCAGATCGCCGCCGAGTCCGCTGGTGGTGCTCCAGTCGCCCTGGGAGCTGTCGCCGGTGGGATCGGCCACGAGCGCAACGGTATCGCCGGGGCCGGTGCTCGATGCCTCATACCCGGCGAGCGCCTCGGTGAAATCGCCCTCGAGCGGATCGGTCGAGTTCGGTCCGGCCGTTGTGACCTGACGCAGCGTGCTGTTGCAGGCCATGTAGCCGGCGCTGCGCAGCGTCTGCTCCATGACATTGAGGGCAATGCGGCCGTTGTCGGCGAGCTCGGCAATGCCGCTGGTGTCCTTGGAGGCTGAATGCACGCTGATGAAGGTCGAGATGACCGCGCCGGTGACGATGAGACCGAGCACGAGCGCCACCAGCAATTCGAGCAGCGAGAAGCCGCGTGCACGCAGCGGCCGATGGGCCCGCGGGCCGCCCTGTACTCGCATGACACTCACAGCGCGCTCTCCAGCGTGAAGGTGGTCATCGCCGGTGTCGTGGTACTGGATGTGCCAAATGCCCACTGCGCCAGGCTATCGTCCCACTCGATGGTGATCGTCGCCGTCGGTTCGCCCGAGCCGCTCGGGAAGCTCATGACGATCTTGCCATCGCCCTGGGGCAGCGCACCACCTGTGCCGGAGTTGAGCTGCTGCTTCCAGGTGTACAGGTCGTAGGCGGCAATCTCGGCCGGCGTGCAGACCGTGCCGGCACAGTCGGAGCTGGGCTTGGCATAGGCTCCGTAACCCACCTGATACCCCGGTGAGGTCATGGCATAGGCGCGGTTGGCACGCATCTCATCGAGGATGGAGTACGCGAGATTTGCCGCCTGGGTGCGGAAATAGGCGCTGTCGTTGGCCTTGACTGCCGCGAGCACCAGCCGGGCAACGCCGAGCAGCCCGATGCTGATGACCAGCACCGCCACCAGCACCTCCACGAGCGTGAACCCGCTCGTGCGCGGGCGCTGCGCAATGTGGGGGAGCGCGCCGCGCCGCCGATGCCGCTCATGAATAGGTGCGCGGGAGCTCAGAGAAGATAGGGCGCGAGGATGATTCATGGGCAGGTGAGCGCTTGTGGAGGAGTGCCCAGAGTTTCACCGGGCGTGTCTGAGGCCTCGATGGCACCGGTGGCCGTAATTTCGATATCGCGGGCGTATGCGGCACCGCGACTGTCGCACAAGGTGAAGTACGTCGTCTCGTAAACCCCGGAGCCGGCGGCGGCCTGGACGAAACCATCCTGCTGGAAGGTCACCTCGGTGACCGCGTTACCGCCGAGCGAACCGGTGAGGGTGTTGCCTACGCCGAGCGCCGGCATGACCTGCAGGACCGTGGGCGTCGCACCGGTGGTCTCGACGATCCAGCCGGTGTTCCAGGCGCTCGATTGACTGCAGCTCGCCCCGTCGGTCGATGCGCACACCTCGACGTTGGCGTCGCGCTTGACGGCCTCGCTGCGGGCGTAGGAGAGGCTGGTGATGAGCGACTCTGCCTCACTATTCTCCCGACTGTTCTGCACAAACATGGTCAGCGACGGCACCGCGATGCCGATGAGGATCGCCGCCAGTGCGATCGTCACCAGCAGCTCGAGGAGATTGAATCCCCGCTGCCGGCTGCAGCATGCCTGTCGTCCTGATACCCGATCTCGCACGGGGTGATGCCCCTGCCTGTCAAATTGCCGCGGACTGTACTGGATCGACGGGCCACGATCCACCGAGTGAGTGCCACAACGAGCCGTCTTCCGACCAACGGCCGCGCACGGCGGACGAACGGCGCATGCGCTCGTGAACGTGCGCCATGTCCTTGACTTTTTGAGCGCTTATGCCGTGGGCGGATGCGGTGCACGGCGGCCGTATCGGGCCGCTTTGCCGCCCATGCCCGTTCAATGCTTGACGAGGCGAGGATGCGCCCGGTCCCAGCGGCGCACTGCCGCCAGCGTGTTGGCCACGTGCCGGCGCGGATCGAGATTCGTATACGAATAATAGACACGGTCGCCCGGCGTGATCACGTACGAAACCCGGTTGGCGAGCATCGGGTTCGAGGGCAGCACGGCATCATAGGCCTTCATGATGCGGCCGCTGGTGTCCGCGGCGACCGGAAACTTCTTGCGACAGGCGCTCACCGAGAAGCGCTTGAGCTTGGCGATCGAATCATGCGACACGCCGATGACCGTGGCGCCGAGAGCCTTGAATTTCGGCATCGCTTTGGCGAACAAGTGAGCCTCGACCGTGCAGCCGGGTGTGAAGGCCGCCAGATAGAAGTAGAGCACCACCGGGCCCTTGTGCAGCGCTTTGGCGAGCGAGAACGGATAGGTCCGTCCGCCGAGCGTCGCCGTGGCGGTGAACAGCGGAGCCTTGGCGCCATCGGGCAGTGCCGCATACGCAACCTGGGATGCAAACAAGACCGCGGTGAGCGCAATGGCTAGGTGACGTCGCATGACTCGCCTCCTGGATGGGTGCCCCGGATGCATCATCGCGCATCACGTGCGGTCCGTCACCTCGTTCTGCCGCACGGCCCCGCCGTGCATCGGGGCAGTCCCCGCGGGCAGCCGGTTGTGCTCGCAGCCATCCGCCGCTATCGTCGGGTGGCGGGTCAAATCGCCGCGCAACAGGCAGGCACCCATGGCGCAATCCGCAGAGCAGGCGAGTGACGAGGATGCACGCGTCGCCGTCGTCACCGGTGCCGGTCGCGGCTTGGGTCGCGCCATGGCCGTCGGCCTGGTGCACGCCGGTGTGCGGGTGCTCGCCACGGCTGCCCGCGAATCGGCGGAACTCGAGTCACTCACTGCCGAGTGCGCGCGCGGGATGATCCTGCCCCTGATCGCGGACGTGACGCACGCGGCAGACTCCGAGCGCGTCGTCACGAGCGCATTGCAGCACTTCGGCCGTTTGGACGTCCTCATCAACAATGCCGGGCGCGGCATGAAATACGTCAGCGAACGGTTCC
This sequence comes from Pseudomonadota bacterium, assembly GCA_021808195.1. Next base: position 13,204 of record JAKBCE010000045.1, read on the forward strand.
TCACCGAGCCGACACCGTTTTGGGCGGTCGAGCCGCAGACCTGGCGCATGCTGATCGATACCAACCTCAACGGTCCGTTCCTGATGGCCCGCGCCGCCGCCCCCCACCTGATCCGCGCTGGCTGGGGCCGCATCATCAACGTTTCAATGAATTATGCCACCATGCGTCGCGCGGGATTTTCCCCGTACGGCCCCTCGAAAGCGGCGCTCGAGTCCGCAACCCGCATCTGGGCCGAAGACCTGCGCGGCACTGGCGTGACGGTCAATGCACTGCTGCCGGGCGGGGCGACGCGCACCGGCATGATCCCCGCGGCGGCCCTACCGGCGATGCGCGACCAACTGCTTGACCCGCAGGTGATGGTGCCGCCGCTGTTGTGGCTCCTCTCGGCCGAAGCCGACGGGCTGAGCGGTGCGCGGGTGAACGCCAGTCGATGGGAGCCCAGCCGGCCGTACGCGGCGCTCGAGCCGGCCGGCTGGGGTGCCGAGGCGATGGCGAGCGGAATGCTCGGCGCCGCGCCCGGTCGGCGCTGAACTGCGGACTGAAGCCGTCACTCCGACCGACCGTAGAGGGCCCGATCCCGGCGCGAGTGCGCCGGGCAAGTCTCAGCGGTCTAGGCAACCCCGAACGTGTGCGGACCGACACGGTCACGCTGCGGCGCGCGGCGTGCGCGCCCGTGCTCGGCCATATGCTCAGCAGGTGACCAGGTCCGTGTGCCCGAAGCCCTTGCTGTAATCGAGCACCGAGATCACGCTCGGGGTGACCCGGAAGATGCGCACTTGCGAGGGACTTGGCATGTTCACCGGCAGGGCGTCCTGGTGCGGATAGCGTGCGAGCAGCAGGCCGAGTGCCCGTTCGGCTTCAGCCGGATCGAGCACCGCTTGCGCACGTGCAGCCATCGACAGACCCTTGATCTGCATCACCTGATCCGTATCGTGATCGATGGTGAGCGATACGCGCGGGTCGCGCGCCAGATTGGCCGCCTTTTGACTGTCCGGACCACAGAGAAAATAAAGCACGATCCCCTCGTGCGCGTAGCCGACGGTAGTCGCCTGGGGCCAGCCGTCGGAGCGAACCGTCGCGAGAGTCATGATCCGGTGTTGTTCGAGCAGTTGCAGGATGTTGCTTCTCAGCTGGCCGTCCATATCGGCTCCTGATCGGTGTGCGGCGCACGCGCTGGCCGGTACTCTCGCTCCTGCGCAGGGGGCTGTGAGTGCGTATATGTTCTGATGTTCCCGGCACCGCAGCGCGTTAGCATCGCGGCGTATCTCCGGTGGAGTGTCGGCGCGCGAGGATCATGCCGTGAGGGTGCTGATCGTCTACGGCACGAGCGAAGGGCAGACGCAGTCGATCGCCCGCTTCGTGGCGGAGCGCCTGCTCAAGGGCAAGCACAAGGTCCTCACCGTCAACGCCAGCCAGTCGCAGTTCATCCCGCAGCTCGAGGCGTTCGATGCGGTGATCATTGCCGCATCCCTGCACGCTGGACACTACCAGCGCTCCGTCGTGCAGTTCGTCAAGCAACATGCTGCAGCACTTGCCGAGCGGCCGAACGCCTTTCTCGCAGTATCACTCACGGCGGCTGGCGCGGATGCCGAGGACCGCGCGGGCCTCGAGCGGTGCGTCAACCGGTTCATCACAGAGACCGGCTGGACACCGGCTAGCCTCCGTCACGTCGCCGGCGCGCTGCGCTACCGTGCGTACGGGTTCTTCAAGCGCTGGCTGATGCAGCGGATCGCCGCGCGGCGCGGTGGTCCGACCGATACTCGGCGCAACCATGAGCTGACGAACTGGGCCGACGTGGCCGGGTTCATCGATGCATTCGCCCGCCAGTCGGGCGCGCAGGTGTCCGCCGCCGCTCGGGCGCCGCACGGGCACTGAGGCGCGCCGTCTCAGTCCTGATCGTCTTCGTTGCCGGGGATCGGCGTGGGGTGCAATCGGGCGAGGGCCGCCTGATTCTGGAATCTAAGCGTGTAGAAGCCGCCGTGGCTCGAACTCACCCACAGGTACAACTGCCCGTGTCGCCACAGGAAGCGGCTGTGGACTTTCGACCAGGCAAAATTGATCGGCCGGCGGACGCCCTGAAAGACATTCAGCAGGGAGCCGGGATCGATTTCGGTGGGACTCGCCGGGGCCTGTCCCTTGCAGTAGGCGAACTCGTGCGGCCGGTACGGATCAGGGATGTCAAAGAACTGTACGCCGGCCTGATGGGCCGAGCATACCAGCAGTTTGGCATCGCGCGGATTCTCGAAGGTTCAGTCGTGCACGCTGTAGCCATAAGCACCCAGTTCGCCGCGCGCACTCGGACAAAGTGCCCGGGGCCGGCGGCCCGATCACTGCCTGCGTAACAGCGCATACGCGAACCACTGCTCAGCGCCGCTCGGTGTGCGATGACACTCGGTGCGCGTTTGCAGCAGCGAGAAGGCCGGCGCGAGCAGCGCGGCGATCTGCTCCGGGGAGCGCCGGGTGACGGGCAGGCCGCTGCAGCGCTGCGGTCCGTTCGGCGCGAAGCCCGCGATCAGCGCATGTCCGCCGGGCGCCACCGCCTCGGCTGCCACCTGTGCGTAAGCGGCCAGCTCGGCCGGCTCACTGAGAAAGTGCAACACCGCCCGGTCGTGCCAGAAATCAAAGCCGCTCACCGGCAACGCTCGGGCGAGCAAATCCTCGGCAATCCAGCGCACGAGCACGGCGCGGGAGTCGAGCCGCTTCCGCGCGAGTGCGAGCGCCCGGGAGGAGATATCAAGCACCGTGAGATTGCGCACGCCGAGATCGAGCAGATCGTCCACCAGGGTCGAGGCGCCCCCGCCGATGTCGATCAGGCGCGACGCAGCAGATAGGCCCGCCGCTCGCAACAGCTCGAGCGATACCTCGAGATGCGGCCGATACCAGCTCAGCGCCTCAGCCCCCCGAGAGCCGTAAATGCTCTGCCAGTGCTCGCATCGCGCGGTAGGCGGGGGACTCATCGTGGTGCTCTGCGCCTCGCGGGCAGCGGGCGCTTGCGCGCCGTGGCGGGGGCCGAGCGCACTCGCCGTGGCTGCGACAGGCTGTCTGCCACTCCCTTGACCGCTAGCGAGGTGCCGATGGTGCGCGCAATGATCGCGGCGCCGTGCTCGAGCAGAAAGGCGCGAAACGCAGCGGCGATGGGCGGCAGACGCTTCTCGCGCAGTTGAATCACGTACCAGTCGCGAATGATCGGTAGACCCACCACATCGAGAATGGCGAGGCGCCCGGCACCGACTTCCAACCCGAGTGTGTGTGCCGAAATGAACGAAATGCCCATGCCCGCCATCACCGCCTGCTTGATGGTCTCGTTGCTGCTCACTTCCATCTGGGCACGAAAGGCGACCCCTTGCTCGGCAAAGAGCCGCTCCATGGAGGCGCGTGTGCCGGAGCCTTCCTCGCGCACGAGCAGGCTCTCCTGGGCGAGGGTGGCGAGGGGAAGCTGCCGCCGCGCCACCAGCGGGTGCTGCGGGGCGGCTATGAACACCGAGGGGTGTGGGGCAAAGGGGGTCGCTGCCGTTGCGAGCTCCGCCGGCGGGCGTCCCATGATCACCAGATCGAGCTCATTGGCCGCGAGCAGCCGCACGATCTCATCGCGGTTACCGACCGTAAACTTGATGTTGACCTCGGGATACTCCGGCGTGAACGCCGAGAGCAGCGCCGGTGCGAAATACTTCGCGGTGCTCACCGCGCCGAGCTTGAGCAGCCCGCGCTTCAGTCCGCGCATCGCCGCGAGCGACTCTGCGGCCTCGCGCAGCAATTCGGTCACCTGATTGGCATAGCGCAGCAGTTCGCTGCCGGCCGGCGCCAGGCGGATCTTGCGGCCGAGCTGCTCGATCAGCGGCATGCCCACTTCCTGCTCGAGCAGGCGCATCTGCTGCGAGACCGCCGGTTGCGTCAGGTGCAGCTCGCGCGCCGCGCGCGTGAAGGACAGGTGCCGGGCGACCGCGGCGAACACCCGCATCTGGCGCAGCGTGACGTTACGCATCTCTACATAAGGAACTCTTATCCATATACGAAGAATATCTAACTAGACCTAATGAAAAGCAAGACCCAGTATCGGTTGAGGCCGCGCGGCACCGCGCACCGGGCGGCACACAGCGCCGACACTACGGCCAACCCCGCGCGCGAGCGAATGAGGAGCGAATCCCGATGAACGCCACCGTCGCAGAGCAGAAACGCGCCAAGAGCGGCGCCGAGCGGTACCGGGCCGGAGTGTTGAAGTATGCCCAGATGGGTTACTGGCAGCCCGACTACACGCCCGCGGCGAGCGACGTGCTGGCGCTGTTTCGGATCACCCCGCAGGAGGGCGTCGAACCGGAGGAGGCCGCCGCTGCCGTCGCCGGGGAATCCTCGACGGCCACCTGGACCGTCGTCTGGACCGACCGGCTGACTGCCTGCGAGCGCTATCGGGCCAAGGCGTATCGGGTCGATCCGGTGCCGGGCGCGCCCGGCCAGTACTTCGCCTACATCGCCTATGACCTCGATCTGTTCGAGCCCGGTTCGATCGCCAACCTCAGCGCCTCGATCATCGGCAACGTGTTCGGCTTCAAACCCCTGAAGGCACTGCGGCTCGAGGACATGCGTTTCCCGACCGCCTACGTCAAGACCTATGCTGGACCGCCGACCGGCATCGTCGTCGAGCGTGAGCGGCTCGATAAGTTCGGCCGCCCGCTGCTCGGGGCGACCGTGAAGCCCAAACTCGGGCTGTCCGGCCGCAACTACGGTCGGGTGGTCTACGAGGCACTCAAAGGCGGGCTCGATTTCACCAAGGACGATGAAAACATCAACTCCCAGCCGTTCATGCACTGGCGAGACCGCTTTCTTTACTGCATGGAAGCGGTCAATCGCGCCCAGGCGGCGAGCGGCGAGGTCAAGGGACACTATCTGAACGTGACGGCCGGAACGCTCGAGGACATGTACGAGCGGGCCGAGTTCGCGCGCGACCTGGGCTCGGTGATTGTGATGATCGATCTGGTCATCGGCTACACCGCCATCCAATCGATGTCGCGCTGGGCACGCCGCAACGACATGATCCTGCACCTGCATCGGGCCGGTCACTCCACCTACACGCGTCAGAAGAACCATGGCGTGTCCTTCCGCGTGATCTGCAAGTGGATGCGCCTCGCCGGCGTCGATCACATTCACGCCGGCACGGTGGTCGGCAAGCTCGAAGGCGATCCGAACTCCGTGCAGGGCTTCTACAACGTGCTGCGTGAAGGTCACAACGCCGTCGATCTGCAGCGCGGGTTGTTCTTCGAACAGGACTGGGCCGGGCTCTACGGCGTGCTGCCGGTCGCCTCCGGCGGCATTCATGCCGGGCAGATGCACCAGCTGCTGCACTACCTGGGTGAGGACACGATTTTGCAATTTGGCGGCGGGACCATCGGCCATCCGATGGGGATTGCCGCCGGCGCGACCGCCAACCGCGTGGCGCTCGAAGCGATGGTGCTGGCGCGCAATGAAGGCCGGGACCTCTGGAACGAAGGCCCGCAGATTCTCGCCGCGGCGGCCCGTGACTGCACGCCGTTGCGTGCCGCACTCGACACTTGGGGCGAGGTGACCTTCAACTACGCCAGCACCGACACACCGGACTTCGTGCCGACCCCGCAGGTCGCCTGATCGCGCTGCAACCCCGAGGGCCTCATCATGCGCATTACCCAGGGTACCTTTTCGTTCCTGCCCGATCTCAGCGATGAGCAGATCCGCCGCCAGATCGACTACAGCCTCGAGCAGGGCTGGGCGATCTCGATCGAGTACACCGACGATCCGCATCCGCGCAACACCTACTGGGAGATGTTCGGTCTGCCGATGTTCGATGTGCGCGATGCCGCGGCCATCATGGCCGAGGTCAACGCCTGCCGCAGCACGTTCCCGCGCCATTACATCAAGGTCAACGCCTTTGATGCGAGCCGCGGGCGCGAGTCGCTGCGACTCTCGTTCATCGTGAACCGACCGGCGCACGAGCCGGGCTTCGCGCTGGTGCGCGAGGAGGGTGCGGGACGCACGGTGCGCTACACGACCCGTGCCTACTCGAGCGAGCGCCCCGAAGGCGAGCGGTATTGATGCACCATGAAGCCCACGACCGGCACCAGCGAGCCGCTCTCAGAGGCGCCCCCAGCGCCTGAGCCGCTCGATCTCGATGCCGCCTACCGCGACTCACAGGTCGCCGAGGTGCTCGAGCGTCTCGACCGCGAGCTGATCGGGCTCGCCCCGGTCAAAAGCCGCATCCGGGACATTGCTGCGCTGTTGCTCATCGATAAGCTGCGCAGCGCGGTCGGACTCGTCACCGGCGCACCGGCCCTGCACATGTCCTTCACCGGCAACCCCGGCACCGGCAAGACCACCGTCGCGATGCGTATGGCCGAGATCCTGCATCGGCTCGGCTACGTGCGCAAAGGCCACCTGGTTGCCGTCACGCGCGATGACCTGGTCGGTCAGTACATCGGGCATACTGCCCCGAAGACGCGCGAAGTGCTCAAGCGCGCCATGGGGGGCGTGTTGTTCATCGACGAGGCCTACTACCTGTACCGTCCGGAGAACGAGCGCGATTACGGCCAGGAGGCGATCGAGATTCTCCTGCAGGTGATGGAGAACCAGCGCGACGACCTGGTGGTCATTTTCGCCGGCTACAAGGCGCAGATGGACACGTTCTTTCACAGCAACCCCGGCCTGTCCTCGCGCGTTGCCCATCACATCGAGTTCCCCGACTACAGCGCCGAGGAGCTGCTCGCCATCGCCCATCTGATGCTCGAGCAGATGCACTACCGGCTGAGCGAGGGCGCCGAGCAGGCGCTCAGCACCTACATCGAGCTGCGACGCCAGCAACCGCACTTCGCCAATGCACGCTCCATCCGCAACGCACTCGACCGGGCGCGCCTGCGCCAGGCGAGCCGGCTGTTCGAGCGGCGCGCCGCACCACTCAGCCGAGATGACCTGCAGACCATCGAGACCGCCGACATCCGCGCGAGCCGCGTGTTCGCCGAGGCAGGGGCACATGAACACTGAGACGATGTCCAATGCGACCCCCATCACGCGCTTTCTGATCGAGGAGCAGCGCCGGCTCAGCGCCTCCCCCGGCATTCCCGGCGGAGGCGGTCTCACCGCGCTGATCCACGACGTACGCCTCGCGTGCAAGCGCATCGCCGCGCTCATCGGCAAGGGCGCCCTCGCCAATGCACTCGGGGAGGCCGGCAGTCTCAACGCACAGGGTGAGGCGCAAAAAAAGCTCGATGTGCTCGCCAACGAGATCTTCCTGCGCACCAATGAGTGGGGCGGGCAGCTCGCCGGCATGCTCTCAGAGGAGCAGGCCGAGCCGTACCCGATCCCCCCGCAGTATCCGCGCGGGCGGTATCTGCTGCTGTTCGATCCGCTCGACGGCTCCTCCAACATCGATGTGAACGTTGCGGTGGGCAGCATCTTCTCGGTGCTGCGCTGTCCGGAGGGGGTGAGCGAGCCGAGCGCTGCGGATTTCCTGCAGCCGGGCAGCGCCCAGGTGTGCGCCGGCTACGCCATCTACGGCCCCTCGACCATGCTGGTGCTCTCGACCGGGCGCGGCGTGCATGGCTTCACGCTCGATCGGGAGATCGGCGAGTTCTCCCTCACGCATCCGAACCTGCGCATTCCCGACACCACCAGTGAGTTCGCAATCAACGCGTCGAATTCGCGGCATTGGGAGCCGGCCATCCGCCGCTACGTGCACGAGTGCCTGCAGGGCCAGAGCGGGCCGCGCGGGCGGGATTTCAATATGCGCTGGATCGCCTCGCTGGTGGCCGAGACGCACCGCATTCTGATGCGCGGCGGGGTGTTCATGTACCCGCGCGACCGGCGTGACCCGGGCCAGCCGGGCCGCTTGCGCCTGTTGTACGAAGCCAATCCGATCGGCTTTCTCATCGAGCAGGCCGGCGGGCGGGCGAGCACCGGACTCGGCCCGGTGCTCGAGCTGATCCCGCAGGAGCTGCATCAGCGCGTGAGCTTCGTTTTCGGCACGCGCGCGGAAGTTGAGCGCATCGAGCGCTACCACCGCGACCACAACGAATTCGAGCTCGACGTTCCTCTGTTTGGCGCCCGCGGCTTGTTCACGACCCCCACCGTCTGATCCGGAGCACACCATGTCGGCGCGCCATCCCATCATTGCGGTCACCGGCTCCTCGGGCGCCGGCACCACTTCGGTGAGCAAGACGTTCGAGCAGATCTTCCGGCGCGAGCACATCAAGGCCGCCTTCGTCGAAGGCGACAGCTTCCACCGCTACGATCGGGCCGAGATGAAAGCGCAGCTGGCGAGTGCGCTCGAGCGCGGCGATCAGCACCTCAGCCATTTCGGGCCGCAGACCAATCTGTTCGCGGAGCTCGAAGAGCTGTTTCGGCTCTACGGGCACAGCGGCACCGGCAGGGTACGCAAGTACCTGCACGATACGGCCGAGGCGGCTCCCTACGGCCAGCCGCCCGGTACGTTCACCGCGTGGGAAGAACTGGTGGCGGACACGGACCTGCTCTTCTACGAAGGACTGCACGGCGCGGTGGTCACCGAGGAGGTCAATGTGGCCCGGCACGTCGATCTGCTGATCGGGGTGACGCCGGTGATCAACCTCGAGTGGATCCAGAAACTGCAGCGCGACAAGTCGACACGCGGTTACAGCGCCGAGGCGGTCACCGAGACCATTCTGCGCCGCATGCCGGACTACGTGAGCTACATCTGCCCGCAGTTCTCCCGCACACACATCAACTTCCAGCGCGTGCCGGTGGTCGATACCTCCAATCCCTTCATCGCCCGATTCATTCCGACGCCCGACGAGTCATTCCTCGTCATCCGCTTTGCCAATCCACGCGGCATCGATTTTCCCTATCTGCTCTCGATGTTGAAGGACTCGTTCATGTCCCGTCCGAACACCATCGTCTGTCCTGGCGGCAAGATGGACCTGGCGATGCAACTGATCTTCACACCGATGATCTGGCGGCTCATCGAACGTCGCAACGATGCCCGGGACCGCGAGCGCAGCGGTACGTCGCGCTGAGTACGCGGCGCTCGAGCCGAGAAGGCACAGCTGAACACTCTGGGGGACCCATGGCGCTCATCGCATTGAAACAACTGCTCGATCACGCGGCGGAGTTCGGCTACGGCGTACCCGCCTTCAACATCAACAACATGGAGCAGGTGCATGCCATCATGCAGGCAGCGGCTGAAACCGACAGTCCGGCGATCCTGCAGGCCTCCGCCGGGGCGCGCAGCTACGCCGGAGAATCCTTCCTGCGGCGCATCGTGCAGGCGGCAGTCGAGAGCTGGCCGAGCGTGCCGCTGGTACTACATCAGGATCACGGGGCTAGTCCCGCGGTCTGTCAACGCTCCATCCGCGCCGGCTTCACCAGTGTCATGATGGACGGCTCGCTGCTGGAGGACATGAAAACGCCGGCCGCTTACACCTACAACCTCGAGGTCACCCGGCGTGTCGTCGAGATGGCCCACCCGATCGGTGTGTCGGTCGAAGGCGAACTCGGCTGCCTCGGCTCGCTCGAGTCCGGCCTTGCGGGCGAGGAGGACGGTGTCGGGGCGGAGGGTCATCTGGCGCGCGAGCAACTGCTCACCGATCCTGCCCAGGCTGCCGAGTTCGTCGCGCACACCGGTGTCGATGCGCTCGCGATCGCGATCGGCACCTCCCATGGTGCGTACAAGTTCACGCGCCAGCCGACGCATGACGTCCTGGCGATCGATCGGATCGAGCAGATCCATCGGGCCGTGCCCAACACGCATCTGGTCATGCACGGCTCCTCCTCGGTGCCGCAGGAATGGCTCGCGATCCTGCGCGAGCACGGCGGACAGATCCCGCAAACCTACGGCGTACCGATCGAGCAGATCCGCCAGGGCATCCGCCACGGCGTGCGCAAAGTGAACATCGACACCGACATTCGCATCGTCATGACCGCTGCGGTGCGCCGCGCACTTGCCGAGAAGCCCGATGACTTCGATCCACGCCGGTTCCTAAAAGCCGCGACGGCGGCGGCCCGGACGCTGTGCAAAGCGCGCTTCGAGGCGTTCGGCGCCGCCGGTCAGGGGGCGCTGATTCGTCCGGTACCGCTCGAGCAGATCGCCGAGCGCTACGGCCACGCGGTACTGCGCCGAACTGGTTGAGCTGCGCCCGCAGCGGCGGGCACGCGCCACAGCACCACCGGGCCGCATGGCCCGCAGGGGAGACCCTCATGAGCACACGGCGGGATCTAGCCAACGCCATTCGCGCCCTGTCGATGGACGCGGTACAGCAGGCCAATTCGGGCCATCCGGGCATGCCGCTGGGGATGGCGGACATTGCGCAGGTTCTGTGGGGGGAGGTACTGAAGCACAACC
>JAKBCE010000196.1 GCA_021808195.1 Pseudomonadota bacterium
GACGGCAGCCGCCATTGAGGGATTCCGCATCCACGACCTGCGCCATAGCTTTGCCTCGCGTGTAAAGCGCGCAGGCGCCGATCTCTACACGGTGCAGCGGTTGCTCGGCCACAGCTCGCCGATCATGACGCAGCGGTACGCGCATCTCCAACCGGATGATCTACGCGCCGCAGTCGAGAAGGTCGGAGGCTGACCGCAGTGGCCTACCAGGCAGCGCAAGCACAAGACGGCACCTGGTACGCCGTCAGCCCTGACGGGACTCTCGTCGGACCGTTTCCCAATCGTGGCGTCCTGAACGAGTGGATTCTCACGAGCGCGGCGCAGATGGCTCTGGGCGAGCAACAGGAGGCTGCGCAGCTACGTGAGAAGCTGATGTCGGACGAGGAACTGGCTCGCGCGCTCTCTGAGGCGATTCGGCAACCTCCAAAAGCACCGCGCGGCCGTGGTGTACCCGACAATTCACTCGAAGCGGATATCGCTTTCGAATACTACTGGCGCATTCGGCATGGATGGCGCCCCGCGCACGCCGTCGCTGGTATTGCGAGAGAGCGCGGTTGCACCCTCGATCACGTGCGACAGGTGCGCAGCGAGTACGCGCCGGTGGCGAGCTATGACGACCGACTGCTCGAGCACTTGCGTGCCGAGGCGCACCAACGGTGCAGCGGCAAAGCGCCGCTCGTCGCCTGCTCCACGAATGAGACCAATCCCGAGAGCCCCCAAGAATGGCTCCGCGCCCTTCTTGGCAGCGGTCCGATGCTGGCACGCGAGGTGTTCCAGCGCGGTGAAATGGCAGGCTTCTCGAAGCGCACCCTCGAGCGCGCCAAGCAAGCCCTACGCGTGGTGAGTGCGCCGGGCGGCCGCAATTCGAGCTGGAAGCTTCCCGACCCGTAACCCCGCCAAACGGCTAATTTAAGTCGCGTCCCATCATTCCGCCCAAGCAGTGGTAAGCACTGCGTGGCGCGGAGTGAATCGACGTGACGATCCGACAGGAAACTCCAAAGCGCGGTTACTCTACCGGCGAGGCCGCGATCTACATCGGCCGGTCTGTCTCGTGGTTGCGAAAGAAGCGCCTGCGAGGCATTGACGATCCCGGCGACCCGGGCCCGCGGTATCTCAAGACCGACGGGGGGTCCGCGATCTACCTGAAAGAAGACCTCGACGCGTGGCTCGATAGCCTCGCTGCGCAGGCGCCTGCGGCGCGAGTCGCTGCCTAACCTCGTCCACCAACGAAAACGCCGGACGCGGGAGGCAGTACTTTCCCGGCCGGCGTGAGGATCTCGCATGGGCATTCTCACACGCGGCGAGCGTGCGCCGCAATCCATCGACCCTCCAGCGAGCTGTCTCGGGTGTGGTGCCTCCCAGGCAGTCTGCCGCGCCTGCGGCGTGTGTCGGGCCTGCCGGAGCACTGACAGCAAATACGGCACGCAAGTCGCCGCGCCTTGCATCCTCTGTGACCGGGGCGCACCCGACCTGGTGCGACTTCCCTGGCATTCAGGCGGCCGCTGGCCGCTCTCGCTGCGCCCTCGAGGTGCTGCATGAGCGCGCCGAAGTCCTTCCCATACGTGCCGTTCTACCTCGGCGACTTCCTGCGCAGCACCGCAGGCTGGACGCTGCTCGAGCGCGGCGCGTACTGGATGCTGCTCGCTACGCAATGGGAGATCGGCCCGCTGCCGGAGGATTCGACGCGCCTGGCGTCCATCCTCGGCGTTGACGCGCAGGCCTTCGCAGCCGTCTGGTCTGTCATCGGCCGGAAGTTCGAACATACGCCCGGCGGCCTCGTGAATCGCCGGATGGAGGCGCACCGAGCCCACTACGTCGACTGGCGCCAGAGGCAGAGCGAAGGCGGTAAGAGCGGCGCAAGGAGACGGTGGGCCAAGGAAAAATCCGGCGTCGTTCCCTTCCCGCCAAGGAGGGATGGCCGTGAATAGGTTACCCAATGGCTTACCCAATAGGTCCCCCAATGGGTTCGGGGTAGCCAGCGCGTTGGAATGGGATGCTTCCGAAGGTGGCAGTGACTCTCTACGGAGTTCTGAGGGTTGGGGTGCCGACTCCGGTAAGGGGAAGGCCTCCCTCCCCTTCGCTGGCTTCCTCGATTCGCTGCCGGCTGCCTGTGACGCGCTGCGGTCGTACCAACGCCAGGGCCTCGCCGAAATCGCCCAGGCTATGCACGACGGCGAGCGCCGCATCCTTCGCCAGCTTCCGACCGGCGGGGGCAAAACTCACGAGATCGCCGCGGTGACGCTCTGCGCCTCAAGCCAGATGCTCCGCGTTCTGATTCTGGCGACGCGCACGCGCCTGGTGCGCCAGATTCACGAGCGCCTCGAAGCCTTCGGCGTGGCGCACGGTGTGATCGCCGCCGAGCTGCGGGGCATGTTCGATGCCTCCAAGCTCGTGCAGGTGTGCTCGGCCGACACGCTGTACAGGCGATGCATCGGCGATGCCCGCATGCCGCTGCCGAGCGCCGAGGTCGTGATCTTCGACGAGGCGCACCTCTCGGCGGCTGATTCCCGGCTCGCCATCCTCGAGCGCTATCCGGAGGCGTTGCGGCTCGGGTTCACGGCGACGCCCGCCCGAAAGTCGGGCAAATCCCTCTCGATGGCATTCGATCGGCTGATACTCGGGCCGTCCATCCTCGAGCTGATCCGCGAAGGCAGCCTCGTGCGGCCGAGGATCTTCTCCGTCCCGATCGTCTCGCGCGCAGAGCTGAAGGCACTCCCGAAAGACACTGCCGGCGACTACGCCGAGGGCGCGGTCGGGAATCTGCTCTCGCGCCCCAAGCTGATCGGCGACGTGGTGCAGAACTACCTCGCCATCGCTGCCGGCAAGCGCTCCATCGTGTTCGCCTGCAACAAGGCGCACGGCGCGTCCCTCATCGAAGGATTCAGCCGCGTCGGCATCGCCGCCGAGCTGCTCACCGACCAGGACGACGAACCGACGCGCGAGCAAGCAATCGAGCGCCTCGAGACAGGGCAGACGCGGGTGCTCGTCAACTGCTTCCTCATGGCCTACGGCGTCGACGTTCCGGCCGTCGAGTGCATCGTGCTCGCGCGCCCGACCCGCAGCCTGCCAATGTACTTGCAGATGGTCGGCCGCGGGATGAGGCCAGCGCCGGGCAAGGATCACTTCGTGCTGATCGACCACGGCCGCGTTGTCGAGAACCTCGGGCTGCCCACCTCGGAGTTCGGTTGGACCCTCGACGACTCGCGCAACGTAAACCACGAGGCCGAGGCGCGCAGTCGCACTCAGACGGTCGAAAAGCCACGCACGTGCCCCGAGTGTCATCACACCTGGCTCGTGAGCGAGGATGGCAGCGGCTGCAAGCTCTGCGGCTGGGCGCCGGCTCCGAGCGCCAAGGCGATCGCCGTACAGGACGCTGCGCTCGGCGAGCTGGATATCGACGCGCAGGCCGAGGCCCCGACGCCGCACTCGCCCGAGGTGCTGCGGTTCTTTTGCGAAGCCCTCGGCGATGCGGTGCGGCGCGACCCGGCAAAGTGGGCCGCGACGCCCAACAAGTGCCGGGCAGCGGCCTGGCACGCGATGCGCGAGCGCTTCGAACTGCCCGAGCAGAAGATCCCGGCGCGCTATTGGTCGATGCAGCCCGAGACGCCAAGCGCTGCCGTCGCCGGCTGGCTGACGCATCGCCGGATCAAGTTCGCCCGCTCGCGCTCGAGGGTCGCGTGATGCTGCGCGCCGCAGATATTCACGCGCAGATCGGCACGTCGTGGCCGGCCGTCCTCGTGCGCCTCGGAATCCCGGAGGAGTCGCTCAGGCTGAAGAAAGCCGGGCCTTGTCCCGCGTGCGGCGGCCGCGATCGGTTCACGTTCGACAACCGCAAGCTCCGCGGGGATTTCATCTGCCGCGGCTGTGGCGCCGGCGATGGCTTCGGGCTCCTGATGCGCGTTTACGGCTGGGGATTCTCCGAAGCGCGCCGGCGCGTGCTGCAGGCGGCTGTCATCGAGAGCACCGACCCACCCATCGCTTCGGGAATGGAGGCTCCCGAGTTGCGATCGAGACGGCACCAGGACGAGACCGCTGCCGAACCGCCGCGCCGTGTTCGCTCACTCGCTCGCTCGGCCTGCGCGGTCGTCGATTGCCCCGATGCGGTTGACTACCTCGAGAGTCGGGGGCTTTGGCCATTGCCCGCAGAGTGTGGCCTGAAGGCGCATCCGAGCGTCGAGTACTTCGCGGAGGGGCACCGCGTCGGCAAGTTTCCGGCGCTGCTCGCCGAGGTGCGCGACCGTGCCGGCGCACTGGTCACGGCCCATGTCACCTACCTGCGTGGCGGCCAGAAGCTCGAGGGGCACGAGCCGCGCAAGATCCTCTCACCGCTCACCGGCCGGGATGGTTGCGCCGTGCGGCTGATGGCGCCCACCGAGGTGCTCGGGATCGCCGAGGGCCTCGAGACGGCACTTTCCGCCGCGGTGCTCGAGCAGGTTCCGGTGTGGGCCGCACTCAACACGGCGCTGCTCGCGAAATTCGAGCCGCCCGAGGGCGTGCGCACGCTCAGGATCTACGCCGATCGCGACGAAGCGGGACTCATGGCGGCCGCGCAGCTGATGGTGCGCCTGCAGGGGCGCGTGCGCGTCGAGATCCAGACCCCCGCACCGCCCGCTAAGGACTTCAACGACGCATTGACGAGCCGCGCGCGCGGCCACGGAGACACGCATGCCTGAGCGACAGCAGAACCTCCCGGCCGCAACTGATGCCCGGCTCCCGGTGACGTACGAAGCTGCCCAGAACGCGCTCGCCGAGTGCTCTCGGGTCGACGAGTGCAAGGGATGGTCAGACCGGGCGGCCGCGCTCGC
>JAKBCE010000197.1 GCA_021808195.1 Pseudomonadota bacterium
TCAGCACACTGGACGGCGGTGCATGCGAACGAAGTGAAGGTGCAGCTTCCGCTGAAGGATGCGCAGCCGGGGCCGCTCACCGTGCTGTTGAGCCAGTTCGGTACGGCGGCGCCGGTCCGGGTGCCGCTGGATGCCTACTCGGTGCCCGCCAGCCTCGACAGCTTCGTGCTCCATGCCGGAGACAGTGAGGGAATTCTCAAGGGCAGTCGACTCGACGAGGTGGCTCGCCTGACCCTCGACCGCGTCGTCTTCGTCCCGGGCACGCTGAGGACGCATCACGGCGTCGATCAGCTCACCGTGACGGCCGAGGAGCCGAAGGCCGCGGCGCGACTGAAGGCGGGCGACGCGGGCACGGTGCGCGTGCAGCTGAAGGACGGTCGGGTGCTCACGCTCGAGGCAGCCGTCGCCGCGCCACGGCCGAGTGTCGCGCTCATGGCCAAGAGCGTGTATCTCTCGGGTGCGGATGCGCCCAGCCACATTCGTCTGGGCAATGGCAATGAGCTGCCCCAACATGCGCAGCTGACATTCTCGGTGCGCGCCGTGGCACCCATGGCATTCGACCAGGACGAATCGATCCAGGTGGCCACGACCGATGGTCTGTACTCGACCACCCTCAGTCTGACGAACGGCGGCATCACCCTCGAGAATCAGCAGGTGGCCATCGCGACGCTCGATCCAGCGCGGGCCTTCGGGCCTTCGGCGTTCGGGCCACTGCAGTTCCGGGTCATTGATGAGGGGGTCAAGGGCGGCTGGCAGCCTCTGGCCACCCTGGTGCGGCTGCCGCAATTGCACCACATGGTCTGCCCTGCCACGCCGAAACTGGCCTGCAAGCTGTCCGGCTCGGACCTGTTCCTGGTCGACGCCATTGCCAATGATCCTGCATTCCACCATGCCGTCCAGGTGCCGGACGGATTTCCGGGCTACGCGCTGCCGGTGCCGCATCCGGCGGACGGTGAGCTCTACGTCAAGCTCCGTGACGATCCTTCGGTCGTGAATGTGGCGAGGGTCGCGGTGGACCAGCTGCCGGCCCCGCACAAGGCGGCGACCGGGAAGGTCCACCCTGCGGCGCGCAAAAAGTCACCGCAGACGGCTGCGCAGACGAAGCGGGCGAAGAAGGCGCCGGTGGTGCTGTCGTCTGTGCCGATGATTCCGTCGCCGAGGATCTCTGAATCCAAGAGTTCTGGAATCGAGAAGGCACAGAACGCTGTAAACCCGCCACTCAGTGTCCCGTCCTCGCATGCAGTGCGGCGCGCGGGAGTCGGTGAAGGCGCGCGCGCGTCCGCGGTTGCGCCGTCTGGCGCATCTGCGCAAACGCCGGCCCCTAAAGCGGCGCCTTCAGGAAAGCGCGCATCAAATGAGCCGGTGACGCTGCCGAACCCGGCGCCAGCAGGCGCAACGCCACCCACGGTGCCTGTGCCGCAGACATCCCCTCCGGCAGGATCGAACTGAACCGGTGCGCTCGCGGGCGAAGGGCGCGACTGAACGCCATGCGCGTTCGTGATGTGCGCATCGGCCTGCGGAGTGATTCACCGATGGTTCCGGCGCCCTGACGCCTCCGCGGACGCACCTGGTCCGGTCAGGATACGTCCGTCAGGGCGGCCGTTCGTGCTGCGTTCAGACACTTCAGAAGCGCTTCGAGATCATCCTCGCAGGTTTCGAAGGATGTGATGCACGCCCGCAACACGGGCTGCCCGCGCAGTGTGGCGACGGAAATCCACGCCGAACCCTCCCGAATGACCTGCTCAGCAATACTGCGAATCAGAAGGGCGCGGCGCTCGCCATCGAACCGGGGGGAGAAGCAGACGAGGGGCAGCTCCGTCCGATTGTCGATCTGCCAGTGCTCTTCAGAGAGTCGCGCGCGCAGGCGGGCCCCGAGTTCGAATTGCCTCGCGATCATCTGCTGATAGCCCGCAAGTCCCATGGTCGCCAACGACGCAAACAGCTTCGCACCCATGAACCGACGCGACCACTGTACAGAGTGGATATAGGCGTCCCGGTGTTCAGTGGACGCCGAAGGCATGTATCCGTTCGCGACGTCGAAGGTGCGCTCCAGGCCCTGCCAGCTTCGGCTGAGAAACAGTCCCGTACCCATGGGCACGGCAAGCCACTTGTGCGGATCAATGGTCACCGAGTCCGCAGCCTCGATGCCGTTAAATAGAGGGCGAGTCGGGCTGTTGAGCAGAGCACCGCCCGCCCACGCTGCATCGACGTGAACGTGAGCGTGGTGCTCATGACCGGCCGCCGCGATGCCGGCAAGATCGTCAATGGCGCCATGGGCCGTCGTCCCCGCGGTGGCGACTACGAGTACGGGATCAGCGGCGACACTTGAAAGTGCGGCCTGCATCTGCGCCCCCGAGAGCGCGAGACCGTCTGCAGGACGGACCAGGTGGACGGCCTGGCTCCCGAGTCCGCACATGCGGGCGATCTTGATCCATGCCAGATGGGACTCGGAGGAGACAAAGACACCCGGCGGGCGTCCCGTACGCGGGATCCCGCCCTGGTGCCACTGCGGATAGCGCGCCTGTAATGCCACCAGCAGCGCCGTCATGTTCGCCTCGCTTCCCCCGGAGGTGAACGTGCCCGCCAAGGTCTGCTCGGGCCAGATCCATCGGCCGAAGAACAGGACGAGCTTGCGCTCTATCTCGGCGGCCGCCGGCGCATGGCTCCAGACCGCCAGTTGTGGATTGATGGCAGAAGCAATCCAGTCGTCGGCGATCGCGGGAATCAGCGCTGGCGGATTGAACAAGCCAAAATAGCGCGGGTGATCGCTCCGAACCGCATACCGCGTCAGGAGATCTAGCAGATCGCCGGTGACTTCATCCAGCGCTCTCGGCTGGGCGAAGTCGTAGGATGCGAGTCGTGCCGCGAGCGCTGCCTCATCGATGGCGGGCGCGACACGGTGGGTTCTGCGCCGTTCGATCACGCGTGCGATCCGCCCGGCGACGCCCGCGAGGCCACTCGACTGATTACGGGGCATCTCCCGCCCTCAGGGCGAAGCCTTCATCCATCCAGCCGGTCAGTCCGCCGGCCATCACCTTGACCGGGCGATGCAGCTGACTTAACCGCAGGGCGCCGCGCGTGGCTCCGTTGCAATGAGGTCCCGCGCAGTACACCACGAAGAGCGTCTCCAGCGGCCACTGCGCCATCTTGCCGGCCGTGATCTTGCCATGCGGCAAGCCCAAGGCACCGGGAACGTGGCCGCGCCCGTAGAGCTCGGGGCTGCGGACGTCGAGGAGCACAAATCCGCTCTGTCCTGACAACAGAGCCTCGTGGACATCCCAACAGTCCGTCTCGAACCTGAATGTCTGCTCGAAATGTGCAATGGCGTCGCTGCTCGGCGCCGGTGCGACCGCGGTGACATTGTTGCTCATGCCGGCCTCCTCGATGGCTGGGGGGAGCTTGCCGGCGGCGGGCGCGGCTTACCATTGGCATAAATGCCATTTAAAATTGAAATCATGCCAAAGCGCCGACGGGGCCCCAATCGCCTGGTGGCCGCTCTGTTGCACGACGGCCTCGCAGCCTTCGAAACGGGCATCGTGGCTGAAGTGTTCGGGCTGCATAGGCCGCAGATGCAGCCGGACTGGTACCGCTTCGTCACGGTGGCGGAAAAGCCCGGGCCATTGCGGGCGACCGGGGGGCTGCGTGTGATTGCCGAAGCCGGACTCGAGCGGCTTGCCGAGGCTGGGACGGTCGTGATTCCCTGCTGGCGCACGGACGGAGCGCTTCCTTCTCCCGCCGTGCGAGCCTCACTCCTGGCAGCCCATGACAGGGGCGCGCGGATCGTGTCGATCTGTTCCGGGGCGTTTCTGCTTGCGGCGTGCGGGCTTCTTGCGGGTCGCAAAGCGACGACGCATTGGCTTCATGCCGAGAAGCTGCGCACGATGTATCCGACTGTCGACGTCGATGCGAACGTACTCTACGTCGATGAGGGTCAGATTCTGACGTCGGCAGGATCGGCGGCCGGGGTGGATCTTCTGCTGTATGTGGTCCGCAAGGACTTCGGCGCGCGGGTCGCGAACTAGGTCGCCCGTCGGATGGTCGTGCCACCACATCGCGAGGGTGGTCAGGCGCAGTTCATCGAGCGACCGATCCCCGCGCACGCTGGGGGTCGATTGGGCCCGTTGCTCGAGGCGATCAGACGGGAGCCGGCCGCACGCTGGACCGTTGCACACATGGCGCGGCGCGCGGCGATGAGCAGAAGAACGTTCATCAGACGGTTCGAGCAGGCGACGGGAATACCGCCCGGCCGATGGGTGACAGCCGCCCGCGTGGAGGCGGCGCGCTTCCTGCTCGAGACCGACGCGACCGAACTGGACGAGGTCGCGTTGAAGGCGGGCTTCAGCACTTCAGCCGGGCTGCGTCACCACTTCAAGCGTCACGTGGGAGTAACGCCGAGCGCATACCGGACCCAGTTTTCAGCGCCGCGCCGCCGACCGATCGGCGCGAGGTGATCGCCGTGATTTCGCGACAGGGGGTGGTGGTTCATCACGGGATGTCGAGCCGCTCTTCGCGGTGTGACATCTCAGTGTGGTCGCGTAAATCGATCCCATCGCGCACGCTCGCGTGCTCCGCTGCCCGCAGAGTCTGAATCTGCGACCGCGGCAGGTTGCGGCAAAAAGGTGCACTTTGGGCTGCCAGCACCTTCGCGCCAAGACGTCTGGCCGTCCGGCGGCGACACCACCGGACGGCCTGCGCTGTCTCAGACCATCGTCATCGGAATGCCGGCGAGATAGTCGCGCTTGCCGAGCTCGACGCCCGAGTGGCGCAGAATCCCGTACGCGGTGCTGATGTGGAAGTAG